>JBEEOW010000036.1:0-35420 GCA_041191405.1 Bacteroidota bacterium
CAATACAAATGTAAAGCTATTTTAGGATAAATTTTAATTGTAAATCCTTTTTAGGATTAAGAAAATTAGTGTAAATTTATATCAGGATTATTAATCAAATCTGTAAACATTTTTTAGGACGAGACAGTGTTCTGCACTGCCGCTGCCCTTGTTGGTCTTATGACCAACAAGCCACTATATTTTATATCTTACTCCAATCTGAATAATGACATAAAAAATCCCATTCACTTGAATTGATATCGTAAAATGCTGAGGAGGAACCCGCTCCTCGAGTTCTTCCCTAACTACTTACACAACCGCAAGATACTGTGGCTATTCGAGATTTGCAATCTCGAATCCTTATCTGTGGATTTGCAATCCACATAAACAGTTGTTAATAAAACCATTTGCTACTATTAAGGATTAAAAATCCGATGAGCACGTTATACTAGCTTTTGTTGTTAATTTTTAAGGGAAGATGTCGAAGAGCGGGCTCTACAATTCAAAATTTGCTCAGCGGCTAACCTTCCCGATTTTATTGCTCCGTTAATTGAACCTTGAATTAAAAAATCGCTACAACAATAAACACCTTGCTTATTAACAATTTGAGGTTTTTGTGCTAAATCTACAAGTGGTAAAGCTTCTTTAATTATGTATGTTTTTACCAAATTCCAATTATTTACCTGAGAACCAAACATTTGATTTAAATCTTTGATTATCAAACCCAAATCATGATGAATTCCGTTTGCAGAAACTGAAATTAAATATTTGCCTGATTTAGCATAATTTGAGGCAATATTACTTATAAAAACAACATTATTAACAAGTCTATTTTCGTTTGCATTGAGCATTACGTTTTTTGAATTAATAGGTAAACTTGCAGCTTCAAAATAGATATTTGTAACACTATGGTAAGTAATATGTTGATTTAAATTACAAGCCAACACTACTTTATCAAAAGTATGAACAGTACCGTCAGTGCTTGTAATTGATTTATTATCAAAATGTAAAACTGAATCATTGAGTTTAATTTTATCTAAACCGATGGTTGCTGCCAATTGGTTTGGAATAGCTTGCATACCGAGTTTAGGTACAGCTGCACCTTTGTCAGAAAACATTTTAAATGTAAACTGAAGCATTTTAAAATCGGTTGTTAAATCATTTTCAAGAAATACGCCTTGATAAAATGGCAACCAAAACTCATTAATTATTTTAGTACTAAAACCTAATTGTTTTAAATAGCTAATTGATGACATTTTTTGGGGATTACTAAAAATTTCGTCAACAGTTAAATTACTAAGTGTATTTTTTAATTTCAGAAGTTTTAGCTTGTCAATCAAGGAACCAGGTCCGTTAAGTACCGTTTTTATAAGTGGAATTAAACCATTTGCTGGATCAAAAAATGGAATAACCTTGGAGCCATTAAAAATGATAGAGCCTTTTTCAAAATATTGCAATTCCAATTTTGAATAATCAAGCAAAGCTTTGGTTTCTGGGTAAGATGGCAACAATACTTGAAAACCTCTATCTAACTGATAGTTACCAACAATATCAGTTCGTAATTTGCCTCCAACTTGGTCTGAGGATTCAAAAATGGTAATATCCTCCACACCATTCTTTTTCAAATACACTGCACACGACAAACCAGCTAAACCTGCACCAATTATTCCTATTTTCATTATTTAGTTATTATAGTTAAATAGCCTTTAAATAACTTAATAATGAAGGGATTGTTTATTTATATTTTGACAATTAAAAAATAAGCAAAATTTAACAAAATTTATTGATTTAAATTACCCAGTCAATTTCCAATACCCAACTCAAATTTATTTTCATTTTATTTTACAAGTTATGGAACTAATAAACAATAAGTTAAACTCGAGTTCATTACAAGTCAACAGATATATTTCTGATTTATGTTGTATATCAAAAAAACTTTCCTACCTTTGCAGTCTGTTAAGTAATCAACAATAAAGAAAACTTAATCGATTCCGTAGCTCAGTTGGTAGAGCAATACACTTTTAATGTATGGGTCCTGGGTTCGAATCCCAGCGGGATCACTTCTAAAAAGCCTCTCAAACATGTGTTGAGAGGCTTTTTTATCAAAAAATTGCAATTTAAGCAAGCAATATAAATAAAAGCTTAACCGATTCCGTAGCTCAGTTGGTAGAGCAATACACTTTTAATGTATGGGTCCTGGGTTCGAATCCCAGCGGGATCACTTCAAAAAACCTCTCAAATTTATTTTTGAGAGGTTTTTTATTTTAAAAATTTAAAACATAGTGCTTTTATTATTCATTTTATGAAGTTATTTTCTAATTCAAAATCAAAATCAATTGTTTTTATATTTTCAATAATTGCAATTTCAATTTTCAATAATTGTGCATCGACTTATAAACCAATTTCGTTGCAACCTTTGAGTTTCCCAGTGAACAATATTGATAGTGCTATCAGTTTTTCATATAGATATGATATTTTAAATGAAACAGATAATAAAAAATACGCTAAACACGAAAATGATTTAGATATCAGGCTTGTAGCTGTAAAATTCATTAACAATTCGAAAAAAGAAATTAATCTTAGTCAAAATATATCATATATAATTGGGGGAAAAGAAATTATACCAATTAATAGAAAAATTATACAAGATAAATTGTCTCAAGGAGTTGGTGGCTATTTTTTATATTTACTATTAACCCCATTAGTTATTACCAAAACTACTCAAAACGGGTATGGCCCACCTGAAGTTGATAAAACACACATAGGTTATATTTTAGGTCCCGGCTTAATGATTGGTAATATGGCAGTTGCTAGTAGTGCTAATAAAGATTTCAGCATGGACTTATTAAATTATGATTTAAGTGGAAAAATATTACAACCTGGCGAATCAGCTTATGGTTTAATCGGCTTTCAAGACATTGGATATCAAGCGATAAATATAAAAGTAAAATAACTGAATAATATTTTTTAAGAATAAAAATCTACTATCAAATCTTTATTACTTTTTCATTTCTTAACTTAAGTCAAGGATTTTGAGCTTTAAGAGTTTGTAGTTTTGCAATGTCAAAATTAAATCTCTCTAAGCTATGAAAACCAAAAATGAGCTACTATCCTACCTTTGGCTTTTTGCTCTTCTGAATTACCTTTACTGCGATGTTGTTGGAATAATGGACTCTTCCCTTCTAAAGCAATATCTTACAGGACATGTAAATGGCATGGAAATTTCTTCAAGTTTTTTATTCGCAGCATCTATTTTAATGGAAATCCCAATTGCCATGATGCTCATTTCAAAATTTACAAGTTTTGAATTTAACAAGTGGAGTAATTTAGTGGCAGGTTCTGTAATGACAATTGTGCAAACTTCTACTTTAGTAATGGGCACACCAACAGCTTATTATATATTTTTCAGTATCATTGAAATTGCAACAACTATTTCAATTTGCTATATAAGTTACAATTGGAAAAATCAAATCTAAATCTATAAAACTATGAAAAACACCATCCTTTCTCTAAGAATATTGTACCCATTATGGGCTATTGTGGGTATGTATAGTCTTTTGTATGTACAAGGTCAACTTATTCACTTAAACAATCCTGCATTAACTGCTCAAAAAATTATTGAAAATGATTTTTTATTCAGAACAGGTATTATGGGGAGTTTAATTACCCAATTATTGTTTGTAATTATTGCATGGTTGCTTTACAAACTTTTTGAAAATGTAAACAAATCTGCTTCGCAATGGATGGTCATATTAGCATTTGTTAGTATTCCAATTACAATGCTTAATGAAATAAATCAGTATGCTGTTTTGCTAAATACTGGCAATATTACTCAAATGATGTTTTTTATTAATTTACACCAGTTTGGAATGAGCATCGCATCAATATTTTGGGGATTATGGTTATTTCCACTTGGATATTTGGTTTACAAATCAGGATATTTCCCAAAATGGGTTGGATTTGCACTATATATTGGCGGATTAGGTTATTTAATTGCATTTATTATAAAAATATTATTCCCAAGTTTAAAACCAATTTTAAGCTATACTGAACTATTTACTTTTGGTGAAGTAGTTTGGATGTTGTGGCTAAGTATAGCAGGTGTAAAGAAGTCTCAGGCAATAGCCTAAGACTTCTTATCTGTCATTCTTTTTCTAATTCTACTTAATGATTCAGCTGTAATACCTATAAAACTTGCAATCTGATGTAGAGGTACTCTGTTGAATAAATCAGGTCTGTTTTCAAGTAAATCTTGGTAACGTTCTTCTGGTGAAGAGGTAATAAACTTACTCATCTCATCTTGATAAGTGCCTGTATGTTTTTCAACTTCCATCCTTATTACTGACCTTAAACGTGGAATTAATTCGCACATTTCTTCTTCAAGTGAGGAAGTTCCAACTGTTAAAATGCAATCTTCAACACAAACTAAATTATGATTTGCTTTTGTTTTACTTGTAGCACTTGTAAAAGAATTTACAGGTTGACCTTCGGTGTAAAATGCAGTAGATTTTTCCTCACCATTTTTAACTAAATATTCTCTAACACAACCTTTTAAAACCAAATAACAATGTTTGGCAACTTCACCTTCTTTTAACAAATAAGTACCTTTTTTAAAAAGTTGAATATTTGAATTATCTACAATTAATTGTAATTCATCTTTTGATAAAAAACCTTCAAACTGAGCTAAAAACTGCATAAAGGTTTGTTTAAAATCAAGTTTATTGTTATCCATGTAATAAATAATTTTAAAATACGAATTACAAAAAATTAGTCTATAATCATATTTAATAACATTATAATTGCAATTTTAGTTAATTCTAAATTCAGCATATCAATCTCAAATATTAATTTAACCACATAGAAACATAGCTTTAAATTTTAGATTAAAAAATCGTTTTTGATTCTCTCTATGTAATTCTTTAATACTGAATTGATTTTCAATTTATTATTAAAAAAAACATAGAAACTAAAGTTTTACATAGCGAACCTAGAATAAGAAATTATATTTCTCAAATTCCTATGTCCCTATGTGGTTAGAGTAGTAATATTACAATATGTTACATTAGAATTAAGCTTAAAAAACATAAAATAGATGCACAAAACATTACGCCTAATACTTGGAGATCAATTAAATAATAGTCATTCATGGTTTTCGGAAATTAATCCAGATACAACTTATGTGTTAATGGAAATTAAAACTGAAACCGATTATGCCTCACATCATATTCAAAAAGTAGTAGGATTTTTTGCAGCCATGCGACAATTTGCAAATGAGCTTTCAACCTTAGGGCATAATGTTATTTACTTTGATTTTGAACACTTTGACAACAAACACAATTTTATTGACAATATTTTATTGCTAGTTGAAAAGCTCCAAATTACTCAATTTGAATACCAATTACCTGATGAATATAGGGTTGATGAAATAATAAAATCATTAATCAAGCTATTAAATATACCTTCTAAAAGTTTTGACTCTGAGCACTTTTTTACAAGCATAAATGAATTTGGAGAAATTTTCATGGGTAAAAAAACATACTTAATGGAGAGTTTTTACCGAAAAATGCGTCAAAAACATAATATACTTATGACGGGCAATGAACCTTTAACAGGTAAATGGAATTACGACGAAGACAACAGAAAAAAGCTTCCAAACAAACATTATATTACTCCTCCACTTACATTCCAAAACAATGTAAATGAAATAGTTAGTTTAATAAAACGAAAAAACATAAAAACCATTGGCAATATTGATGCATCTAATTTTATTTGGCCAATAAACAGAACACAATCTTTAGACTTGTTAGATTTTTTTGTAAAAGAATGCTTGCCCAATTTTGGGACTTATCAAGATGCCATGACACCACACGAATGGAGTTTGTATCATTCAAGATTATCGTTTTCATTGAATACCAAAATGATATCTCCTCATGAAGTAATTGAAAAGGCGGTTGAAGCTTGGCAAAACGAAAACTTAAAAATTGAATACAATCAATTAGAAGGCTTTGTGCGTCAAATACTTGGCTGGCGTGAATACATGCGAGGCATTTATTGGCATACAATGCCCACCTTTGCACAACTCAACTTTTTTGAAAACACAAGAAATTTACCTTCATGGTATTGGACAGGCAATACCAAAATGAATTGTCTTAAACATAGCATTCAACAAAGTCTAAATTATGCCTATGCTCATCATATTCAGCGATTAATGATTACTGGTAATTTTGCAACCTTAGCAGGAATTCATCCTGATGAAGTAGATAAATGGTATTTAGGAATTTATATTGATGCCATTGAATGGGTTGAAATTACCAATACAAGAGGCATGAGTCAATTTGCAGACGGAGGGATTATTGGCTCCAAACCTTACACAAGTTCAGCTAGTTATATACACAAAATGAGTCATTATTGTGGCACATGTTACTACAATAAAAACCTAAAAGTTGAAGACAAAGCCTGTCCTTTCAATTCATTGTATTGGCATTTTCATCACAAAAATGAAAGCAAATTAAAACAAAATCCCAGAATTGGTATGATTTATAACACATGGAACAAAATGGAAGAAAACACAAAAATCGCAATTTTGAACAAGGCAGAAGAGTATTTAAATAAAATAGAAGAGTTGTAAGGATTTTAGATTTAGTGTTAAAACATTCGATTTTCTTCAGTCTTCGGTCTTTTATCTTAAGTCTAAAAAAACAAAACCATTAAACAATTGTTAGTATTTCATAGACAATCTTAAATACTTTGAGCGATGAAAAAATCTATTGTTTGGTTTAAAACAGACCTACGAATTACTGATAATGAAACGCTTACGCAGGCAATAGCACAAAGTGATATTGTAATTCCTGTTTATTGTATTGATGAAAGTCATTTTAAAACTACCTCTTTTGGATTTAAAAAAACTGGTTGTTTTAGAGCACAATTTTTACTTGAATCTATCAAAAATTTAGATGCACAACTTCGTAAATTAAACGCTGGTTTGCACCTTGTAATTGGTAAACCGCAAATAGAAATCCCTAAACTTGTAAAACTATATGGAGCAACTAAAGTATTTGCCAAAAAAGAAGTTGCCTACGAAGAAAAACAACAAGAAATAGAAGTAGAAAAGGAAATTTTCAAATACAACGCCACACTGCATACCTACAGCACAAGCACACTTTACCACGCCCAAGATTTACCTTTTAGCATTAAAGATATACCTGATGTATTCACCGCTTTCCGTAAAAAAGTAGAAAAAGAAAGTAGTATAAGGGCAATAATTAAAGCACCTAAAAATATAATTTCACCCAATATTCCTGCCATTGAATTACCAACGCTTGCTCAACTTGGCTTAAAAGAAATCAATCCAGATAAGCGAGCAGCTATTCATTTTAAAGGTGGAGAAACAGAAGCACTTAAAAGATTAAACCATTATCTATTTGAATCAAAAGCAATTAGCAAATATAAAGAAACTAGGAACGAATTAATTGGCGCTGATTATTCAAGTAAATTTTCAGCGTGGTTAGCTTTGGGGTGCATTTCACCTCGACAAATTTATGATGCTGTTCAAAAATATGAAAAGCAAATCGAAGCCAATGAATCAACTTATTGGTTAATTTTTGAATTGCTTTGGAGAGACTATTTTAGGTTTATGATGAAAAAATACAATCATAAATTCTTTTTACAAAATGGAATAAAACCAAATGAAGTTGAAACAAAACCTATTGATTTAGAGGCATTAAATAAATGGATAGATGGAAAAACAGGCGATTCATTTGTTGATGCCAATATGCGAGAATTAAAACTCACAGGCTTTATGAGTAACCGTGGCCGACAAAATGTTGCCAGTTTCCTTTGCAATGATTTACAACTAGATTGGCGTTACGGAGCAGCCTATTTTGAACAACAATTAATTGATTATGATGTAAGTAGCAATTGGGGTAATTGGGCGTATTTAGCAGGTGTAGGCAACGACCCTCGTGGCAAACGAATTTTCAACACCCAAAAACAAGCACAAGAATATGACAAACAAGGTGCTTATCAGAAATTATGGTCTAACTAAAAAAATAAATAAAACAATGTTTACCCCTGAAGATACCGACAGAATAATACAAATGGCATGGGAAGATAGAACGCCATTTGAAGCCATTGAATTTCAATTTGGTTTAAAAGAAAAAGAAGTAATTGAATTTATGCGAAGCAATTCATTACCCTCTAGTTTCAAAATGTGGCGCAAAAGAATGACGAATAGAAAAACCAAACACTTAGCTCTTCGTTCAGCTGACATTGATAGATTCAAATGTACACGTCAAAAAAAGACTGGCAATAAAATTAGTAAGAGGTAGTATCCAATTAAAATAAAAGAAGACCAAAAGAAAAATTCAATCCCCAACTTTTCAAATAAATAAAGTAGCATTTTAAATACCACACACAATCTTCCCCAAAAAACACAAAAAAATATTAATAAAAATCAATAAAATAATTTATCCGTGTTAACTAACTGATAACTAAACGTGTATAACAAGTTAAACTACAATTATATTTGCTTAAGCGATTATACAGTTTTTTATTAAGTTCAGTCTTTGTAACTTTGTGCTACGCAAAATAAGTATCATGGATAAATATTCATATTTGAGTAACGCTCACAACAATGCCCTAGAGGGATTGTATGAAGATTATAAAAAAGATCCATCATCAGTTGATGTTTCTTGGCAGAAGTTTTTTGAAGGTTTTGACCTTGCAAGTTCTTCGTTCGGTTCTGATGGTGCATCTGCTCCTGTAGCAGCTGGCGCTGGTTTTTCTGAAAAAGAAATTCAAGTTCGTAACTTGATTTTCGAATACAGAAGAAGAGCTCACTTAAAATCTGACACCAACCCTGTTCGTCAACGTAAAGATAGAAAAGCTCGTTTAGAATTAAGCGACTTCGGTTTATCAGAAGCTGATTTAGATACTAAATTTGTAGCTGGTAAAGAGCTTGGTTTGCAAGATGCTACTTTACGTCAGATTGTTGATTTATTGAAAAAAATCTACGAAGGTCCAATCGGATTTGAGTATATGTATATCCGTGAACCAGAAGTTACTGATTGGTTCAAACAAAAAATTGAAAAAGAATTTTTAACAACTAAATTAAGCTTAGACGAGAAAAAAAGAATTCTTTCTAAACTTAACGAAGCTGTAGTTTTCGAAAACTTCCTTCACACTAAATATATCGGGCAAAAAAGATTCTCACTTGAAGGAGGTGAATCAACTATTGCTGCCCTTGATTTTATTATCAGCAAAGGTGCTTCATTAGGTGCTGAAGAAGTAATTATTGGTATGGCTCACCGTGGTCGTTTGAATGTACTTTCAAACATTATGGGTAAAACTTATGAGCAAATCTTTAATGAATTTGAAGGAACTGCTATCCCAGATTTAACTATGGGTGATGGTGACGTTAAATATCACAAAGGTTATTCAAGCGAAATTACTACTGCTGAAGGCAAAAAAGTAAACTTGAAATTAATGCCTAACCCATCTCACTTGGAGGCAGTAAACCCTGTGGTTGAAGGTTTTGTGAGAGCTCAATCTGATAGATTATATCAATACGATTTCACTAAAATTATCCCTATCCTAATTCACGGTGATGCTGCTGTAGCTGGACAAGGTATTATTTACGAATTAGCTCAAATGAGTAAATTACCTGGTTATAACACGGGTGGTACTATTCACTTTGTAATCAATAACCAAGTTGGTTTTACAACTGATTTTGATGATGCTCGTTCGGCAATTTATTGTACAGACGTTGCTAAAACTATTGATGCTCCTGTAATTCACGTAAATGGTGATAACCCAGAGGCTGTAATTTTTGCAACTAAATTGGCAGTAGAATATCGTCAAAAATTCTTGAAAGATGTATTTGTTGATATGGTTTGTTATCGTCGTCATGGTCACAACGAGTCTGATGAACCAAAATTCACGCAACCATCTCTTTATAATATCATCTCAAAACATCCAAACCCAAGAGAAATTTACAACAAAACGTTGATTGCTCGTGGTGATGTAGATGCGCAACTTGCTGAAAACATGGATAAAGAATTCCGTGATTTATTGCAAGATAGATTGAACTTAGTAAAACAAAAACCACTTCCATATGCATTACAAAAAATGGAAAAAGAGTGGGATGCTTTACGTATGTCAAAAGCTGGTGACTTTGATAAATCACCTGAAACTGGAATCAAACAAGATGTAATTGACAAAGTTGCAAAAGCTTTAATTACAATTCCTGAAGGTTTCAAACCTATCAAACAAATTGAAAAATTATTAAAAGAGCGTCATGAGCAATTCTTCGAAACCCGTCAATTAACATGGGCTTCGGCAGAGTTATTAGCTTTTGGTTCTTTATTAACTGAGCGCAAAATAGTTCGTATTTCAGGTCAAGATGTTGGACGTGGTACTTTCTCTCACCGTCACGCAGTATTAAAAGATGCTGAAACGAATCAACCATATTATTCTTTAAACTATATTGCTGATAATCAAAAAAGTTTCAGAATCTACAACTCATTACTTTCTGAGTATGGTGTGTTAGGTTTTGAATTTGGTTATGCTTTAGCAAACCCTAATGCATTGGTAATTTGGGAAGCACAATTTGGTGACTTCGCAAACGGTGCACAGGTTATGATTGACCAATTTGTTACTACTTGCGAAACTAAATGGCAAAGAATGGCTGGCTTGGTGATGTTGTTACCTCACGGTTACGAAGGTCAAGGTCCAGAGCACTCTTCAGCACGTTTAGAGCGTTTCTTAGAGTTATGTGCAAATAATAATATTGTAGTTGCAAACATCACAAAACCAAGCAACTACTTCCACTTCTTACGTCGTCAATTGGCATGGGAGTTCCGTAAACCAGCGGTTTTAATGTCGCCTAAATCATTATTACGTCATCCATTAGTAGTTTCTCCAGTTGATGAGTTCTTAAATGGACACTTCCAAGAAATTATTGACGATACTGATGCAAAAGCGAAAGAAGTTAAAAAAGTATTGTTATGTACTGGTAAAGTGTATTTTGATTTATTAGAATACAAACAAAAAAATAACAGAAAAGATGTTGCAATTGTACGTTTAGAGCAATTATATCCATTAGCTGAAAATCAATTAAACGAAATTCTTGCTAAATATAAAGGTGCTAAAGTACAATGGGTACAAGAAGAGCCAGCTAACATGGGGGCTTGGGGTTATATTTTACAATCGCTTTACAAAAAAGTAGATATTGATTTAGCTTCTCGTAGTTCAGCTTCTTCTCCTGCAACTGGTTATGCAAAAGCACACGCTGCTGAGCAAATTGCGTTAGTTGAAAAAGCGTTTACAATTTAGTACAGAGTATTGAGTACAGGGTAATGGAATTTTTTCATTACCCTGTAAACTTTATTTAAAGATAAATTATTATATAAAATTAACTCAGTACTCAGTACATTGTACTCAGTACTTCAAAAAACAACAATATGAGTTTCGAAATGAAAGTGCCTACTGTAGGCGAATCAATAAGTGAAGTTACTATTGCTCGTTGGAATAAAAAAGACGGTGACGTAGTAAAGTTAGATGAATTGCTTTGCGAATTAGAATCAGATAAAGCAACATTCGAATTAACTTCTCAAGCTGCTGGTGTGTTGCGTATTGCTGCACAAGAAGGCGATGTATTAGCAATTGGTGCAACTATCTGTTTCGTTGAAGAAGCTGCTGGTGCTACAACAACTGTTGCTAACGCAGCTCCTGCTGCAACGGCTGCTCCTGTAGCTGCTGCTACAACTGGTGCTGTTAAAGATATGATTGTTCCAAATGTTGGTGAATCAATTACAGAGGTAACAATCAGTAACTGGACTAAAAAATCTGGTGACTTTGTTAACCAAGACGATTTACTTTGCGAAATTGAATCAGATAAAGCTACTTTTGAATTAACTGCTGAAGCTTCGGGTATTTTACAAATTGTTGCTGAGGCTGGTACTACTTTAGCTATCGGTTCATTAATTTGCAAAATTACACAAACTGCTGGTGGTGCTGCTGCTAGTGCTCCTGCTGTATCGGCTCCTGTAGCGCAAGCTGCTGCTCCTTCTGGTAACGGTGGTGCTTATGCTGCTGGCCATGCAAGTCCTGCTGCTGCAAAAATTTTAGCTGAAAAAGATATCGCAGCTTCAGCGGTAGCTGGTACAGGTAAAGATGGAAGAATCACTAAAGAAGATGCTCAAGCTGCTCAAAAAGCTGCGCCTGCTGCTGCTCCAGCAAAACCTGCTGCTGCACCTTCAGTAACTGTTTCGGCTGGTGGTTCAAGAAACCAAAACCGTACTAAACTTACTCCATTAAGAAAAACTATTGCTCGTAGATTGGTTGCAGTTAAAAACGAAACTGCTATGCTTACTACTTTTAACGAAGTAGATATGAAACCAATTATGGATTTAAGAGCTAAATATAAAGATGCTTTCAAAGGTAAATTTGATGTAAACTTAGGTTTCATGTCATTCTTTACTAAAGCATGTACCATTGCTTTACAAGAATTCCCATCAGTAAATGCTTACATTGATGGTGATGAAATTGTTTACAATGATTTCTGTGACGTTTCAATTGCAGTATCTGCACCTAAAGGTTTAGTAGTTCCAGTAATCAGAAATGCAGAACAAATGTCATTCGATCAAATTGAAAAAGAAGTTGTTCGTTTAGCGCTTAAAGCTCGTGACAACAAATTAACAATTGACGAAATGACAGGTGGAACTTTCACTATCACTAACGGTGGTATTTTTGGTTCTATGCTATCAACACCAATTATCAATGCACCACAATCAGCAATTTTAGGTATGCACAACATCGTTGAGCGTCCAATGGCTGTAAACGGACAAGTTGTTATTAAACCAATTATGTACGTTGCATTATCTTATGACCACAGAATTATTGACGGTCGTGAGTCAGTTGGTTTCCTTGTAAAAGTTAAACAATTATTAGAAGACCCAACTCGTATTTTATTGGGAGTGTAAATTTTGTTAAGAGTTAAGGGTTAAGAGAAGAGAGTTAAGGGAAAGAGTGAATTGTTAAATACTTCGAGTAAAACAATAAACTTTAAACACTAAACTAAAAACTCTAAACCCTAAACTCCTAAATCCTAAACTTAAAAAAAATGTACGACGTAGTTATAATCGGAGGTGGACCTGGCGGATATGTTTCTGCAATCAGATCTGCACAACTAGGCTTAAAAACAGCATTAGTTGAAAAATATAATACTTTAGGTGGTACTTGCTTAAATGTAGGTTGTATTCCATCAAAAGCATTACTTGACTCTTCGGAGCATTACCATAATGCCTCGCATCAATTTACAAATCACGGTATTGAAGTGAAAGGTTTAAAAGTAAATCTTGCACAAATGATTCAACGCAAACGTGATGTTGTAAAACAAACTTGCGATGGTATTAACTTTTTAATGAAGAAAAACAAAATCACTGTATTGAATGGTTTTGGTTCATTTGTAGATAAAAATACTGTAAAAGTATTGGCTTCTGATGGAACAGAAACACTTGTTACAACAAAAAATGTAGTGATTGCAACTGGTTCTAAACCGACAGTTATTCCTTCATTACCAGTTGATAAAGAAAGAATTATTACTTCTACTGAAGCTTTAGAACTGAAAGAAATTCCTAAACACTTAATCGTTATTGGTGGTGGTGTTATTGGTTTGGAGTTAGGTTCAGTATATGGACGTTTAGGTTCAAAAGTAACAGTAGTAGAATATGCAAATTCTATTATTGGTACAATGGATAAATCTTTAGGTAAAGAATTACAAAAAGTTCTTACTAAAGATTTAGGCTTTGAATTTAAACTAGGTCACAAAGTAACAGGTGCAGTTAACAAAGGCAAAGAAGTAGTAGTAACTGCTGAAGATGCATCAGGTGCTCCAGTTGAAATTAAAGGTGACTATGTACTTGTAGCTGTAGGAAGAAGCGCTTACACTAAAGGTTTAGGTTTAGAAAACGTAGGTTTAACCACAGACAATAGAGGTAAAATTGAAGTGAACGACCACTTACAAACTGCTGTACCAAATATATATGCAATTGGTGACGTAATTAAAGGTGCTATGCTTGCTCACAAAGCTGAGGAAGAAGGTACTTATGTTGCTGAATTACTTGCTGGACAAAAACCTCATATCAACTACTTGTTAATTCCAGGTGTTGTTTATACTTGGCCAGAAGTTGCATCTGTTGGATATACAGAAGAGCAATTAAAAGAGGCTGGTAAAGCGTACAAAATTGGATCATTTCCATTCAAAGCATCAGGAAGAGCGAGAGCTTCGAATGACTTAGATGGTTTTGTAAAAGTATTAGCTGATAAAAATACTGACGAAATTTTAGGTGTTCATATTATTGGTCCAAGAGCTGCTGATATGATTGCTGAAGGCGTTGTTGCTATGGAATATCGTGCATCTGCTGAAGATATTGCACGTATGTCGCATGCTCACCCAACTTTCTCAGAATCAACTAAAGAAGCTTGTTTAGCTGCTAGCGAAAATAGAGCTATTCATATTTAGATTTAAGATTATAGATGTTAGATTTTAGATTTGCATCTATTAATACTAATTCTTAATTACTAATTATTAATTAACAAAATGCCTTGTAAGAGAAATTTTACAAGGCATTTTTGTTTTTATTTAGTAATTATAGAAACTGTAAAATTTTCAACTTATAGCAAAGTTTTACGAATTCATTAGAATAAACGTATATTCAAACAATTATTTTTTATATTTACAATATCTGTTCTATCTATTAAAACACGCACTAAAATCATGAAAAAAATCTATTTTATCGTACTTTTTTCAATTTTGAGTACTGCATTATTTGCTCAAACTAACAATGATAATAAATCTATACTTTGGGAAATTAAAGGTAATGGATTGAGCAAACCCTCGTATTTATTTGGAACGATACATATTACCAATAAAGACGTTTTTAACTTTCCAGATTCGGTTTTTGCAAAAATAGCAAAATGTGATGTAACAGCTTTTGAAATAAACCTTGATTCATCATCAGCGGATGTAATTGCAATAATTGAAAAAAAAGCAAAAAGAAAATTGTTAAACGATTTTTTTGATAATAAAGAAATTGAAACACTTAAAAAAAATCTCGATAAACAAAATATAAAAATCGATAATATCGAAAAAAAATCTCCCTATGAAATCATAAATAGTATTCAACAAAAAAGAAAAAAAACTAAAAATATGGATGTATTCTTAGATGCATACCTATTTAAAAAAGCAAAATTTATGAACAAAAGTATTTTTGGTTTAGAAACTGCCAAAGATCAAATGAGTATTTTTGAAAATATTAAAAAAGATGAGCTAAAAGATATTATTGAAACTTCAATTGATTCTACATTAATCAATCAAATTAAAGATTATGACGATATGGTTCAAATGTATATAAATCAAGACATTGAAGGTTTATATAATTACATCCATAAACAAAAATCGAAAAATTGGGAAGATGCATTACTTTCAAAACGTAATGTAAAAATGGATATTAAAATTGATAGTTTAATTAAAAAAAGTAGTGCATTTATTTGTGTTGGATCAGCTCATTTAGCTGGAGAACTTGGATTAATTAAACTTTTAAAACAACGAGGATATGAAGTTACTCCTTTAAAATCGCCCAAAACTGGATATTATAAACAATTTTTACCAGATGAAAAAGTTGACAATTGGTCTATGTACACTGATTCAGTACAAGGATTTAGGGTAAAACTTCCATCAAAACCAAGTACGATAAATATAAACGGTGTTGATGCAATGAGTTTTATGGACATTTCAACGAATCATTTTTATATGGTTGTATCAACTCCAAACACATCATCTCCAGAAGAATATGCAAAAACATTTATTGAAAGAGCTAGTGACAAAGGAGAAATACTAAATAAGAAAACTTTTAAATTTAAAAATTATCCAGCATTCGAAGCCACTCTTAAAAATAAACAGGGAAATTATATTACACGCTCAATTTTAGTTGGGAAAAAAGCCTATACTTTAATGATTGGTTGTAACGTAGAACCTAATAAAGATTATGCTAATAGATTTTTTGAATCAATCTCCTTTATCGATTCAAAAAAATATATCTATAAAGAATACACAAATGACACTGCTGCTTTCAAAATTAATGTTTTGTCAAATATTAAAATGACAGAGAATGAAACTTCAAATGGCATGATTTACAGAACATTTACAAGTGCTGATGAAAATATTGCAGGAATAATTTCTGTCACTTATATTGATTATGAAAAAGGATACTATTTTCCTAGTACAGAATTACTGTATGACCAAGTATCAAAAAACCTTTTTGAGAGTTCAGGCTTTACTGTTATATCAGCAATTGATACACTAGTGGAAAATTACGCTTCAAAAGACTTTTTCATTAAAACAGATCACAATAAAAAAGGAATTTTCAGATATATTTTGAGAGGTAATAGACTGTATATTTTGGCATTGGAATATTCAAATACAACCAATGAAAATGAAATTAGTACCATTATTAACAGTTTTAAATTTACTCCGTTTTTAAAACCAACATTAGTTAAATATACTTCAGCAAAAAAAGAATTTGAACTATTGGCTCCACATGATATGGAACAAATTATCGAAGATTCGCTTGCTCAAAACTATAATTTCAACTATCAAGAACACTATGTTCATAAAGGAGGATTAAAAACCAATAATAATTGGATTGAAATAAATAAATACCAATTTGGAAATTATGAATACTTAAAAACTGAATCCGATTTGCAAAAGTATTTAAAAGAATATGCTGTTGCAGAGGAAGACTCGTTAATTGACTCAGCAATAGCAAGTTCTAAATCAATTAAATATTTTAAATTTAACTCTATATTTAAAAAAAATAAAACCATTCAAAAATTAATTAGAGCTTATGTATCTGGAAAAGATTTTTATATCATTGCTTCAATTAAATATTTAAATGAAAAAAATGATTCTTCATCAACACAAATGCTAAACTCATTCAAAATATTGAAATCTGACAAAAGTTTTGATATTTTGAGTAATAAAAAAACAAAGTTACTAAGTGATTTAAAATCAAAAAACGATTCAATATTTACTCAAGCGCACGATAATATTAAAAAATATCCTTTTGAAAAAAATGATATTTCGGAACTTGAAAAAGCTTCATTAATTCAATATTTAGATGACACATCTGAATTTCATCCTACTCAAATTGAAATTATTAACACCATTTATTCGCTTAAAGATTCAAGTGAAATAGTAAATTACATAAAAAGTAAATTTAATAGCTATCCAGATTCAGGACAAATTCGTGCAAATGCATTAGCTAATTTAGCAAATATTAAATCTAAAGAATCGATTCAATTATGGAATGAATTAATTGCAAATTTTAGATTTGCCAAAAATTCAAAACTTTACTCATATTCACTAACAGGTGCTTTGGCTTATGATTCAATTCCTGAAATTAAACATATCCTGCCTACAATTTCAAAACACATAGATAATGAAAAAAGTAAATCAATTTTTTACAGAATTTCAGAGAATGGATTAACCAATAAAATTATTTCTCATGAAGATATTGCTCACTTAAAGGATAAAATAATTAAAGAAGCTCAGAATGAATATATTAAAATAAGTAATTCCTTCCAAGATACCTTACAATACTATTCTGAAACTTTTTACGATGCAATGTCTATCTTAAATAAACTTCCAAAATCAGCTGATGTTATACATTTAAATAAAAAAATAATTGAAGATACAATTAGTTATAACAAGCTTTCAGCATTTAGATATCTTATTGATAATAAAGAAGTTTTTGACAAAAAACATCTCGATCTATTCCTTAAAGATCCAATAAACAGAATTGATTTATATGATGAATTAAATAATATAAATAGATTAGATGCTTTTCCTGTTACATTAAAAAAACAAAAGTATTTTGCTGAAGGTGATTTATTAAAAATAGTAAATTACGATGGCGAATCTACTGCTACTTTAACTTTTGTGGAGGAGAAAAAAATAAATATCGGTCAAGAGAAGAAACGTGTATTTATATATAAAGTAAATTTTAGTGAGGATGAAAGTGAAAGTTTATTTGGTATGGCTGGTCCTTATGCTTTAACAGATAAAGAATTATCCACTCATGGTGAATTTACCAATTTCAGTAATGATACTTTTGATACTCTTTCAATTGACGAACACATAAATAAAATGTTATATTCATCAGAATATTAAAAAAAATAGGAGCAATAATTTATATTAAACTATTGCTCCTATAAATATTTAAAAAAACAAGTTACTTTATTACTGAACTCACAAAGCCTTCAATTTCAGTTTCTAAATTACCACCAATAGTTAAAGATTTAACAAAAGCGCTACCAATAATAGCTCCGTTGGCTATTGATGTTGCTTTTTCAAAAGTTGATTTATCTGAAATACCAAAACCTGCAACTATTGGATTTTTTAAGTTGTATGATTTAATTCTTGCAAAATAATCTTCTTGTTCAGAGGTAACATCCGAACGAGTACCCGTTGTTCCTGCAGTTGCAACCATATAAATAAATCCGTTTGAGTTTTCGTCAATCCAACGAACTCTTTCCTCTGAACTTACAGGTGTAATTAAGAAAATATTTACCAAACCATATTTCTCAAATACCGGTTTGTACTCTTCAATATATTCTTGCATTGGTAGGTCAGGAAGAATAATTCCATCAATACCAATTTCTTGTGCTTTTGCACAAAATGCATCTAATCCATAACGCAATACAGGGTTAATATAACCCATTAAAAGCAATGGTAATTCAGGAGAAACATGTTGTCTAATATCCGCAATTTGCTCGAAAAGTAATTTCATTGTCATACCATTTTCCAATGCAATTTCAGACGAACGCTGAATTACTGGTCCATCAGCAACAGGGTCGGAGAATGGAATACCAATTTCAATAAAATCAACTCCAGCTTTATCGAGCGACTTAATTACTTGCGCTGTATCGCCAATTGATGGATAACCTGCTGTAAAATATATAGATAAAACCGAATTTGGTTTACGGTTAAATAATGCTTCAATTCTATTTTTCATAACAATTGCAATTTGAATACAAGTTTAAAAAAATGATTTGTTATTACGAATTTATAATGAAGTTAATTTGGGTGATAAATGAGGATTTAGAATAAATAGTTACTTCACTGGAGCACAAATTACCTCTTCATTATTATGTAAATGAAATGTTTGTGGCATTGTACCTCTTAAAATAACCCAAACACCAATCAACAATGTAAAATAAGGCATTGCAATAACCAATTTTCGTCTAAAATCTCCTGTAAAAAGTGATTTTGAAATCATTAATAAAAACAAAAGAGGAACAGTCCCTAAACCATAAATGAGCATATACATCGCTGAATCTTGCCAAGTGTTTATTACAGAAGCTGTTGCAAGTGCAACATACACCATTCCACAAGGTAATAATCCATTTAACATGCCAACAAAAATAATTTTATTGTGTGTATAGTTTTTGAAAAAATACCCCATCAATTGATTTACTTTTCTTGAAAATGGATTGTTAGGTAGTGTAAATTCTCCTTTACCAAGTATTTGTTTCAATGCAAAAATGATTAAAAATATACCCATTCCTATGGCAATTGCTTTTTGACTTAAGCCCACTTTTGTTAAAATATCACCTGTAAAACCAACTATTACCCCCAAAACAGTATATGAAAAAATTCTGCCTAATTGATAAACCAAAGTATTAAAAACTGTTGTAACAAAACTCGATTTTCCCAAAGGTAATGCAAGCATTATTGGTCCACACATACCAACACAATGCAAACTTGCCATTAATCCTGTTATGAAAGCTAGGTAAAGCATTTTTTTGTTGAGAGTTGAGAGTTGAGAGTTGAGAGTTGAGAGTTGAGAGTTGAGAGTTGAGAGTTGAGAGTTGAGAGTTGAGAGTTGAGAGTTGAGAGTTTTACGGTTGTCAAGGTCTTTGACCGTTGACAACGTGGATTTTATAATAATCTTTATAATTGTAAATTGTATTTGGGAAAAGTACAAAAAGTAAATTACTAATTCCACCGTAATTCCCCTCCACATAAATGAATACGAGAGTATAAAATTTGATTGCGAAGCAAGGTTAGGGATGGGTTATATTAATTATTAATTATTAATTATCAATTACTAATTACTTAACCAGCGTTTCCTCTCTATAACACTCCTCTCCTCCTTGCTTCCATGTGATTTTTACTTTCCACAAACCTGTTCCTAAATTTTGTGTTGATATTTCTTGAACTGACTGTTGATTTAAAGATTTTTCAACATCTTGTTTTGCACTTGATGCTTTATAAAAAAGTACTTTTCCTGATTCAATTGGTGTTTCTCCAAAATTCAACACTAATTTATTATTCTGATTATCAAAATTGTAAATCATTGCTTTGGCAAATTTGCTTCGCATACGATTTAGTTGTGTTTCATACTTTACTTCTTGTTCGTAATAATCTTTGGCTACCAACTCACTATCCGAACGAAATGCTTTTGAAACTAAAAATCCAATGTATCCCATAAAGAATACCATTACCAATACTAAAGATTTGCCCCAATTCATAGCTTTATTTTTTTAACAAAGTTCAGCTAAATGGATGCTTAAAAATATGACAATTGTCAGCTAAATGCGAGATTTTAAATAGTTTTAAAGATGGTGAGAGGAGAAAAAATAATATTTTATACTTAATACCTAATACTTTGTACTCAGTACTACTCCGTACTTAACTTTGTATATTTTTTAAATACATTTTGTATAGAGCCGTAAGATGATTTGATAGCAACTTTCGCTTCTTGAATATCCATCCATTTAACTTCTAAAATATCTTCATCCTCTTGAGGAGCTAATCCTGAATCATCTGTGCAATTCATTAGATACCAAACAGTTTTTTTCAATATCCTCTTACCTCTTAAAGTATAAGTATGCCAAGTAGTACCAATTTTTTCAAGAACCTCTACTTTTATACCACATTCCTCTTCCACTTCACGAGCAGCACCTTCTTCCAAAGTTTCGTCTTTTTCAAGTTTACCTTTTGGTAAATCCCAAACTCCAAGGCGATGAATCAAGAGATATTTATCATCTTTTAATACCAAACCACCAGCAGCTGTAATAATTTTAAATTGGTCTTTAAAAAAACGAGTTGCAATATCTTTATCTACAAAAGCCAAAGTGATAGAATTTAATTTTTTTAATTTCTTCACTTCCATAATTTTAATCAAACCTGATAGCTGTGCAAGATTTGCATTTAGAATTAAAATATCGCCATTTAACATTGACGACATAATTTCTTCTCCATTTTTAAGCACTAAATCAAATTTTGATTTTTCAAAACTTGAATTCATACTTTTTAACTTTACTAGCTTATCGTTGATAAAAACCTTCATTGGTGAAATGCTTTTTGTACACACAAATATACAAATTTGAATGCTTATTTACATAAAAACGTAATATCATTGGCTAATAAAAATCAAATGATTTACTTTGTGTAATTAAATGCTAAATTAAAGAAATGAGTGTAGCCCATAAAATTGCAGAAATCTTACTTGATGCAAAAGCAGTAAAGTTAAGTCCAGATGCGCCATTCACTTGGAGTTCAGGTTGGAAATCACCTATTTACTGCGACAACAGAGTTGTATTATCTTACCCTGAGAAAAGAAAATTTATCAAAGAAGCTTTGGCTGAATTGATTAAAAATAAATTTCCACAAGCAACAGCAATTGCTGGTGTTGCCACTGCTGGTATTCCACAAGGTGCTTTAGTTGCTGATGAATTAAATTTATCATTTGCCTATGTACGCCCTAAACCGAAAGATCACGGAATGGGTAACCAAATTGAAGGCAGACTTGAAACTACTGATAAAGTAGTTATAATTGAAGATTTAATTTCAACAGGAGGAAGCTCACTAAAAGCGGCCGAAGCTTTACAAAAAGCAGGTATTGAAGTACTTGGAATGGTTTCTATTTTTACTTATGGCTTTGAATTAGCAGAAGAAAACTTTAAAAATGCTAATATTCCATTAGTTTGTTTAAGTAATTACAATACTCTAATTGAAGTAGCTCAAACTAAAAATGTTGTTTCTGCTTCGCAAATTGATTCATTAAACGCTTGGAGAGTTTCTCCTTCTAATTGGGGAGTGTAGTTAGTTGAGAAGTAAGACTTAAGACTTAAGACTTAAGATTTAAGATTTAAATCACAAAAATTTATCTTAAGTTTTAAGTCTTTCATCTTAAGTCTATAAAGGTACTGCTACATAAAAAGTTGTACCGGATTCAGATGTTTCGAACCAAATTTTTCCAAAATGAAGTTCAACAATTTTCTTGGTAATTGACATACCTAAGCCAACCGATTTTTCTCCTGATGTGCCTCTTCTACCCGCAGATGTAAATTTATCAAACACATAAGGCTGTATATCAGCAGGAATACCAATTCCATTATCTTTCACTTTAATTAAAAATGTTTCTGGATTATAAAAAGAAACACTAACATCAACAGTATTATTTGGATTACTAAATTTTATGGCATTAGAAATTAAATTATTAATAGCTCTTGAAAATTTAACCTTATTAATCTGAACATTTACTTCATAATCAAAAGGTGTAAAATTAACTTTAATTTTTTTCTTATTGGCCAAAGCTTGTTCTCCTTGTATCAAATCTTTAACAAAACTATTCAACTCAATTGATTGTTTCTCAATTGGCTCCAGATTGGCTAAATTTTCCGAAGCTTCTAAAACATCAGTTATAATGGCTAACCCTTTTGCACAATATGTATCTATCATTTGAGCATAAGCTAAACTATCTCCATCATCATTTTTAGGGTCAGCCAAATTCATTTTAATTAAGTCATTCGCCATTTTTATACTTCCAATGGGACTTCTTAAATCATGTGCTATTACACTAAAAACTGTTTCTTTTGCTTGATTAGCTTTACTTAATTGACTAATTGCTTCATTTTGATTTTGCATATAAAAATCTAATAATTTAAACAAAAAATAAAAACCAATAAGCAATACAACAGGTGTAGCAATAAGAGCATTTTCAGGATTATAATCTGGATTAAAATAAATAGGTTGTCCTGAAAAATTTAATTGGTGGTAAGTAACAGCGCAAACATATACCATTACCAATAACATTAACGATACAGCACTTTTCCTATCAATTGACAAGTAAACAAAAAGTATAGATATTAACCAATAAACCATATACATTACATCTAAACTTGCACCATTAAAAATTGAAATACTTATTGTAGATAATGTAATGTTCAAACCTAAAATATAGGCTACTAAATTTATTTTTGATGTATATTTTAAAATAAACATCGAAATTACACTTATTGTAAGTGTAAAAAACAAAGAATAAAGATTTATATAATTTTTACCTATTATTGAAATTACAACTGAACTTAGTTCTTGTAGAATAAAAACTAAACCAAAATCAATAACAAGATTGGTTTTAGCTTTTTCAAAATAATTCGTTGCAAGAATATGTTGAATAGGTAAAAAATATTGGCGTATATTATTTATTAACTTCATTATAATTGTAATGACAAATAAAGTGTTAAGTCAACGAATTTAAGCAATTTATCACAAAAAGAAGTATTTTTTAAATTTTAATTCTAAGATCTAAGATAATTTTAAACAAAAAAGTTATCCACAATCTATGTTATTTCACTCATAAACAATATATTACGTATCAACTTTTAAAGAAACAAACGAACACTTCAACCCTGATTTACAACCATACAACACCACATATATACACTTAAATTTTTAATTAATATTACTATAAACTTTTATTAATAAATTGTGTTTATAACACATGACCCCCAAAGTAAAACATAAAATGAAACCTCTTTTTGATTGCACAAAAAAGATTTCAAATAACGAAAAGATTTTGAGAATCAAATCTTTTCTGTTATTTACGTTTATATTAATTTTCCAACAGTCATTTGCACAGTGGACTAACAATCAAAATGCTAGCTACTATATTGGATCAACTGGGTGGAGCGCTGTTGGTTCACTAAATGCGACTGGAGTTGCAGTTGATGCAACAAACAACAAACTTTACATTTCTGATTATTGTAATCATGTGGTAAGGAGATATTCTCTTCCTATCACATCAAGCGCACCTACCGCAGAGAGAACTTTTGGAACAGGTACAGCAGGAACTACACAAAGCACATTAAACTACCCTTCCGGAATTGCTGTTGACCCAACAGGTAGATTATATGTGGTAGATGGAGGAAACAACAGAGTTCTTTACTGGAATACTGCTCACAGTGTTGCCTCTGATGGAACGACAGCAAATGGAGTATTAGGACAAGCAGATTATACTTCAGGTAGTGCAAACAGAGGTGGTACTACTGCTGCTAACACATTCAACTTTAGCATTTCAACATCTGGTATATATTCATGTAATGGAACTAGTAGAGGTGGATATATAGCTGTTTATCCAACTTTATCAAGTGGTTCATACCCTATATTCATTTCAGATCCAGGAAATAACAGAGTACTAAGATACGATTCCCCTACGGCAGGATCACCAACAGCTTCAGCAGTTATTGGTCAAACATCAGCAACAGCAAGTTCTTCTGGAACAACTCAAAGCACTCTTAATACTCCAATCGGATTAGCTCTTACTGGCTCAAACTTATTTATTGCAGATATGAACAATAACAGAGTACTTAAATATACAAGTGCTCTTACACTTTCAACTGGAACAAACAATGCATCTACAGTATTTGGACAATCGACATTTACATCTGGTTCAAGTAGTGGAGCAACCAGCACTAGTTTTGACTTACCTATTGCATTAGCAATAGATGGCAAAAACAGATTATACATTTCTGACAGTAATAATGGTAGGGTTGTTACTATAAATAATGCAACCACAGCTTCAACCAATACTGCTTATAGTAACGTTTTAGGAAAACCTGATTTTACTACCAATTATGTTGCTTCAATTAGTCAAAATAACTTATATGCAGGTATAACTGGTTTAGCTATTAATGTAAGCACAAAATCAGTTTTTGTAGCTAACGCAGGTTTGGCTAGAGCTGTTCAATACACAGGCTCTGTAGCTTTACCAGCCACATTCCTTAATGTTAATTGTAAATCTGTTGATAATATCAATAATTTTAAATTTTCAGTTGCAAATGAAAGTAATGTAGAAAAATATATTATTGAAACCAGTAATAACGGCATTCATTTCCAAGAGATTGGCTCAATAAATGCAACATCAAATATTAGTTTCCCAAAACAGTATTCAGCTGAATTCCCAATAAATAATGATACATATTTTAGAATAAAAGCGGTTGACTTCGATGAAACGATTACATTAAGCTCTGTAAATAAAATTGAAGAAAACTTAGAAAATAATTGGAAATTCTATCCGAATCCAAGTGCTTCAATATTTCATTTTGACAAAATTTCATTTAACGAATCAAACTCTATACTCGTTAAAATCACTGATTTTAATGGAAAAGAATTATTGAATAAAACATATAACAAATCATCTTTTGATTTAAATCTTGATGAATTAAACGATGGAAATTATATTGTTACTATCATTGAAAATGACAATATTTCACACCACAAAATTACAGTAGAAAAATAAATAATTGTTCTTAAATTTATATCATAAAGCTTCTCAACTTGGGAAGCTTTATTTTTTATACAAAAAAAATCCCAATAAAACTTACGCTTTATTGGGACTATAACCAAAACACATGAACAAAGCTTTACTGATTTTCACAGATTAATTTCTTTTTGGGGTTGATTGCAATAACTTCCAATCGAAAAGCTTTGATACAAATTTATGCCTAAACTGACGTCTATACAAATAATTTCTATTGAACGGTTAATATTTTGAGTAAACGGTTTTAAGCATCAACTTATTAATTATATGTACATAAAATCTAAATTCTATTTTTCCTTAAACTAAATAATATTACAAAACCTATTATAAAGTATATCCCCAATGCAACAGTACTCAATCGCATACTGTGGGTTATATAATCAATTAAGCCATAACTTAAGGTCCCCAATACAATTGAAAGTTTTTCCATTACATCATAAAAACTAAAAAATGATGCTGAATCTGGACTTTCCTTTGGAATTAATTTAGCAAATGTAGACCTACTTATAGATTGAATCCCTCCCATTACCAAACCTACAAAAGCTGCTAAAATCCAAAAATCTCTACCACCACTTACAAAATAAGCACCTACACAAATTACTATCCAAATAGAAATCAACATTAATAATGCATAAAAATTCCCTTTTTTATCAGATACTTTCGCAAAAATAGCCGCACCAACAATAGCAATTAATTGTAACATTAAAATAATAACCTGCAATTGATTACTTGGCACTTTAATTTCGTGTTCACCAAAAATAGCAGCAACATACATTACCGTTTGCACTCCCATTGAATAAAAGAAAAATGAACACAAAAATACTTTCATTACTGGCATTTGCCACATTTGTTTAGCTACTAAACTTAATTCATGCAAACCTGCAAAAAACCAACCTTCCACTTTTTCCTTTATCTCAGTAGGTTTTGGTAAATATGCAAAAGTATATTGAGCAAAACCAAACCACCATATACCTACACTTAAAAATGAAATCCTTATTGCAAAATAAGATGGTTCTGGAGAAAATGAAAACAATGTTTTTGCAAATGTAATTAACACAATATTAAGCACTAACAAAATTACACTACCGATATAGCCCATTGAAAATCCACGAGCTGAAACTTTATCCATTTGGTCGCTAGTTACCAAATCAGAAAGATAAGAATTGTAAAAAACAATGCTTCCACTAAATCCAATATTTGCCACAACAAATAATATAAGCGACAGATTAATAGTATCTTTTGTTAAAAAGAAAAGTAAAGAACATGCAATTGACCCCAAAGTACAAAAGAACTGCATAAACTTCTTTTTTGATTGGGTATAATCAGCAATCCCTGATAATAAAGGACTCAAAAAAGCTGCAATCAGATATGAAAATGATATTGCAAACGAAAACAAAGCTGAACCTTTAACTTCCCATCCAAAAAAATTAATAATTCCACTCTCACCAGCTATATCCTTCACAATCAAAGTGTAATATATAGGAAATAGTGTAGAAATAATTACAAGTGAATATGCTGAATTTGCCCAATCATACAAACACCAAGCTTTAACAATTTTAGGGTTATTTTTTTCCATGGCTAAATATAAAATGTTTCAGTTAATTAAAAAAATCTTAGTTGTTGGGAGTTCAGTGTTGAGTGTTGAGAGTTTAGCGTTGAGAGTTTAGTTTATAGTTATAATTATTGATTAGATTATAGGTATCAAGCTTAGTCTTATAATCTTAAGTCTTTTGTCTTTAATCTAACAATTAAATCTCATATCTACCGAATAATAAGCAATAAAGTGTATTAATTTGTGCAGTTTTTTGTAGTTTTGTTGGTTAGAAATTGAGCTTAGAAGAGATATTTATATTTCAATTATTTTAGAGTAATGGAAAAGAGAGAAGTAAGAGTAAGATTTGCCCCTAGTCCGACAGGTGCTTTACATATAGGTGGTGTGCGCACAGCCTTATATAATTATTTATTTGCTCGCAAAATGGGCGGAAAAATGTTATTAAGAATTGAAGACACTGACCAAACACGTTTTGTACCAGGTGCTGAAGATTATATTAAACAATCTTTAGAATGGGTTGGAATCGAACTTGATGAATCTCCTTGGGTTGGTGGTCCAAATGCTCCTTACCGTCAGTCAGAACGCAAACCAATGTATATGGAATACGCAATGCAATTAATCAACGCTGGTCATGCATATTATGCATTCGATACTGCCGAAGAATTAGATGCAATGCGTGAGCGTTTGAAAGCTGCAAAAGTTGCTTCGCCACAATACAACAGCATTACTCGTATGCAAATGCGTAACTCTGTTACTTTGCCAGAAGACGAAGTTAAAGCACTTTTAGCATCAGGAGCTCCTTATGTAATTCGTTTAAAAGTTCCTCGTAAAGAAGAAGTTAGATTAAATGATATGATTCGTGGTTGGGTGATGGTACACTCATCAACTATTGATGATAAAGTATTGATGAAGTCTGACGGAATGCCAACTTATCACTTAGCAAATGTTGTTGACGACCATTTAATGGGAATCTCACATGTAATTCGTGGTGAAGAGTGGTTGCCATCAGCACCTTTACACGTTTTATTATACCAATATTTAGGTTGGGCAGATACTATGCCTCAATTTGCACATTTACCATTGTTGTTAAAACCTGATGGTAACGGTAAATTAAGTAAACGTGATGCTGATTTACAAGGCTTCCCTGTGTTTCCGTTGAAATGGATTGACCCAGCAACAGGCAACGAAACTTTGAGCTTTAAAGAAGAAGGTTATTTAGCAGAAGCTATGACTAACTTCTTAGCGTTTTTAGGTTGGAACCCAGGTACAACCCAAGAAATGTTCTCTATGCAAGAGTTAATTGAAGCATTTTCAATTGAGAGAGTTGGTAAATCAGGAACCAAGTTTGATATCAACAAAGCAAAATGGTTCAATCAGCAATATATCAAACAAACATCTGACGAAAATCTTGCTGAATACTTAACTATTGGATTACAAAACATTGGTATTGAATGTGATAAAGATAGAGCTATTCAAATTAGTTCACTCATGAAAGAGCGTATCACATTCCCTAAAGATTTAGCAAAAGAAGCTGTATATTTCTTTGAAGCACCAATCGTTTACGACGAAGCTGTTGCAAAAAGTAAATGGACTGCCGAAGTGGTTGATGTTATCACTTCGTTTGCTGAAAGTTTATCTGCAATTGAAGGATTATTATCTGCAGAGCAAGCAAAAACTATTTTCCATGATATTCTTGAAGCAAAAGGAATTAAAATGGGCAAAGTGTTACAAGCACTTCGTTTGGCTACAACAGGTGTTGGCATGGGGCCAGATTTAATGCAAATAATTGCTATTCTTGGTGCACAAGAAACCTCAACTAGATTAAAAACAGCCATAGCAAAGTTGACTGTAGTATAGACTTAAGATTAAAGACTTAAGACGTAAGAAAAATCCTTTGCAATGAAAATTGTAAAGGATTTTTTGGTTTTACAATAGCCTATACAAAATATTATTTTTATAATCTACTGTAATAATTCATCTTAAACTGCTAATTACCAAGTATGAATATCAATTTTGTATCTCAATTTCTTACCCAATAAATTATTTAATATTCTACGGCGATCTTTTAAATGTTCATAACATTGTTTATCAGAATCAAGTGAAATGTAATGTCTATAGTTGTCTGGAAAGAACAATTCTGGATCAAATGAAGAAGAAGAATATAATTCAAACCGAAAAGATTCATCACAAATTTCAATTGATGAATCATCAGGTAAAATTTTTATTAATGTTCTATATTTAGATTCTGGTATGTTTGATAACTTTAACAGTTGAACAAACTCTTTTTTTGTTAAGAAATTTTCTTTATTAAATTGTGATTTTAAAATTATCCTTACTCCTTTCCAATTATTAGCTATATAAACAAATTCATTATCCAAAGCCGAAATTTCTTGTTCATCTATTCTTATTGTATTTTTTCTAATTTCATGCAAAATCCAATCAGTTAAAAATAACACAATTAAAATTATCGGAATTGATAAACATCCAATTACAAATTTTTTCATAAAACATTTTAGTTAATTCAGTATTCCCAAGCATTTATCAAATTGCAAGAAAATAAGACAATTTTGATTTTGCTATTCCTAAATCTGATATCCAAAATGGTAGAATGAGCTTTACACTCAGGAGAATTAAATTGAAACAATATTTTTGGAGTATTTTAATCAAAACATAATGTCAAAATATGTAAAAATTAAAGCATAAAAACGCTTATTATTACATTTTTGTCAAAATAAGCATAAAAAAAACACCTTATTTTTACGAAAATGTTTAAATAAGAAAATATAAGCAATAAAAATATCTTATTTAAACAATAAAACATAAGCTAAAATAGATAGATGTAATAATTCATTTACACATTCGTTTAAAAAACATGAAAACACTAAAACTAACCTTCTTTACAATTTTTTTCTTGTATTTATTAGGTATTACCTACTTAACTTTTGCTCAAACTAAATACATTTTCTTCCCTGAAAAGCTTGATTCAAATTATACATTTGAAAATCAAGATAATATAACAGAAGAAGTTTTTATTAAAACAACTGATAACGAAAAAATTAATGGCTTATTATTCAAAGCTAATTCAGAGAAGGTTATTCTATATTTTCATGGGAATGCTGGGAGTTTAAAATCATGGCAATATATTTATCCTGATTTAAAACCTCTCGGTTATAATATTTTAATAATAGACTATAGAGGTTACGAAAAAGTACTGGTAAAATTTCAGAAAAAGGATTATACACTGATGCTCAATATGCATATAACTATTTAATTAACAAAGGTTTTAAAGAAAGTAATATAGTAATTTATGGCAGATCAATTGGTACTGGTGTGGCTGTTGATTTAGCCAAAAACAATCCAACTATTCATTCATTAATTTTAGAAACGCCTTATTTATCTTTAAAATCACTAGCAAATGAGTATGTGTCATTTTTACTTCCAAGCTTATGGTTGAATTACAAATTTGACAACAAAATAAAAATCAACGATATAAAAGCTCCAATTTTGATTTTACATGGTACCGCAGATGAGGTTATACCCTATAATCAAGGTAAATCATTGTTTGATGAAAGAAAAAGTAATAAACAAATGATGACTTTTCCAGATGGAAAACACAATAATTTATCAACTTTCCCAAACTATATTTCTAGTTTAAAAGAGTTTTTAGCTAAATAAAAACAGATTACTGAAAACTGATGACTTTTACCTTGTAAAAATCAAATTATTCCCTTTAGATAATTGATGGTCAAACACATAACCTTCGTAATTGAAACCTTTCAAATCTTCAACAGTTTGTGCATTTGAATCTAAAATATATCGAACCATTAAGCCTCTAGCTTTTTTAGCGAAGAAACTAATAATCTTCAATTTACCATCTTTATAATCTTTGAATTCAGGAGTAATTACAGGTACTTTTAATAATTTTGTATCAACAGCCGAAAAATATTCTGTACTTGCAAGATTAATAAACAATTCTCCTTTTTTAAGTTCTTTGTTAAGAGAAGTAGTGATTGTTTTTTTCCAAAATTCATATAAATTTTTACTAACACCAATAGGCAAACGAGTACCCATTTCTAAACGATAAGCCTGAATTAAGTCAAGAGGTTTTAACAAACCATATAAACCTGAAAGTATGCGTAATGAATCTTGCAATTGAGGAATTTTGTCAAGAGGAATAGAATATGCATCTAAGCCTGTGTAAACATCACCATCAAAAGCATACACTGCCTGACGAGCATTTTCTAATGTAAAAGGAGGATTCCAAACTTGGTTTCTACGAAAATTTAATTCAGCCAAATTCTCCGAAATATCCATTAAATCTGCCAATTGAATTGGAGAAAGTTTTTTTGCAACTTTCATTACCTGTTTGGCTTCTTTTAAAAAAACTATTTCAGAAAATTCAGTTGTAGGTACTGAAGTTTCAAAATTCAAAGATTTTGCTGGCGAAATAACTATTTTCATACTCAAGCTTATAAATTCAACGCAATATACAAACGAAAAAAACAAACAAATTACTATACAAATATTATCTATAAACAAATTAGATAAGGCAATTGTTTTTATATTCGAAACAGTATTAACTAAGTACAAAAACCTAGATAACTATTATATACTTTAATTTTTAAATCAATATCGATTTAAACACAATATTTTACCGAAATATTTAAATTTAAATCCAAACTTTAATTAGCTTTGCAAATTATTTCAAAAATAATTCAACAATATATAATTTATATAATACTCATTTAAAGTATGAAAGTAGCTGTAGTAGGTGCCACAGGCTTAGTAGGTGGCGAAATGCTTAAAGTATTAGCAGAAAGAAATTTTAATGTTACTGAATTAATTCCAGTTGCATCAGAAAGATCTGTAGGTAATAAAGTAAATTTCAAAGGTGTTGATTATACTGTAGTAGGTATGCAAACAGCTATTGATATGAAACCAGCAATTGCAATTTTCTCTGCAGGTGGTGGAACATCAAAAGAGTGGGCTCCTAAATTTGCTGAAGCTGGCATTACTGTAGTTGATAACTCATCGGCTTGGAGAATGGACCCAACTAAAAAATTAGTTGTACCAGAAATTAATGCTAAAGAGCTTACTGCTAATGATAAAATCATTGCAAATCCAAACTGCTCTACTATTCAAATGGTATTGGTATTAAACCCATTACACTTAAAATATAAAATTAAACGTGTAGTTGTATCTACTTACCAATCAGTAACAGGTACAGGTAAAGCTGCTGTAGATCAATTGATGAATGAGCGTGCAGGTGTTGATGGACCAATGGCTTATAAATACAAAATTGACTTAAACGTTATTCCTCAAATAGATGTATTCCTAGAGAATGGATACACTAAAGAAGAGGAAAAAATGATTAAAGAGACTAACAAAATTATGGGCGACGATAGCATTAAAGTTACTGCAACTGCTGTTCGTATTCCAGTTATGGGTGGTCACTCTGAGTCGGTTAATATTGAGTTCGAAAACGATTTCGATTTAGCAGAAGTTAGAGAAATTTTATCAAAAGCTAATGGTGTTGTTTTACAAGACGACCCAGCTAATCAAATTTACCCAATGCCAATGAATGCGCATCAAAAAGATGAGACATTTGTAGGTCGTATCCGTAGAGATGATTCTCAGCCAAAAACATTAAATTTATGGATTGTTGCTGATAACTTACGTAAAGGTGCAGCTACTAATGCAGTTCAAATTGCTCAATATTTAAGTGATAACAAATTAGTTTAATCACTTATTTTATAAAACTCTAAAGCCTCTTAGCGAAAGTTAAGGGGCTTTTTTGTTTGAAATACAAGATATTAGAGCTCGTTTGAAATTAAACCAAATATAATTTAAAGAAAGTACAAAGACTTTTTAGCGAAAAATTAACTTTACTCATGCTTCGACAAGCTCAGCAACCGTAAAGTTAATTTTTCGAGTAACTTATACTCGAAAACGGTCACTGAGCTTGTGTGTAAGTTTTCGCTGGACTATTTAATCAATACAATTATTATCAATACTTTACTTTGTTTCAGTAACATAATTAAGTCTTAAGTCTAATGTCTTTAATCTTAGGTCTAGCAATTATCAAGTAATATATTTAGTTTTACCATATTAAAAAATATTATTATTTATGGAAATCAATTGGCAAACTGTCAGAGAATTTGAAGATATAACTTATAAAAAATGTAATGGTGTAGCTAGAATTGCATTTAACAGACCAGATGTTCGTAATGCATTTCGCCCTAAAACTACTTCTGAATTATATGATGCATTTTATGATGCTTATGAAGACCCCAAAATTGGCGTAGTTTTACTTTCAGCCGAAGGTCCTTCAAGTAAAGATGGTATTTATTCATTTTGTAGTGGTGGCGACCAAAAAGCTAGAGGCGAAAAAGGTTATGTTGGCACCGATGGCAGACACCGTTTGAATATTCTTGAGGTACAACGTTTGATCCGTTTTATGCCTAAAGTGGTAATTGCAGTAGTACCAGGTTGGGCTGTTGGTGGCGGTCACAGTTTACATGTTGTATGCGACCTTACCCTTGCAAGTAAAGAACATGCTATTTTTAAACAAACCGATGCTGATGTTACTAGTTTTGATGGTGGTTATGGTTCAGCTTATTTAGCTAAAATGGTTGGGCAAAAAAAAGCTAGAGAAATATTTTTCTTAGGTAGAAACTACTCCGCACAAGAAGCTTTTGAAATGGGAATGGTAAATGCAGTTATTCCGCATGCTGAGCTTGAAGATACAGCTTACGAATGGGCACAAGAGATTTTAGCAAAATCGCCAACTTCAATAAAAATGTTAAAATTTGCGATGAACCTTACTGATGATGGCATGGTAGGTCAACAAATTTTTGCAGGAGAAGCAACCCGCTTAGCCTACGGAACCGACGAAGCCAAAGAAGGTAGAAACGCATTTTTAGAAAAAAGAAAACCAGATTTCAGTAATGTTGGCTATGATCCTTGTTGATTTGAAAATGAAAAATGCTGTTCGAGATGTTAGAGTAGAGCATCTCGAACAGTATGAATTTTCGTTACCCTTATTTATTTTTTGTCCTGTAACACCCTTTAATTTTCTTCTAATTTGATTTCCCAATGCAATTTTTCGAGAGTATCATAACTTAAAATATATTTCTTGAAATATAATTTGTTATCAATTACATCCTTCCATTTATTATTTAATAATACATCTTGTTTAAATACCCATAATCTCATTTTTTCATCCTTACAATATTTTTTAACATATTCTTTCCAAGCTTTATTGGGCTCTCCATCTATCAATTCAGAATAACTAGTTTGTGGATCTCTTTTTGTTAGCCAGTTTAGATAATTCGACCCTACTTCATTATCATTAAAATGCTCTAATGAATCATTTTCATATATACAGAAATATAATGTATCTGATGTATTGTTCCAGACTTCTAGTGAATCATCTTTTTTACCGCATGAAATAAATACTAACATATTTATTAACACAATCCCTTTGAAATAACTTTTCATAAATTACCAATTTTTATAAATTGTAAGTGGAATTTGCCCTCCACATTTTTTTATATTTCTCAGATTTTTCCACAACAAAATATATCAGTTTCTCCTAAGTTATATTTAAATACAAGTTTCAAAACAGACATATCATACTTTTCGTTTTTTTTATTTGGATTTTCTAATACACTAACATACAAAGTGTCGCCAATTACCTTTCCTAATGGAATAAATTCTGAAAAAGTTACCACATGAGAATATATTTCAAAATTAATTTCCTGTTTGTTCTGTGAAAACGAAGTAATTTTTATTATTTCATTTTTGATGTTAAAATTTAGTTTTCGATATTCACTATTATCAAAATTATTGGGAAGATTTAATGTTTCAAGATTTGAAATACATAAATCTTCTTCTATTTTACAATCTAAATGCAATTTTTCATGATTATTATTGCAACTTATAATAATTGAGAAAATAAATGTTTTAATTAAAATATTTATTTTGTTTTTTATTAAAATTTTCATAAAAGTCCATTTTATTCAGCCCTTGTTGAACTTATATCCAACAAGCATCATTTATTTGTTTTTCATTGCAAAACAAATCAAATCTTATTCCTGTCTTGTCCTGAAATAGGTTTACACAAAGTAAGCATAAAATGGAAGGAAGAACAAAGGTTGTATACAGTGAAGCATTCAAACATTTAGTGTGTAAAGAGCACATCGATACAGGTTCAAGTTTGA
>JBEEOW010000037.1:0-34419 GCA_041191405.1 Bacteroidota bacterium
TGTATAAAGCTAACTCTGGATTTGTAAAATATTTGTGCATGTCAGCATCCTCATTATAAGGCGTTAATGCATTCCATTTGTCTTTTGATCCAATTGGAATAACAGCTTCGTTAGTCAATGGCATACCCAAACGTGATACTTGTACCCATTCTGTTTTATCATAACTTGCTGGCATTCCGTCAAGTGCTAATGTGCGAACTTTAGGTCTGCTTGCAGAAGCCCAAACCCCGATAACAAAATCTGGATCAAGTATATTTGTAGCCATTTGAACAGTTTTACCTGTTTTTTGTAGTGCACTAATTGGGATTTTTAAAGCAATAGTATGCGTATTGTTTTTAGCCAAACCATCAATTGGTGCATTTACACCTTTGCCACCAGCTCTGGTCATACCAAGGTCAAAAATACCACCTAAGTCAACAAAAAAAGGATCATCAACTGGTCCACAGAAAACCTCTTCCCCAGTATTCGCTGTTGTAATCGACGATGACATTAATTGTCCATAAGTTGTATTCAAACCTGCTCCACCTTCAATTGAACGAGGTCCGATGTTATTAGGTGGTACCACTCCTGCTGACACAACTGTAACAAATGTTTTACCTCCATCTGTACTTTTCTCCATTTTATAGGTCGTTTTTTGGTTTTGTTTACCAAGACGAATATTGAAGAAAGTGGTAGGGTCTTCATCTATTTTAGAGAAAGTAAAACGATAAGTAATGTCGTCTCCTACAGTGGTTGCATCATTTTTAATGTGGATTTCATAACGGATATTTTCACCGAATGAAAAATAGTTGGGTCCACCTTGAGGTTGTTCAAAGGGAATGTAATTCGCCAATATGGTAACCGTATTGGTGTCTTCTGGACTACGAAATACATATAAGTCTGTATTATCCGCCAATGGATCATTTGAAATGATCGGCGCTTCTCTGTGGCTCGATGCCTCCAGAAATGAACTGTTTGATGTTATCGCAAAAACTCCTGCGGCAAGCATCACTAGTAATGACATTTTGATTACTGGTTTTTTCATTTGTAAATGAATTGATTTGATAAAATAATTTTTTTAAACAACTACTATCGACCGATCAACTTTAGGTTTGCTTAAAAAATCTACGCAATGAGTTCGGATCTTGGATTTATAAGAATTGGAATATTTATTAGAAAACAATTAAAAAAACACATAAACGACTGATTACTAAATCACAAAAAATAATTATTTATAAAAATAAATTTAAAAAATCTCAAAATAGTTTCTAATTATTAATTTCAAAATTATTTAAGCTATTGAATTCAATGTTTTTTTAAAATAAAAATCACAGATAATTGCCTAATAGATAACAAGTTGACTTTATTATGAGCAAGTAAAATAACTATTTAATAAAAATATTTTATAAATAATTGATTATCTAGAAATCCAAGAGCTTTAGCAGGTGCGTATATTGCTTTATAAGATTGAAAGAATAAAATTTAATAAATTATTTCACAAACTATGTAATTGATTATAAGCGGATAATGAAGAATAAATACTAATACATAAATTTATTTATAGTATGATATTAATTACATCGTAATATATTCGAAATAAAAGTATAGTATTACAAAATATAAGCCTTTAATAAAAGCGTATAAATAATTGAGACAAAAATTAAAAATACCTGAATCTGCACTCGTAGCTTTGCTTCAAAGCAAAGACAGGAAAGTTATGTCTATATTATACGACCAATATTCTGCGGCTTTGTATGGGGTGGTTTTGCGTGTTATAAAAAATGAAGTTATCGCCCAAGATGTAATGCAAGAAGCATTTTTGAAAATCTGGAATTATGGCGATAAATACACTGCAGATAAAGGTACTTTATTTACCTGGATACTCAATGTAGCAAGAAATACTGCGATAGATAAATTACGCTCAAAAGAATTTAATGCAATAAATAAAGCAGACGAAATTAGTACATTTGTATCAGGAATAGAATTAAATAATTCAGTTGAACAAAATATTGATGCAATTGGACTAACTGATGTTGTAAATACATTAAAACCTGAATATAAAAACCTAGTAAATTTGCTTTATTATCAAGGGTTTACACAAGAAGAAGCATCCAAAGAACTAGATATACCATTAGGTACAGTTAAAACAAGAATAAAATCGGCAATTAATCAACTTCGCAATTTAGTTAGTTAGACTTTGAATATAGAAGCTTACATATCGTCAGGCATACTTGAGCAATACGTTCTAAACCTTACTTCGGAAGAAGAAAATAAGAAGATAGAATTATTGTTGCTTCAATATCCAATCCTGAAAGATGAGTTGGTAGCTATTCAAACTGCCTTCGAAACTGTTGCTGAAATTAATAGTATTGCTCCTCCTGTAGCTTTAAGAAATAAAATATTAGCACAATTTGATGATGTAGAATCTGATAATAATAATGAAATTATTGCTGAATCAAATAATATTGTGCCTTTACAAAAAAACAATACTTTTTGGCCAAAATTGTCCATTGCAGCTTCTATATTATTAATGATAAGTCTTGGTGTGAACTATAAACTATACCTTCATTTGGATGATGCAAAACAAGAACTGCAAGCATTAAACAATGAAAAACAAGTACTTGCCAATAATCTAAATATTCAAAAAGCTAATTACCTAAAAACGACAACTGAATTAGCCATTATAAAAACGCCCGGCAATACCATCATCGAACTCGCCCACTTACCTGATGCTGATGTTACTGCTAAAGCAACTATTTATTGGAATTCAACAAGTAATCAAGTTGTACTTTCATCAGTAAACTTGCCTCAGCCTACCCAAGAACAACAATATCAATTATGGGCAATTGTAGATGGCAAACCTGTTGATGCAGGTGTGTTTGACTATAAAAATGAGATGGTAATAAAAATGAAAAACATTAAAAATCCACAAGCATTTGCCATTACATTAGAAACAAAAGGAGGCAACGCTACACCTCTTGGCAAAATGTATGTAATGGGTAAAGTTTAATTTATTTAGCTTTTGACATTTTGAAACAGGATTCTTTATAAATTAAGGGAAATATAGACAGCAATATTTTTTTTTAATTTTGCTGACTTTTTTATCATAAAATCATTATCACAGCCTTTATGTATTAATCACTTAAATCACTATAGAAAAGGTATCTACCAACTAAAAAATCAACAAATTAACATTAACCTATTTAGCCCTGATGATTCATTTGGTGCACGATGAACACAAGATAACACTTCACTGTTGGGATAATCAGTAGCTAAACGCCACAAATTACTATTTCCTAAATTAGTTGGATTGGCATCAGGTAAAAGTTCGTAATGTAAATCAAAGAAATTTTCAACTAAAAATGAGTCAAATCCGTCCTCGTCACCTTCGTATAATTTTCTGAGTTCAGCACGAATTTCGGGAACAAGTATTTTTTGAATTACTTGAGAATTAGGTACTATCTCACTTGCATCTCCATAATAAGTACATAAAAAAGTATCAACTGATATGGGCGACCTATCCACATGAAACGAATAAACATCGGTGGAAATAAAAGAATATTCATCATCTCTATCGTAACATTTAATCACATTGATACTTGGTGATGCTCCAAATGCTGATAATAATTGAAAATCATTGATAATGATTTCACGAGCAAATTGTCCCTGTTCGCTCAAATCTAAACTTTGGAGTACCTCAATAGTCAGTTCAGTAATATTGCCATTTAATTCAACTTTACTTACAATTTCCGCAAAATCACCAACCAAATCCCTATTCCAGCAAACAGAATTCATTGCTCCTTTCAATGGAGTTGAAACAAAATCTTGAAAATTGGAAACGGTGTGAAATTGGGTGGTTGGGAGCATGGATATTTGAAATTCGGACTAAATATTATGTATTAAAAATAATTAAGGCATTGTGTAATATCCTTTATAAATAAACCTATTTTCAATTTTATTAAACTCTATAATTGTAGTTGAACATTCCTGATGACGACAAGAATTATTACTTACCCATACTTCATAACTATTGGTAGAATCTTTCTTAATAAATGGAGCTGCTCCTGTTTTGGGCCAATACAAATAATGATTCCAACCAATCTTAATATATTCTTTTAAGGTATAAATCCTTTTATATTCACCATTAACTTCTGTCGTATCAATCATGTGGCATTCATGACAATATATTGAATCTAAACACATTGACTTCACCTTTGAAGTATCTTTATTTTCAAAAGCCAAAACCAAATCAAAATAGGTTTTCAATATCTTCCTTTCCTCTCCTTGATAGTTTAATGTATCTTTCCAATACATTCTACATTGTGGTAGAACTCTTCCTTTTTTAGGGTAAAAACAAGCGGTAAGAAAACAGAGGGAGAAAATGAGGATTTGGACTAGTATTTTCATTTTATAGTAAATTTTCATAAATAATTTAAAAACGATCCAAATCTTTCTTAATGCCAATGCATTTAAACCATTTTTTTAATTCAACTAAATCAACATGTTTGATTCCAATAAATTTCTTTTGGGATGTTTCAAATTTTTTACATTCAAAACAAACTTCAACATAGTTTAATAAGGGATGATGTTTGTCAAAAAAGTAAATTGCATGGCGTGGATTATAACAATCGGTCGAGAAATGGTCGTCCTCAGTAAATTCATTTTCAAGTAAAATATCTTCTAAACCATAAAGCTGGCTTGGACTTAAAACAATTTTCTCTTTAAAATTTTTGTATAAAATTTCTCCAGTTTTATTTAAATCAGCAGTGTCTAAAATCTTTCGATTATTTTCAATATCTGACTTTATAAATGGATATGTTACAACCTCAACACTTGCTAAAGGTTCAGAAAATTGAAATTCTTTTTTGTTTTTACATGACAATAAAAGCTGAAACAAAGGATAAAGAGGTATTTATGCATAACTGTTATAATTTTTTAAACTTTCTTGACTTTTATTGCCGTTATTGTGATTTTGTGACTAACAACTTGCATACGAAATTAGAATAAAATATTGTTTAATTTAAAGTTTTGTGGGCTATTGGACAAAAGACTAAACAGGGGCGACTTTTGTGTGAAATATCAACAAGGGCGATAAAACAATCGGTAGAGAAATGGTCGTCCTCAGTAAATTCATTTTCAAGTAAAATATCTTCTAAACCATAAAGCTGGCTTGGACTTAAAACAATTTTCTCTTTAAATTTTTTGTATAGAATTTCTCCAGTTTTATTTAAATCAGCGGTGTCTAAAATCTTTCGATTATCTTCAATATCTGACTTTATAAATGGATATGTTACAACCTCAACACTTGCTAAAGGTTCAGAAAATTTAAATTCTTTTTTGTTTTTACATGACAATAAAAAGCTTAAACAAATGATAAAGAGGCATTTATGCATAACTGTTATGTATTAAAACTTACTTGGCTTTAAGTGCCGTTGTTGTGTCTTTTTGACCATCAACTTGCATACGAGAAACATTTCCTTAATTTAAAACTTATGTGTCGGTTTACAAAAATAAGAATAAAAAAAACTAGTATCTAAAATGCAATAAAGTGCGAAAAGTACATCAATTGATTATCAATTTTTTTTAAATTGAATGAATAGATTCTATTGGGATTTATTTTGAGTATTTTTTTTAAAAATTAAAACCGTTTTTAAACTTTACATGACAACTTTGAAAAAAAATATAACGTATAAAAAATTTATCTTGATAAAATACTAAAATTACATAAAAATATGAAAGATGTCAATTTAACAATCTCGAAGCTATTCTTAACAGGAATGTTTGTAGTAGCAAGTAATTATACATTTGCAAATGTAGTGGGAGATATAGATAACAATCAAGTTATAGATGGCAGTGAAATAGCAGGAGATATAAATCTTGACGGTATAATAAATAATGGGGAGATTTGTGGTGATTTAAATGGGAATAAAATAATAGATTCTCCAACGGAAATTGCTGGCGATATTAACGGAAACGGGATTATTAATGAAGCTGAAATATGTGGAGATTTATCAGGAAACCAACTTATTGAAAATAGTGAATTAGCTGGCGACATTAATGGAAATGGAATCTACAATGGAGGAGAAAAGTCTGGAGATATATCTGGAAATTTATCTATTGAGAATTCTGAAATTGCAGGAGACATTAATGGAGATTTATCAATTGGGAACAATGAAAAATGTGGAGATATTAATGGAGACAAACTTATTACCAAAAATAACAATGAAAAAGCAGGAGATATTAATGGAAATGGTGCTATAAATGACTTAGAAATTTCGGGAGATATCAATGGGAATGCAATGATTGATGGTACTGAAATCGCAGGGGATATTGATGGAAACTTAGCTATTCAAACCATTTCGCCAGAAAATGAAATCGCAGGCGATGTAAACGGCAACAACTTAATCGATAATTCTGAAATCGCAGGTGATATTTCTGGTACTAAAAGTATCGAAAATACAGAAATTGCAGGCGATATAAATGGAAATACTTCAATTGATGGGTCAGAAATAGCGGGAGATGTGAATGGTAATAAAACAATTCAAATTAGTGGACTTAATAAGGAGTGTAGCGGTGATGTAAACGGAGATGGCTTGATATCTGGAAGTGAAATTTGTGGGGATAAAAACGGAAATTATCTCATAGATTATACTGAAAAGGCTGGCGATACCGATGCATCTGGTATAATTGATGAAACACGAGAATTGTCTGGTGATATTGATAATAATTTTGAAATAAATGGGCAAGAAATAGCGGGTGACAATTCAGGTGACAAAGCTATTGGTAATCAAGAGATAGCTGGAGACAGAAATGGCGATGTTTGGATTGATCCAAATGCAAGTTTTAAAGAAATAGCGGGAGATGTAAGTGGAGATGGTCAATTATCAATGACAGAAATAGCTGGAGATGTAGATGGAAATTATGTCATCGATAATACAGAAATTTCTGGAGACATTGATGGAAACAAAACTTGTTCTCACTATGAAAAAGCGGGAGATGGAAATGGTTCAGGCATAATTGAACGATTAAACAATGAAATATTAGGTGATGTAAATTTTGATGCAATTATCAATAATAACGAGAAAGCTGGTGATGCCAATGGAAATAAAATGTATGACTTCTATGAAGTTGCAGGAGATAAAGATGGAAATGGAAGTGCTACACCTAATCAAGACCCTCTGTTAAATGAGATAACTGGTGACATTAATGGAAATGCTTTGATTGATGAATTAGAAAAAGCGGGTGATAAAAATGGAGATGGAGAATTTACTACTTGGTATGGAAATGATGAACTGGCAGGAAATATAGACGGTGATGGTGTTATTAATAATAGTGATTTTGGTGAAATTGCTGGAGATTTAAATGGTAATAAAATAATTGATAACGGAGAAATCGCTGGGGATAAAAACGGTGATAATAAAATTACAGATAATGTAGTAACAGTTTATCATGGAAATATTGAAATAGCTGGTGATATCAATGGGAATGGTGTTATTAATAATTTAGATAACGGAGAAATAGCTGGAGATGTAGATGGTAATAAATTAATAGATAATGGTGAAATAGCCGGAGATAAAAACGGGAATTTAGAAATCGCATTGCCTGAAATAGCAGGTGATATTAACGGTAATGGCATAATAGAAAATGGCGAGTATGGAGGCAATAACAGGGTTGACAATAACAATTTTAAAAGGTCAAGCAATGTCAATTCAGATGAAATCGCTGGTGATGCAAATGGTGATAGAGAAATAAATAACAATGAAATAGCGGGAGACGAAGATGGAGATAAAGTTATTGAAAAAGGCGAGTATGCTGGAGATGTAAATGGAAATGGCACTTTTGAAACGGTAGAATTTGCTGGTGATGTTGATGGAGACTTTGTGTTAGACAACGTGGAAAAAGTAGGAGATTTAGATGGTGATTTAAGTATTGATAACTCTTTATATCTAGAACTAATAGGTGATGATAACGGCAATGGTGTATTAGATGGATCAGAAATAACGGGTATATCGGAAAATGTAGCAATTAGCGTTACTGTATATCCAAACCCTAGTGAGAATGAGTTTTATTTTACTTTGCCTAGTGAAGGTGAGTATAGTATTTTTACTTATAGTGGAAATCTATTAATGAAAGATAATTTTAATGGAAATCAAAATGTAAGTATTGGGAAAGATCTAAAACCTGGAATATACTTGTTAAAAATTAATTCTACTTACGGAAATATTGATCAGAAAATTATAAAATTATAATTTAAACAAAAGGGGCTTTTCTTCATTGATAGCCCCTTTTGTTTAAAAAAATTTTAAAAGTTATGATAAATCAGTTTCAGAATTAATTGATTCAGAAAGGTTATCAGAATTGGAAATTTCATTATTAATTAATAATTCATTTTTTCGTATTCTTACTTTAAGTCTTTTAACAATTACCCCAAAATGAAAAGTACAATAAGGAAACCTAAGATCGATAATATAATATGAATAGACATTTAGAGATTATTATAAAAAAGGCAGCCACTCGACTGCCTTTCAATTCATAATTCATAATTAAGCAAGCGCCTCCCACAACACCTCCACTGGATGCTTCGCTTCTTTGCTGGTACCGTCTTTAATTTGGTGACGACAGCTTGTTCCTGGGGCAGCGATGATGGCATCGCCACTGAATCTTACTGCTGGGAATAAAACTAATTCTCCCACTTTCATACTCAGGTCGTAATGCTCTTTTTCATACCCAAATGAACCTGCCATACCGCAACAGCCAGATGGAATAACCTCTACCGTATAGTTTTGCGGAATTGATAAGATGTCTTTGCTATGGTTTACACTAGACAAGGCTTTTTGGTGACAGTGTCCGTGTAATTTTACTTTTTTAGTATCTTGAGTAAATAAAGCTTTGTCAATTTTGCCAGCAGCAGCTTCTTTTGCTAAAAATTCGTCTACTAACAAACAGTTCTTAGCCAATGCTTTCGCAGCAGTTTCGTCTTGTTCATTAACCAATCTTGGATATTCATCTCTAAAGGTAAGTATAGCAGAAGGCTCAATTCCCAATAAAGGCGTTTCAGCAGAAATCACATTTTTCAATGATTCGAAGTTTTGTTTTGCTAGTTTTTGAGCTTCATTTACCAAACCTTTAGAAAGATAAGTTCTACCACTTTCTACATGTTTAGGAACTTCTACTTGATAACCCAATTTGGTTAATAATTTCACCGTAGTGATACCAATCTGAGTATCATTAAATTCTGTAAATTCATCAACAAATATGAATACCTTACCTTTAGGATTCGAAGGATTCAAACTTGCCAAATTTTTCTTTAACCAGCTTGTAAATGTAGTTTTATACAATGTAGGAATATGACGTTTTGGAGCAAATCCTAATACATTCTTAATCACACTACTAGTTAAACTATTCGTAAAGAAGAAGTTAGTAAAACTAGGCATAATTGCGCCCAACTTATTGTACTTGCTGATATTAGCAATCATACGAGTACGAAGTGGGATGCCATTGTCTTTGTAATATTGTTGTAAAAACTCTGCTTTTAAAGTAGCAACATCCACATTACTAGGGCATTCAGATTTACAGCCTTTGCAAGACAAACATAAATCCATGATGTCATACACTTCATCATGGTTAAATTTATTTACTTTTTCAGAACGAGTTAGGAATTCTCTTAAGATATTGGCACGAGCACGAGTTGTATCACGTTCATTTTTAGTAGCTTGATAACTAGGGCACATCGTTCCACCAATGATAGAAGATTTACGACAATCACCAGAACCGTTACATTTTTCGGCCATTCTCAAGATACCACCTACTTCATTAAAGTTGAAAGTAGTTTTGAACTGACGAGTTTCTTGTCCACTTTCGTAACGTAAAAACTCATTCATTTTAGGCGTATCAGTGATTTTACCCGGATTGAAGATTCCCTGAGGATCCCAGTTTTTCTTCAATTCTTTCAATAATTGGTAATTTTTCTCACCAATCATTTTAGGAATAAATTCGCCACGCACACGTCCATCACCATGCTCACCACTCAATGATCCTTTGTATTTTTTCACCAAAGTTGCAATCTCATCTGTAATGGTATGGAAAAGCTGACGGTCTTTTTCAACTTTCAAATCCAACACCGGACGAAGGTGAATTTCTCCATCACCAATATGTGCATAAAACACACATTCCATGTTATATCTTTTCAGAATAGCTTGAAATTCAACCACAAATTCTGGTTGGTCTTCAACCGCTACCGCAGTATCTTCAATACAAGCCACCGCTTTTGGGTCACCAGGAACGTTGGCTAATAAACCTAAACCAGCCTTACGAAGCGCCCAAACTTTATTGATATCAGCCCCAAACAAACGAGGGAAATGATAGCCATAATTATTGGCTCTCAATTCAGCTTCAAGGTCATTAGCAAGTTTTTCTATCTCTTCTTTAGTTTCACGAGACCATTCGATTACAATCAAAGCAGCTGGGTCACCTTCTACAAAGAAACGGTTTTTATTTTGCTCAATATTTGACTTAGTACATTGTAATACAATATCATCCAATAACTCCACCGCACCAGGATTGTATTTTAAAGCCACAATTGTAGCACGACAAGCCTCTTCGATACTATTGAGTTGCACAACTAGAGCACCAGTTGTTTTGGGAGGAGCAGGAACTAAGTTTAATTTTATTTCAGTGGTAAATGCTAGAGTACCTTCAGAACCTGCTAATAATTTACAGAAATTAAATGCTTCCGCTCCATCTGTAAATACTTCTGTTTCTAAGAGTTCATCGATGGCGTAGCCTGTATTTCTTCTTCTGATACTACGTTTAGGGAATTCATTTCTGATTTCCTCTTGAGTAGCTGGAACAGAAAGTTTTTCTTTTACAAATTGATAAACCTTATTTTCTAAAGATTCACCTTGAGTTTTGACTTCAAATTCATCTTTAGTTAAGCTTTTGAATTCCACTTCAGAACCATCGCTTAGGATAGTTTTCAATTCTAACACATGGTCACGAGTTGTACCATAAATAATTGAGTGAGAACCACATGAGTTATTACCCACCATTCCGCCAATCATACAACGGTTAGAAGTAGAAGTTTCAGGACCGAAGAATAATCCAAATTGGGCAAGATGTTTATTTAATTCATCTAATACCACACCAGGTTGTACACGTACCCATTTTTCTTCTTGATTCACTTCAAGAATTTGAGTAAAATATTTTGATACATCTACAACGATACCATTACCGACCACTTGTCCGGCTAAAGAAGTACCTGCAGTACGAGGGATTAAAGAAGTTTTATGTTTGGAAGCAAAGGATATTAGCTTTTTGATATCCTCTTTCGACTTAGGTCTAGTGACAGCGAGAGGCATTTCACGATATACAGAGGCGTCTGTAGCATACAGCGTCCTCATGGTTTGGTCGGTATAAAAATCACCTTCAAACCCTTTAGCTAGTTCCTTTAAATGTTCCTGCATAATAAAGATTTTATGTATCTACAAAAATAACATAAAATTGCGAAAATGCTTTAATTATTAAGCTTCGAAGTTAATAGAAAGAAAAATACGATTACCATGGTCTGCGACCGTTGGTAACGTAAAATAACTACTATTCGCATGTTGATAATTTTTGTAAGTGAAAAATAAATAAGGTAAAATATATTGAATCTCACGTTGACAACGGTTGAAAACCTTGTCAAGCGTAATAAATTGTGTAAAAGAATTTACGGTTACCAAGGTCTGCGACCGTTGGTAACGTAAAATACTACTATTCGCAAATTGATAACTTTTTTAAGTGAAAAATAAATAAGGTAAAATATATTGAATCTCACGTTGACAACGGTTGAAAACCTTGTCAAGCGTAATAAATTGTGTAAAAGAATATACGATTACCAAGGTCTACGACCGTTGGTAACGTAAAATACTACTATTCTCACTTTGACAACTTTTTGTAAGTGAAAAATATATAAGTTAAAATATATTGAATCTCACGTTGACAACGGTCGTAGACCTTGTCAAGCGTAATAAATTGTGTAAAAGAATATACGATTACCAAGGTCTACGACCGTTGGTAACGTAAAATACTACTATTCGAACAATGAGAACTTTTTGTAAGTGAAAAATAATTAAGGTAAAATATATTTATCTCACGTTGATAACGGTTGAAAACCTTGTGTAATCATTTATAAAAATACGATTACCAAGGTCTGCGACCGTTGGTAACGTAAAATACTACTATTCGCAAATTGATAACTTTTTGTAAGTGAAAAATAATTAAGGTAAAATATATTTATCTCACGTTGACAACGGTCGCAGACCTTGTCAAGCGTAATAAATTGTGTAAAAGAATATACGATTACCAAGGTCTACGACCGTTGGTAACGTAAAATATGTATTATCTCACCTTGACAACGGTTGAAAACCTTGTCAAGCGTAAAATATCACAATTGTATTATTCATTACCTTGTCAAACGTAAAAATCAATCAACTTCAATAATATACCTACTTATAAATGAATCATCTAAAGATAAGTTTTGATGAAAATCAAAGTATAATTGCTTGCCATTAAACCAGTTTAATACTGTTTCTCGCTGTAGTTTGGTTTTAGATTCTAGTAAATAAGCATGATATGAACTATAAGGATAATCCTTGAAATCAGAAACGAAACCATGCTTTTAAGGATTATGATGAATATATTTTATTAATTCATTAAAATAAATATTGCTATCTACATGAATTCTTCGAAATGGACTTTCAAATAACCCACCAGTTCTATTAAACTGTTTATTAATTACTTGTTGCGCATAACCATTAAAAAAATGAGAAAATTGATTACTCAAAAAACCTTCAAATGAACTAATAATTTTACCCTCATAAATGCTACTACAAGCTTCTAACAATTCACTTTCTGATTTAATTTTCACTAAAACATGAAAATGATTACTCAATAAACAATAAGCAAAAGTTTCTACAAAAGGTGAAATGTGCTTAGTATATTTTTCCAAAAACAATTGATAATGAGAACTGTTCTTAAAAACATTTTCTCCATTTATACCTCTATTATAAATGTGATAATATTCGTTTGGAATTAATTTTTCTATATTTGCTTTCATTTTGAAAAACAAAAATTATACATAAAGTTATAAACTCAAATATATTAATTTATATGAATCAATTTGGTGATTATATTGATTTACTAACAATAATTGGTTGCTTAGGAATCGTAATTAGCATTTTTACAATTCCAGTTCTTTTATACAAATGCGTATTTCTAATTTTTCAAAAAAAAGTAATTTCAAAAACAGTTTTTATTTTTACATTAACGCCATTAATTTTATGTATTTCAAGTTTTGAAATTTCAGATAATATTAGAGATTCTATTCGTGAAGAAGGAATTCAAAATGGTCAAAAAATAATCATAGCAATTGATAAATACTATTCTAAAAACAAGTCATATCCAGATTCTTTACCACAATTAATTCCATTTGAAATAAAATATATCCCTAAACCATATTCCAATTCTGAATATCCATTTTATTATAAAAAAGTTGATGATTATTTTGAGTTAAACTTTAGTCAAAATGTATTTGGTGGATTTAATTATGAAGTAATTACATTTAATCAAAAAGATAAACACGTAGCTTTGGGTGAACTTAATCATCTAATTAAAACTTCACATCCACATTGGAAGTATTACATTTTTGATTAACAAAAATATCCCAAAATTAAATTCAACTTTGGAATATTTTTAATCCTTATTTCTTCCAATAAATAGGTTTTGTAACAGCAACAAACTCTTTACCTGAAACTGTTTTTATTTTTAAGGTAAAAGTATAAAAATCGCTTTTATCTAAATTTGTAGCTGGGATGAATGTAAAAAAATCAAAGCTTCCATTGAAATTTTTGACAGAATTGAGGTCATTCACAATATCAATCATCAACTTTGTTGAAGATAAATAACTAAAACTATATTCGGATATTGATTTTAAATCAGTACCAGCTGTTGCGTTTGTTAAATTCTTATCACAAGTAAGAGAAACTTCAGAAATTGGGTCTTGAAAATTATTTAAAGAATTACTTCCACATGATGATGGCTTTGGAAATGCATCTGCTAGAGCTTCATTAACTAAATAATTACTTGATACTAACTTGAAATCTTGATTAATTTCAAATCTAATAAACATTTTATTTTCAAAAGATGAATTAGTGTCACTTGTAAATATATACTTTAGGTTTGTTAAGGTTCTATCATAAACTTTATCCTTACAACAAGAATAAATTATAAATGAACTAAATAATAAAGCGATTATTAATAATTTCTGTTTCATAGATAAAATAAATCAAATTTATAGCATTGCTATCTACTTCTTCCAATAAATAGGTTTTGTTACAGCAACAAATTCTTTACCTGAAACTGTTTTAATTTTTAAGGTAAAAGTATGAAAATCGCTTTTTTCTAATTTTGAAGCTGGTATATAAGAATCAAGAGATAATGTCGAATATTTATATTGTAAAGTATTAATTTTTGAAATCAAATCTAGCATAGGAATTGAATCTTTATATTCAATTTTTAAAGATGATATAGGTTTTAAGTCTGTTCCCGAATTATAACCAATTAAATTTTTGTCGCAAGTAAATTGTATTTCAGCAACTTGGTCATAGAGAGGTTGATAAGTATTATTATCACATTTAAAAGCTCCACTACCCAAACCGTGTGCAGTTGCTTTATTGAATAAACTGACATTAGAGATTAATTGATTATCCCACCCGAGTTTAAAACGTATTGACATTGTATTATTATCAAAATTATTTGTATCGTTTTGATGAAAGTAATTCAAGCTTGCAATTGAAGCATTATAAGTTTTTTCCTTGCAACACGAGTAAATTAAAAACGAAATAAATAATAAGCCAATTATTGATAATTTATGATTCATAAAATAATTTTTATTGTTAGGATTAAAAAATGTATCCCAAAATTGAAATCAACTTTGGGATACACTTCTATTATTTTACGTTTGCCAATACCTCATCAATAAGCTGATATACAAACTTATAATGATTATTTTCTTTTTCAGGTTTGTGATTACCAAGTCTAACAACCACAATATTATGTTTAGGTAAAACAATAATTGATTGACCTAAAATGCCTCTTGCATAAAACACTTTTTGCCCTTTATAATCAGGAATTATCCACCATTGATAACCATAGAAATCATTTGGTTTTTTGGTTTCACTATCTATTAAATTGGCAGGTGTTATACTTGCTTGCACATAAGCCGAATCTATAATTTGTTTGCCTTTCCAGTTACCATTATGTAAGTAAAGCGACCCTAAACGAGCAAAATCTTTTGCATTTGAATACACGCAACAATATGCCTTTTCATTTCCTTTGGCTTGATCTAAACTCCATTCTGCATTATTAACTGCACCTGTAGGTTCCCAAATTTTTTCTTGAAAATAAGCTGAAACAGACTTACCCGTAGCTTTTTTCAAAATAAACGACAATAACTGAGTATCTCCACTTAAATATTTAAAATATTTGCCCGACTCTTCTTTGTATCTTAGCTTTAACATCAATTTCCATAAATCCGAACCATAATAAGCTTCAGTTGTCATTGAAAATGGATTAGCATAAGATTCGTCCCAGTTTAAGCCAGAACTCATTGTTAATAAATGCTTTATTGTAATTTTATCAAATTGTTTGTCAACAAAGTCTGGTAAATAATTTTTGATTGGTTCGTCAACACTTTTAATTTTTCCTTCTTTAATAGCAACACCAATCAACATGGAAATCACCGATTTACCCATTGAAAAAGAGTTACTTAATGATTTATCACCGTAACCATCCCAATATTCTTCGTGATATAATGTATCATTTTTAATTACAACAAATGCAACCGAGTTTTGCTCTTTGTGAAATTGAGCTAATGATTTTGATAAATTATCTTTATTATACTTTGCTGAAACTGGCCAAGGTTGGGCATGTGAGGAAGCTTTAATTACACGCTGTTCAAAAATATGATTATCATCAATATTGGCAAAATTGTACCATAAAGCCTTGTAAATGTATGTTTTATTAGTAATTAACAAAAGCACATTTGCCAATATAAAAAACACAAGTAATCCTCTTCGGATACGGAGTTTGGTTTCGCTTGCCATAATACTTATTTTTTTGTACCTAAACGTAATAAAAAATAATTAGTTAAAAATCATATCCAAGAGAAAGCATTGCAGTTGGTTTTTGAACCAAATAATCAATAACTGGTAAAGCTACATCGAACTTTACATAGTAACCTAATGCAAATGTTCGAACTCCTGCTCCAAAACTAGACAAAAATGGATTTTTAAAATTTATAACTTTTGCACTAAATGCACCTGAACCCGAATTTATATTGGTTGTATTAAATGAGTTTTCAACATTAAATGGATTAGAATTTGTCCAAGCTGTTCCTACATCATAAAAACCAACAAACTGCAAATTTCTTACAAAGTTAGATGTTATAACTCCTTTATAAAGATACTTTGAAATTGGAATCCTTAATTCGACATTTGCCATCATGTGGCTATTTCCATACAAAGTATTAAATTGATATCCTCTCAAGTTTGTTGCATACTGATTAAAAAACCAATCCCTATTATCCGAAGTTTCAGTTACTGTTAAAGGGTTATTATCTCCCTCCAAATTATTGTCTTTAGGGAAAAACCAATTATCCACGCCTCCTAACAAATAATTTTTAGGAGCTTTGCCGTAAAATGTTCCTGCACTAAACCTACCTGCTAATATAATTTCTTTATGAACGGGAGCGTATTTTCGTATATCTAATTGCAATCTATTAAAGCTGCTCGATTTTTCAACTAAACCCAAATGATGCTCTGATAACAAATGTATTTTGGTTCCAGAAAGCATATTCATTCCATATTGTAAAGTATTATTAAAAATATACTCTATTCTTGACCCAGAATACAAATTGTATTTATCATTATTACTTAAATTTGAAACAATATCAATTGATGTTGAACTTTGCCCAAATACAGTAAACATAACTTTTGCCGATGGAGAAAATGGATAACTTACGCTACCTTCTATTTTATCCATTCCTAATTTATGAATTACACTTTCTGTATCACTTGCAAAAATGCGCTGTTTTTCATATTTGAATTTATAATCTAATCGTTTTTTTAGATATTCGTATGAGATTGCCATTGTGCTTGTTCTCAAATTGAAATTTGCATATACATTTGCTTCAAACTTATGATTTTCAAGCATATCAGATAAACTTGATTCAACAACTAATCCATATCCTCTTAAATTATCTCTATAAATTGATTCTAATACATTGTTAATAGAAAGCTTATTTTTCAATGGTTTATATTCAGATACTTTTATTGTTCTTTCCGATTTTTTATCTTCAATTCTACTAAAAGCAACCTTATCTGATTTCAAATCTTCATTGGTTAATTGCTCATATTTTTCGCTTGTATTTTTAGATTTTTCAGATTCAAATTGATAATTATTATAGTCAATATCCTGTTCGTCGATAGATTTATTTCGTTCTACAATTTTTGTATTAATATTTTCTTTTGGAGCTATACTAGGTTTTTGAGAAGAACTAAAAGTAAATTCTTCGCTATTCGGATCAATATCTGTTTTGGCTGAATCAACTGTAGTTGAAACATGTTCTGTAGACACTACTGTATCTTTAATATTTTGAACATTTATATTGTTAACTGTTAAAGAACTTAAGGCTTGAGCATTAATTTGCTTTTGCTTACGAGGTGTATTTGATGGCGAAAAACTGTTTTTAAAATCTATTTTATAGTTAGGAAAAAATAATTCTTTTCCATCATGAAGAGTAGTGAATGAATATTTTCCACTATAAGAAACGTCGTAGTGTTCAATATCTTGCTGTAAATCTGTTATTTGAGTAGACGACTTGTAATCATTTTTTAAATAACTTAAATTAAAAACACCTGTATTATTTTGTAGATATACAATTGAATTATCTGCTAAGGGAACAGGAAATTTTTCATTATATGAAGTACTTGTTAGCCTTGTAAGTTTTGTTGTTGAAACTAAAGGGTCGTAAATAAACAAATCTGAATTATCAATAAGTTGCATTAAAGCTAATTGCCTTGTAATCAAAGTATCATCTGTTCTATTAGATGAAAAAACAAAAGAATATTTTCCTTTAAAAAACACAGGATGTTCATCATCAAACAAGTCGTTAGTAACTTGCTTCATTGAGTTTGAGCGAATGGCAAATAAATAGATATCAGATTGTCCGTCTTTTTCGGCACTAAAAACGATATTGTTTCCATCATCAGAATAATCGAAATCTAACACTTGATCAAAAGTACCAAATATTCGTGTGGATTTATTTCCACCTTCAATATCATCAGTAGTCATTTGAACTTTGTCTTTTTGAATTTCAATAACTGATAATACTTTATCACTTTTCCAAGCAATAAGAGGTATATCAAAATTAATTTCTTGGTCTATTGCTTTATTACCACCTTTCAAAAAAAGTTTTTTTTGACCGGTTTGGACATTCAAAATCCAAACTTTATATTTTCCTTTATTATTCTCTGAAAACGCAACATACTGACCATTTGGCGAATGTTTTATTCTAAAGTAATTATATTTTTTAGTATTTTTTCTGAATGCTTGCGTTACATCAGGTATAGTGTAAGTATCAATTGTTGCATCGGCATTTTGTTTATAATAATTTCTCCATTCTTTTTCAAATTTTGAATATTTTAAACCAATAGTATGCGAAAATGCAGTTTCATAATTTCGGGTAATCCTGGTTAAACTAAGTATTTGAGCTATAGCATTTTTACCTGATTTTTCAACTACAAAATTCCAAACTGATTGTCCAACTAAAGCTGCATTGGAAGCCGAAATCTGAGAGGGATAATTAATTTTATTATATGAGAATTGATCTCTCATAAAATCATCCATATCTTGACTATTACCTTTTGCTACATAAGCAGCCAAACCTGAAATATACCAATCTGGTAAAGTTAAAAACAGTGAGTTTCTATAAATATCCCTTAAACTACCTCCATACATCATATCTGTAACTAAATATGATGCTATTCCAGCAGATATTCTTTGTTTAAATTCAATTTGGTTACCTTCAAATGGTATTTCAATTTTTGATTTTATAAACTCAGTTTGTCCGCCCAGGGCAGGGTTTTCTTCATGGGTTTTTATATTGCTTTGAAGTAAATCAGTATGAGAATTATAAATAATAATTTTGATTTTTGAGTAAGGAGCAAAATCAAGCAAATCAATTATTCTATCATATTCTAATTCAGCATATTTAGCAGCAAGTTGAGCTATTGGATAACCACCATCCGAAAAGTATATTTCAAAATTATCAGTACTTACATATTTCCAGTTAAAATCCTTATACTGAACTCTATTCTTTTCATATTTCAACTGTGTATTTTGGGCAAAAGATTTCACACAAAATACTAAGCAAAATATGAAAATAAAGGCGATATTTTTTATAAATGTAAACACTTTCAAATCTACAACGAAAAAGATGGATTTAATCGTACTTCTTTAGGAATTTCTTTTTCAAATAACAGATTATCTACAAATAATTGAGCAAAGTATGGAGCTAAAGAAACCCCTTTACTTCCCAATCCATTAAAAATCCCTATTTGTTCATATCTTGCATGTATTCCCATAAATGGCCTACGAGTGCGAGTGGTTGGTCGTAAACCTGCTTTGTGCCCTACTATTGTATATGGTAATTTGAGTAAATCGTCCATTTTTTCAATTAATTCGGCTTTACCTTCGTCTGTTGGTTGGTTATCATCAAACTTAAGTTGATAAGTTGCACCTGCTCTAAATAAATTATTTCCCAAGGGAATTACCCAGCCATTTCTATTTAAAATATTAGGGCAATCCATATCTTCAATTTTCAATGTAAAAACTTCGCCTTTTACGGGAATCAACTCTAAATTTTGAAAAAATGGATTATTCAACGCAGCTATTCCTTCGCAAAATATAATTCTTTTAGCAAAGTCATTTCCTATTTTAACTCCATTTTCAATTAACTCAATAGATTCATAATCAATAATTGATTCCTGATAAGCACCTTTTTGTAACCAATATTTTTTTGCAGCATCCAAAAAATTGATAGTATGTACATAGCCACCTTTTTGAATATAAAAACCACCTAAATCATTGTAAGTATATTTTTTATAAGGGGCATTATCAACATTAGTTTCAACATAATCGCCTAATTCTTCAGGATTACTTTTCCCAAAAATATGATTTGATTCATAAACAGATTTAAATGGCTTGTATATTTTATGAGGATGAAAAAATGTTGTATTTAATTTCTTTTCCATTGCTGGATAAAATTGATGCAAAGCCGAAAAAGTTTCGTCAGCAAGCCAAGTCAACACCAAATTTTTTCCAGTTACAGCATTAATCAAACCTGCTGCCACTCTCGACGAAGATCCATCATTTGGAATATCAAACAATTTAACTGACTGATTTTGTTCTTCTAAAGTCAAACCCAAAACAGTACCTGCAATTCCTTGCCCTATGATAAAGTAATCGTAATTCATTGAAGCAAATTACACATTAAGTTTTTAATTGCATTATTTTAAAGGATGATTTTTGTTAGATTTTGAAAGGACGGTATAGTTTTTGTTTTCACATATACTTTAAATATTATTGTAAAAAATTAACCTTATGAAATCAATCTACACACTCATCATTTCCCTTTCTGTAACATTTACTAGCCTATTTGCTCAAACTGAAATTTCCACTTACGGAACGTTGAATGGCAAGATTAAATCTATTGAAGAAAAACAATTTTATGCATTTGCTAACAATGGAGGCGTAGAAAAACGCAGTTTGTTTTATCATAGAAATCTAAACTTTGATGAAAAAGGTAACGAATTAAAATCAAAATACATGTATTCTAATAATAGAGAACAATTTAGACATGTATTAAACTCACAAGGATTAAAAATAGAAACTATTAAATATTCGTGGGATGGTTATGTTGAATATAGAAAAACATTTACTTACGATGCTAAAAAATATTTAATTGGCGAAAAAACTTATTCCAGTTCTGATAGATTAATATCTGATAATTGGATTACAAACGACGAAAAAGGTCGCCCAATCAAAAGTAAAATCTACGATGAAAATGGCGAATATTCAACTGCTGTAACTTATACTTATCAAAATAATAATCTGATAGAGCAATACATTGATAAAGTAAACATGGATAATAGAGATTATAACATAAAATACAAAATCACTTACGACGACAAAAATAACATTACTGAAATCCTGACACAATATTACGACGGCTCTCCCTCACAAACTCAGAAATTTGAATATGTACAATTTGATGCCAATAACAACTGGACTTACAGAGTAGAATATATCAATGGCAAACCTTATAAAATTGTAGAAAGAGTTATTGTTTATTATTAAATAGACTGAAGATTAAAGATATATGACTTAAGATATAAGACTTAAAATTAAAGTCTTATATCTTAAGTCTTTTTTTATAAATTACACCAATTTAAAAACACTTAGATTCAACTTTAGTTTTATAAATATGGAAACGACACAAATTATTGATGCATATATCTCTTATGTATTAGAGCATAATGCAAAACCAAGCTCTGTATATTTATTTGCTAAACATTTAAATATTTCAGAATCAGAATTCTATAATCATTTCTCTTCATTTGAAGGAATTGAAAAAGGGATTTGGTTATCGTTTTTTGAAGCAACATTATTACGTTTAAATGCCGATGAATCGTACCAAGATTTTGGTGCAAGAGAAAAATTACTTGCCTTTTATTACACTTGGATTGAAGAATTGCTAAAAAAACGTTCTTACATTTCAGTTGTACTTAAAGAATTTGGTAGCACTTTAATTTCCGCAAAACAATTATCAGAATTTAAAGAAGCATTCCTGAAATATGCAGAAGATATTGTAAACACTGGTAAAGAAACGAATGAAATTGCAGAAGCTGGTTGGTTTACAAGCAAATATGCAGATGGGATTTGGTATCAACTAGTGTTTGTACTTAACTTTTGGTTAAATGACACTTCAAATAAATTTGAAAAAACGGATGCTGCTATTGAAAAAGCAGTAAATCTATCATTTGAATTTATGGGAAGCAATTTATTGAAATCAGCATTTGATTTCGGAAAATTTCTACTTCAAAAAAAGTAGTTTGAGATTTGAGACGGAAGATTTAAGACATAAGATTCAATATTTATGTTTTAAAATTTGCCTAAAAATTTAATACCCTGTACTCTATACTCAGTACTCTGTACTTTATACATCATGAAAGAGCTAGATAAAATTCCAACATCAAAAATTGAACGTGCAAGTCAGTTTGTAAAAACAGGTGCCAAAGTTGGTGTAAATTATATCAAGCATTATGTTCGAAAAACTGTTGATTCATCGACCTCTCGTGATCAACTCAATGCTGACAATGCAGCTGATATCTACAACTCATTAAGTGAAATGAAAGGAAGTGTGCTTAAACTAGCGCAAATGCTAAGTATGGACACAGGCGTACTTCCTAAAGAATATGTTGACAAATTTTCTCTAGCTCAATTTAATACACCTCCACTTTCTGGTCCGTTAGTAAGCAAAGTATTCAGAAATTCATTTGGTAAATCACCTCTGGAAATTTTTGATACTTTTGATATGAAAGCTGCAAGTGCAGCTTCCATTGGTCAGGTACATAAAGCTACTAAAAACGGACAAACATTCGCAGTAAAAGTACAATATCCTGGCGTTGCTGATAGCATTCAGTCTGACATAAAATTAGTAAAACCATTCGCAGTAAAATTATTTAATATCCCAGCTAAAGATTTAAATAAATACCTCGACGAAGTTGAAACCAAACTTATTGAAGAAACCAACTATCATCTTGAATTACAACAATCTCAAGAGTTAGCCCAAGCCTGCGAACATATACCCAATATCAGTTTTTCGAGTTATTTTTCTGAATTTTCATCAGATAAAATTCTCACAATGTCGTGGATGGAAGGCTTACACCAAAACGATTTCTTAGCAACTAATCCAAGTCAAGAAACATTGAATAAAATAGGGCAAGCCCTTTGGGATTTTTATATGTTTCAATGTCATGAATTAAAAAAATTACACGCCGACCCACATCCAGGTAATTTCCTTTTACAAGCTGATGGCAAACTTGTTGTTATTGATTTTGGTTGTATAAAAGCAATTCCTGACTCGTTTTACAAAAGTTTTTTCTCCATTATCATTCCTGAAATATTAAATGATGATGAACTATTTGATTATCATCTCGAAAAATTAGAAATGATAAAAGTAAATGAAAATCCAGAGAAAAAAGCATTTTTCAAATCACTGTATAAAGAAATGCTACAACTAACTTCGGCACCATTTAATAGCGAAACATTTAATTTTGGAGACTCAAATTACATGGCAAAAATGATGGAATTTGGTGAACGAGTTTCAAAAATTGAAGAAATTCGTAACGATTCAGAATTAAGAGGTTCAAAACACTTTATTTACGTTAACCGCACCTTCTTCGGACTTTACAGTTTACTTTCTGCATTAAAAGTTAATATCAAAACAGGTATGCCTTGGAAAGATAAAATTGTTGAGCATACATTAAGCTAATATCTAAATTATAGTCTTCAATAAATTTTCATTCAAATTATCATTAAAATCAAATAATTGTCATTATTGGGGAATTAAAATTTTTCATAATATTGATTATTATAAAAAATGTAAGAACTTTATTTTTAATCAAATATATTTCACATTAAAAGAACAAACTCATGTTAGGAATCATTTTATTATATAATCTAGGAAAATATTTTTATGATTTAGCTTTAGAATTCGAGAAAAGTAAGTGGAAATATACCATTTTCGGAATCATTATTTACTTTGTTGGTCAAATTTTAGCAGGTTTTTCAATGGCCATTATTGACATTCTTTTTGGTACTCAAATCACTAGTTTACCTAGTTTTGTAGTTAACATTATTGCATTACCATTTGGAATTTTTGCTGCTTGGCTATATTATAATTATCTTCAAAACAAATGGAGTAAAAAAATAAATATTATTAATGATGAAACTATCCTTGATGAAGAAATAATTTAACATCATACCAATGGATAATAGTGTTATTGACAATCATTTACTCAACAATTCAGAAACCAGCACTGACCTTAGCATTTTTAAATGGTGGGAAAAGAAACGAATCCTTTATAATATTTCAATAGGTATTTCTGGGGTATTTATCATGCTAATTTATGCAAAATATGTACAACCTTTTGAAATTATACTTGCTTTGATTTGGGGACTTATTACCAATATTGCTTACTTTTCAGGGGTAATAATTGATTTGAGTTTCAGATTCTACTTAAAAATAAAAATTAACGCTTCTTTTTTATTTTATATTGGATTGATATTTTCAATACTTTTTACTCTATTATTAGCACTAGGATATTACGAAAGCAAAACAAGCTCTTTTTAAAAAAATATAAATTTTGTGTTTGGATTAAATTTCAAGGTTTTAGTTTGGAAAGTTTTTTTAATTAACTTTAAAAAAGGGCAAAAAAAAAGCTTTACATTTCTGTAAAGCTTAAATTTTTTAAAGTACCAGGAGCGGGAATCGAACCCGCACGACCTTACAGTCACAAGATTTTAAGTCTTGCGTGTCTACCAGTTCCACCATCCCGGCAGGCGCAAAAGCATTAAATCAATTGCACTTGTTTGATACATTTATTCTAAGTGAGCGGGAGACGAGGTTCGAACTCGCGACCCCGACCTTGGCAAGGTCGTGCTCTACCAGCTGAGCTACTCTCGCTTATCAACTAATGTATTGTGTTACCAAAATGTTAAAGAAAACTCTTTTTGTTTTCCGTTTTGATGATGCAAAGGTAGTATTTGTTTTCAACTTTACAAACATTTACCTTAAAAAAAATCAATATTTTTTAACATTTACAGGCTTTTGTCTGATTTTCAGGCATAAAAAAAGCGAAATAAATTTCGCTTTTAAGTATTTAGTTCTTTTTAAATTAAAACGTTTCTGTTCTTTTAATAACATCTTCATAAAATAAAATTGCTTTTACAATATTTACTTTATCAGCATAAGGTATAATGTCATCTAAAGTTATTTTAACAGAACCTAAATATGCAGATTTATTTTTTGTTGAATTTTCAACATGCTTTATATTGTTAGCTCCTGTACTTGTTTTAGGATCTGCTGGGATTCCCATTTCTTGTAAAGTTGCACCTGGTTTAGGATGCAATGCGATATAGGGTAATATTTCAACTAATGCAGATATTCTACTCATATAAATTTGAGTAAGTTCTAACTTACCTAATTTCATTAACTCTTCCTCTGTAAAATATTTATCTAACTTAGCTGTTGCACTAACATAAGTTAATGGAGCTTCTTTATCTTTTTGAGCATAAGATGCAGTTCCACAAAAAGAGGCAAACAGGGTTAATAACAATAGTTTTTTCATAACAACTTATTCTAAATTAATTAAGGGGAAATTCAATCTTGTAACATTAAGTCTCAAAATTAATATTTTAATTTAAAATACATATTTAAAAAGCATTAAATTAATATTATTTCGTTATTTGATATAACTTTTTATATGTAGATTTACATATTACTCTAATAATTTAGCCTGATTCCAATAATCATCCATTTCATCAAGCGTTAGTTCCTTCATTATTTTTCCTTGTTTTTTTATTTCATTCTCCATGAACGTAAATCTTGATATAAATTTACGATTTGTTTTTTCAAGAGCATCTTCAGGATTAACTTTAATAAATCTTGCATAATTTACTAATGCAAATATTACATCTCCAAACTCTTTTTCTGTTTCAACCTCATCTTTATTTGAAATTGCTTCTTGTAATTCTCCTAGTTCCTCTGTTACTTTATCCCAAACTTGATTACTATTTTCCCAATCAAAACCTACCCCTCTTGCTTTTTCTTGTATTCTTAAAGCTTTTAAAAGTGGGGGCATTGAACTTGGCACTCCTGACATAACACCTTCTTTTCTTCCTTTTTCTTTTTGTTTAATTTGCTCCCAATTGAGCTTTACAGCTTCTTCATCCTCTGCAATAACATTTCCATAAATATGTGGATGTCTTTCAACAAGTTTATCACACAATGAATGAATAACATCTGTGATTGAAAACTGATTGGTTTCAGAAGCAATTTTACTGTAAAACACTATATGCAATAAAATATCACCGAGTTCTTTCTTAATCTCTTCTAAATCATTATTCAAAATAGCATCTGATAGTTCGAAAGTTTCTTCAATGGTTAAATGCCTAATTGATTCAATGGTTTGTTTTTTATCCCATGGACATTCATTTCTTAATTCATCCATTATGGTAAGTAAACGATCAAATGCGGCCAACTTTTGGGCTCTTTCGCTGTCAGGATATTTCATAATATTTTTTTAGCAAGATATATAAATTAAAAATGAAATATTACACATTTAAAATTTTACCCACTTTTATTATTTAAATATTAACAAAACATGCCATTAATTAATTTAATGTAAAAAATCAAAGTATTTTCTTAACATTTAAATAATATTAGAGCAATAACATTAACATTGAAATAATATTAAGATAAAGGGCGGCTTAAATGTTTATGATAATTTTGCAAGGTAAAAATAGTGTAAAACTTAAAGTCACCTATTAACCACTTAACAATGCAAAAATCATTAAAAGGAATCGTTTTAGCAATAATGATGATTCAATTTGTATGTTGTAATTTATTTGCACAAACAACCCCAACACCTGCAGGACCTACAGGAAAAATTAGCGGAAAAGTAATAGACAAAGCAAATGGCGAAACCATAATTAGTGCTGTCATCAAAGCCAAAAATAACGCAACTGGAGTTATCAAAGGTGCTTCAACAGACGTAGATGGAAGATATACTATTAAATTGCCAGTTGGAAACTATTCAATCACTTTTAGTTATCCTGGTTATGTAAAAGATTCTTTACCAAGCATAGATGTCATTGAAGGTCAAGTTAAAGAAATTGATATTGCCATTGAAGAGAAAGTTACAACAACAAATACAATTGTTATAACTGCCCCTGTAGAAAAAGAAAATAACACATTCATTTTAATAGAGAGAAAAAATGCGGCTCAAGTATCGGATGGTATTTCTGCTGAAACTATCAAAAAAACACCTGACCGTTCAACTGCAGATGTACTTAAACGTGTAACTGGTGCAAGTATTCAAGATGGAAAATTTGCAATTATTCGTGGTATGAACGACCGTTACAATGCAGGTTACTTAAACGGAGCTCAATTACCAAGTACTGAATCAGATAGAAAAGCATTTGCATTTGATGTTATCCCAGCGAACTTAATTGACAACTTACAAATTATTAAAACAGGCTCACCTGATTTAACTGGCGACTTTGCTGGTGGTATAATCCAAATCAGCACAAAAAATATCCCAACAACATTTTCTCAAACTTTATCATTGGGTGGTCAATATAACTCAATCACTACATTTAAAACTTTCGAAAGAATGGGTAGCGAATCTGGTGACATTTTAGGTTTATATTCTGATTCAAGAAACATACCTGATGTTGGTACTTCTTTAACAAACCCAAAAAACAATAACAGTACAAGAACCTTACAGGTTGAACCATCTAAACTTTTTAATGATGATTATTCTGTTAAATCAGCTAATGCATTACCAAACTTAAGATTTAGCTACAGTTTAGGAGCTCCAATTAAGTTAAATGATAAAGGTTCTGAACTTGGGGTAATTTTCGCATATAATTATTCAAATACAAGAGTGTTTAAATCTGCTTCTATTTTCAAAAATTCATTCCAAGACAATACTTTTTTGAGTGAATTAAAAGATAGAAACTACAATTTGAATGTGACAAATGGAGGTTTATTAAACTTGAACTATAAAGTAACTCCTAATAATATCATTTCTTTTAGAAATACTTATAATGCAAATGCTGATTATACAACTATTTTCAGACAAGGTTCTGATGACATTCCTGCTAACAGAGATTTAAGATCTTATGGAAATGTACAAAACTTCAATAGATTGTTTTCAAATCAGTTAGCTGGTGAACATAAAATTAGTAGTGTTAAATTAACATGGTTGCTTAATAGAGCTGATATTAAAAGATCGATACCTGATTATAGATTAACAACTTATTTAATTGATAAAACTGACCCATCAAATGTTTCAACTTCATTATTTACTCCAAACTTATTTAGCCAAGGTACAGGTAGATTTTGGTCAAATTTAAGTGAAAAGGTATATAGTGCAAATTCAGATGTATTAGTTCCATTAAACTTTTTTGGTCCAAAAATTAAGTTAGAAGGGAAAACTGGTTTTTTAATACAAAACAGGACCAGAGATTTCAAATCTAGAAATTTCGTTTATGATGGAAGTATTCCTAACGATCCAAGTACTCCAGAGTTTGATTTAAGTGAAAACAATATTGGTGTTGACAAACTTATTCTTAAAGAAAAAACAATCAAAATTAACGACGATTATAATGCAACCTCAAATCTTTATGCAGGTTATGCAATGTTAGATGCTAGAATTTTGCAAAAATTAAGAATTTCTGGAGGTGTTAGAATAGAAAACTTCAAACAAGTTTTAACAAACGAAGAAACTGATAAATTAACTGATGATCAAGGGAATATACGTGGAGCTAAAATCTACGATAAACCTGCTGTAACAAGTATATTACCATCTGTAAACGTAACTTACTCATTAACAGAAAAAATCAACTTAAGAGGTAGTGCTTACAAAACTGTAAACAGACCAGAATTTAGAGAAATAGCAAACTTTAGTTTTTACAACTTTGCTATCAATTCACAATTTGTTGGTAACTCTGAATTAAAACAAGCAGATATTAACAACTACGATTTAAGATTTGAATTATATCCAACTGCTAATCAAATCATTTCTATAGGAGCATTCTACAAAAAAATCAAAAATCCTATTGAATACAACATAGATGTTACCTCAACAGATAGATTATTTAACTATGGAAATGAAAATGAAGCTAGTATTAGAGGTATTGAATTAGAAGTGAGAAAATCATTTATGAAGAGATTTACTGTATTTAGTAACTTGTCTTTAATTAACTCAAAACTATCATTTACTCCTGGTTCATTTTCAACACCAAACAGATCACTACAAGGTCAATCACCTTATATTGTTAACATAGGTTTACAATATGAGAACGAAGAAACAGGTTGGTTTGCAAGTATAGTTGGAAACAAAAATGGTCGTAGGATTGCATTCGTAGGTGCTCCTGGTCGTCAAGAGTTCGGTGGTGATATTTATGAAAGACCAAGAACTGTTATTGACTTCCAAGTAGGTAAAGAAATTGGTAAACTTAACTTAAAATTAACTGTTGGAGATATTTTACACCAAGACTTATTATATTATATCAACTTAAATGATGATAAAAACTTTAATGAAGGTGTTGACAACAAATTATTCTTAAATAATACTGGATTTACAACTTCGCTAACAGCAAGTTATAAATTTTAAAAACCAATATTATTTATATATTAACAAAATAGGCTCAAATATAATTTGAGCCTATTTTTTTTAACAATTTATTAATAAATGCTTAGCGATTTCGAAATAGCACAACTCTAATATTGCATTATCAAAATTTTAAAAAAGATATGAAAAAAATTTACTTATCATTATTAGCAGCAGCATTAACAAGCGCTGTATTTGCTCAAGGAGATGCCTCTTATAGAGGTGCGATTAAACCAAATGGTGGAACCGCAGCAGATTGGACTCTTGGATGGACTAACTGGAGCCCACAAACTACAGTATATCCTGCAACAAATGATAACACATTCAGTACAGCTAGTAAATTAACTAAAATTGAAAACGGTCAAACTTTAACACTTGACGCTTCAAAAGTTTACTTATTAACTAACCTTGTAGTTGTTGAAAATGGAGGTAAATTAGTTATACCTGCTGGAACAATTATTAGAGGTGCAGCTGATGTTACAGCACAAAAATATGCTTCTATATTTGTTAACAGAGGTGGTAAAATTGAAATTAATGGCACAAAAGAAAAACCTGTAGTTTTCACATCAAATTCAGATGTAAACAATAGAGCTTCTGAAGATTGGGGTGGAATTGTAATTTGTGGAAATGCTCAATCTAACCAACCAGCAGTTTCTGGTTCAACAGGTAGATTTGAAGCAGCTCCAATAGTAAATACTGCAATTTATAACAATACTGAACTTGGTGCTTATGGTGGAGGTTTGGCTGCAAATAATGCTGAAAACAACGCTACAATTACTTATACAAGATTAGAGTTTCCTGGATTAGATTATGCTGCTGATAAAGAAATCAACGGTTTAACTATGTGTGCTTTAGGTTCAGGTTCGACTTTTGATTATATTCAAATTTATGAGTCAGGAGATGATGCATTCGAATGGTTTGGTGGTACTTCAAATGCTAAACATTTAATTGCTGTTGGTGCAGTTGATGATGATTTTGATACTGACCACGGTTATTCAGGAACTGTAGAATTTGGAATATCAGTTAAAAATATTAACAAATATATTTCTGATGCAAATGGTGGAAGTAATACTTCAAACACATTTGAATCAGATAATGATGGTTCAGGAAGTGAAGCTTATCCAAAAACATCTGCTAAGTTTTATAACATTACTTCTGTAGGTCCAATTGTTAAAGGTCAAACTGAAGCAACTGCAATTGCAGGTAATGCTACATTGAAAAAAGCTTGGTTAAGAGCTGCATTATTAAGAAGAAATACTCAAACTTCAATTTATAACACAGTATTTTACGGATGGCCAACAGCAATTGACTTGAATGATAACAAAACTTTACGTAATGCAGGTATCATTAATTTAAATGGTGTAACAGTTGAATATAAACCATTAGTAGAAAGTGCTGAAGATACTTTAAAAATCAAAAACATTGCAGTTAGAGGTATTGCATCAGCTTTCCAACCAATTGTAGGTACTACTTTCAATAGAAATGGTTTTGTAGCAACTATTGCTAACTCAGAAACAACAACTCAAAAAATTGATTCAATTTCTACATTCTTATTAAAACCATTTAATGGTAATGTTAAAGTTGATACCTTAGGTGCTTATTTCAAAACTAACGGAGAGTTAAATGCTCCTGAATTTATCCCAAATGATGTAATCTCAGGTTTAGCAAACTTAGATGAATATGGTCAACAAGTAATTGTTTATCCTAATCCATCAAATGGCAACTTTGCAGTAACTTTCGAATTAACTGAATCAGAAGTAATTTCTGTAAAAGCAATTAACTACCAAGGTCAAGTTGTAGCTTCAAAAGAGGAATTATTAAATGCTGGTAAAAATGTAGTAAACTTCGAATCATTACAATCTGGAATTTACATTATCCAAGTTGCTAATAAAGACGGATTTGTTTCTACTAAACATATTGTTAAATAAGCATTTTTTAATAAAACATATTTTAACTTTTATAAAAAAGGGTTTGTTCTAAATTAGAACAAACCCTTTTTTTATGAAAAAGAAATTACAAATTAATTAATACGACCACTCAGTTGGCACTCTATCCCAACGATGTTTTTTCAATTGATTAAGTAAGTCATTATTTAATCTTATTCCATCTCCAGCTTTCATATTAGCTATAACATGTTTTTCACTTCTCATACCTGGTATTGTTGTTGATACAGTTGGGTGATTTAAAATAAATCTTAATGCCATTTCCGGCATAGTCATTCCCGACGGAACTAAAGGTTTTAATGCATCGGCATGCTCAACACTAGGAATTAAATTTTCTGGAACGAAATATAAATTTCTCCAATCCCCTTCAGGAAATGTTGTTTCTTTGGTAAATGTTCCCGTTAATGTACCTTCATCAAATGGTACTCTTGCAATGATGGCAATATCTAATTTATCACAAGTTGGGAAAAGTAAATCTTCAGGAGCTTGGTCAAAAATATTGTAAATAACCTGAACAGCATCAATCAAACCTGTTTCTAAAGTTTGTAAGCAGTTGTTTGGTTCCCAACGATTTACACTAATACCAAAAGCTTGAACCTTTCCTTCTTTTTTAAGTTTTTCAACTGCTCTTTGCCATTCTTCATTATTTACCCAAGTATCTTCCCAAACATGAAAATGTTGTAAATCAATAGTTTCAAGATTCAAGTTTTTTAAGCTTTTCTCTGTATATTCTATAATATGAGATGCAGGAAAAACATCTTCAAGTTTAAAGTGTGGCTTTGATGGCCATTCTAAATTTTTAGGAGGAATTTTAGTTGCTGCATACAATTTAGTATTGGCATGCCTTTTAATTAATCTACCAAGAATTTGTTCTGATAACCCTTCGCCATAACCCCAAGCAGTATCAAAAAAATTACACCCATTTTCAACTGCAATATCAAGTGCTTTTTCAGTAGAAATCAAATCTGATCCTTTCCATCCAGCCATACCCCACATACCATATCCAATTCCACTTACTTGCCAATTTGTGCGACCAAATCTACGTTTTTCCATATTAATACACCGAATTAAATATATGTAAATCAATTATTTATAAATAAAAAAAAGACGCATTGATATGCGTCTTTAAATATAATTTCGTATTTATATTATTCTACAATTTTATAAATTTGAAATGATGGATTATGTTATTTATTTTAATAAAATAAACACCACTTTCAAGTGTAGAAATTGAAATTTGTTTTGAATTGCCAGTTAGCTTTAAATTACCAACTAAATCAAATATTTTTACGTCAGTAATATCTATATCACTTTCAATATTAACTACTTCAGTAGCAGGGTTAGGGAATATTGATAAATTTGAAATTCCATCTTTTTCTATTCCAATATTTATATCAGGATAAATGATAAAACTCCCTTCGTGAGGATACACATTCACATAAAGTTTATTATTTTTTATTTTAAAATCAGTGATTGATTTACTTCCTTGCATTATATAAATCTTACCAAAATCAATCAAAGATGTATAATTTGATATATCAATTTCAACAGTTACAGATGTTTTTACAGCTAAAGGTGTTAAATAATTATTCATGTTAACATTCACCACAGACTTATCGTCGGCAAATGAAACCAAAATCCTTTTATTAATTACATCAGCAGTAGCTGTTGGAACAAAAGATAATTTTTGAATTTGATAAGTAATTATTTCAGAAACAGTGCCCATCCATAAATCACCGCTTGTAACTTTCGATTTTACATAGTTTAAATGAGCTCTATAAGCAGGTACTTCTACATGTCCCCAACCACTTGAACCAACATTATGAAGCTCTCTATTTGCCCAAGATGAATTTAATATAGCCTCATCTACAGGATTATTTAGTTCTAAAGTTTGATCTGCATTTGATTTGGCAGCATCCACATCGTCAAATACCTGAACGCTAGTTCTAAAAAATCCAGTTGAATTTGGTTTGAATAAATTTTCGTCATTAGCTTCGTAACCAAATTTATAAAAATCAGCATGTACACCATCAACACACCAACCTGTGCGTGAACCTATATATCCTAATGCTTCAAGTTCAGTATTTGCTAAATCTGTAAACTGGTCATAAGGATAAATAAAATACCTTGGTTGATAACCTGTATTCGTTTTAATTGAATTATGACTTGTGTAAAGTTCAGTTTGCCAATTAGCAGAATTTTTAACCTGCCCCCATCCTGTTCCATCACAAGGAGACCAACCTCTATTTACAGCACAATTATGTGTATGTGTATGGTTTATAATCTCGTGACCATGCAATGGTATCATCACATTTTTGGCATAAGCATAAGGCGAAGGTTGACCATTTATATTTCTAAAATTCTCACAATCGCCACTAATTGCACCAAATGTAAATTTCAAATTTCTATTAGATGCAATTGTATCAGCATATTGCCAAATTCCATCAACACCACCATTCCCATAATCGTCATGAATTATTGAGTATGCTCCTTTTGCGCCATTTTTCCAATTTGATAACTTAACCGGAACATTTTGAGCTGACAAGCTAGCAGAAATTGCCAATATTAAACCTGAAAGTAAGCTTAATTTTTTCATTAATTATAAATTTAAAGAGGGGCTTTGTTTTACTTAAGTTTTACAAAATTATAAAAAATTGTTTAAACCCTTTGATTTGAATTTGATTTATTGATAAAATAACACTTAATACTAAAATAGTTATAAAATATACAATATCATTCTTAAAAAAGTTACATCTATAATCCTTATTATGAGAACTTAGCCCATCAAATGTATCAACAGTTATAGGATAGTTGTCTTCTAAAATATATTTAATATTGTATTCATTCAAAATTTCTCCTAATTCTAAAGCCTTCTCTTTAAGATTAAATTTTTGATAGGTTATAAAGTTTTCTGGATTCATGTTTTCTAATTACCT
>JBEEOW010000038.1:0-33376 GCA_041191405.1 Bacteroidota bacterium
CTATTGCTGATAGGTTGCTCCTCAGCAGAGCCTACTTCCTCTTCGATTTACATCTCAAAATTATACAATTTTTCTACTATTGTCACCAACTATTTTTGACCACATTACCTTAAAATAGTATTTCCGTAAAAAAATTGTTTTTTTGATTTAGTGTTAATAATCATTTTTGTTTCAAAATTATTATTAACCCACTGATTATTAATTTTATATTTTAAAATTTTAACAATTGTTTTTTGATATAAATCCTTTTTTTGAACATCATCAATAATTTTGGCTTGATATGCTGAAATATTATCAGGTAATAGATTATTGAAATGATTTTGCTTTACCTTAACTAAACCAAATCCAAGGCAAAAGATAAATATATATATTGCAAAATTGTATTTGTAAACAAATACAAACGCTAATACAAGAATTATAAATACACTGAATAATAAACAATTACAACTTAATATATAATTAGAAATAACAATACCTAAAGCCAAAAAGATAAAAATCTTGAAAAAAGGCTGAGCTTTAAAATACATGAGTTAGTTTGGTAGTTATCAGTATTCAGTTTTAGTAAATTCTTATGTCTTATATCTATTAAATAATTTTACTTCTCGCTTAAAATCACAAATTTATCTTTATGAGTAATTCCGTTTTTTTCATAAATAGCTAAATACAAACTTGGTTCAAGTGAAGATAATTCATAACTTGAAATCAAATTATTTTCTTTAGTAAAACTTAGTTCTTTAATTTTTTTCCCATTTGAATGGTAAATGGTTACATTCATTTTTTCATTATTTTGTAAACTTTGTGAGTAAAAATGCATGTGATTGTCAGTAGCAACAAATGGCCATATTTGAAATTCTGTTAGGTGAATATCATCCATAGAAAAACCATAAAACCCTGATTTTAAATTATATTGTATTCGAACTTTTACTCTCTCATTATTGGCATATTGATTTAACAAAACTGAAATTAAAGTATCGTTAATATTATTAAAAACTACATTTTTTATTAAAATCCAATTTCCATCACAAGCAGTTGCTACGTAAATATTAATAGTATCTTTGATTAAATTTATACCCAAATTTTTTAATTTGAAACTGAATAAAGGGTTAGTATTATTTGAAAAATTAAAATATGGAGACTCTAAATAATGTGTATAAGTTTTATTTTTAATCGATGCGTTATCATTCAACTCTAATTTGCCATTTGCTACATTAAAAGTAATATTTGAGGAATCTTTGTTTATTATAGTCCAACCATCGTTAACGAAACCATTATTTGTTTCAAAATCTTGAGAATAAGGTATGGAGGCACTAAATTGTTTTTGGCAACTAAAAGCAGCATTATTAATAACACTTTTTCTTGCAGCACTAATTTGAAGTACAGCTCTCATTCTATTTTTTTGGTCGTTTGTAAAAGTATTCATACAACCATCTGCTGAGTAATCAAGATAGTTATTTGAATTTTTTAACACAATATTGCCATCACAGTTTGAATAAGTTGAAGGGCAATCTCTATTTACACTTGTTGAATAATCCTGAGGACGAGTGTCTTTACAATAATCATCACCACAATATTCATCACCCCAAACATGTCTTAATCCTAACCAATGACCAATTTCGTGAGTTGCAGTTCTTCCAAGTGCAAAACTTGGCTTTTTAATATTTATTGTTCCAAAAACGCTAGTATTTATAACTACACCATCAGTACTTGTTGAAGTATTATCATCATTTAAACCAGGTAAATTAGTTTTTTGTGGAAAAGTAGCATATCCAAGAATATCGTCTGAGGCATCTTTTAAAGAGCAAACCCAAATATTTAAGTACTTATCAGATGGCCAATATCCTAATGATTTGATAAGAACATTGTCCGAATTCATATCAAAACTAGATTTTGGATAATAATGTCTAGTTATTCCACTTGTTGGTCTACAGTAAGGATCTGTTTGTGCCAAACAAAATTGAATTTTTGTATCAGCACCGTTTGGGTCATTATTATACCCATTTGTTCCTATTTTTTTAGAAAAATCTTCATTCAAAACCCTAATTTGATCATGAACTTGCTCATCAGAAAGGTTATTTCCTGAAATGGTTCCATTACTTGTATTGTGAATAATGTGAACAACCACAGGAATTATATACAATTCTTCAGTAGAGGAGTTTCGAGCTAATTTGTTTTGTAGTATTTTATCTTGAATTTCTCTTTCAAAATCACTGTTTTTTCTGGCAGAAATATTATTATGTTTAACGGTTCCACATGCTCTGTCATCTTGAGAAAACAAGTTAAAATTGAAGGAAAATGTGAAAAATAATAAAATGAATAAATTTTTAACTATTATGTTTGTCATAAGCTTGAATAATTTCTCTTACTAATCGATGACGTACAACGTCCATTCCATCTAAAGTAACGATTCCAATACCTTTAATATTATTTAAAATTTTTAATGCTTCAATAAGTCCTGATGGCTGCTTTGGACCTAAATCAATTTGAGATTTATCTCCATTGATAATCATTTTACTACTAGGTCCAAGTCTTGTTAAAAACATTTTGAGTTGCATAGGAGTGGTATTTTGGGCTTCATCCAAAATTACAAACGCATTATTTAGTGTTCTACCTCTCATGTATGCTAATGGAGCAATTTCAATTACATTAGCCTCCATGTATAATTTAACTTTTTCAGGAGGTAACATATCTTCAAGGGCATCATAAATTGGACGAAGAAAAGGGTCAATTTTCTCTTTCAAATCTCCAGGTAAAAATCCTAAATTTTCACCAGCTTCAACAGCAGGTCGTGTAAAAATGATTTTTTTAACAAGTTTATTTTTTAATGCTCTAACTGCTAAAGCAACTGAAATATATGTTTTACCTGTACCTGCAGGTCCAAGTGCAAAAACTATATCTTGCTCATAACTTGCTTTTACTAATTTTCTTTGATTTGAAGTTCTAGCTTTTATCACATTTCCTTTGTGACCAAAAACAATAACATCATTTTCAGCACCATTTGAATTGTGGGTAGTTTGTTGTAAAATTGATTCAACACTTTCTCGGGTAAGGTTGTTATATTTTTGAATATAATCACTCATACCATTCAAAATATCTTGAATCATAATTAAATCTTCAGAAGTACTTTTTATGATCAACTCATTCCCTCGAGGAATAATTCTACTTTTAGGAAAAGCTTCAACAATCATTTTTAAGAACTCATCATTTGCTCCTAAAAAATCAATAGGAGATACATTTTCAATAGTAAATATTAAGTCGTTCAAATTCTAAAAGATTTAATTAATTATAATAATCAAAAATAGTTGATTATTGATGGATAAACAAAATTAAATTACGTAGAAATATTTTTTTATTGAATCTTCAATATTAAAATAAAAGTAGTTAGTAAATTTGCTTAGCTTTTTATTAATTGCAGGTCTGAATTAAGGTTAAAAATTCCCAACTAAATGTCAATAATTACTTTCATGTCCGATTTCGGTTTACGAGACCACTATGTGGCTTCCGTGAAAGCAAAGATATTGTCTTTAGCTCCTAGTATTCAAGTTGTTGATTTAACTCATGCTATTGATGAGTTTAATATTTCGCACGCTGCTTTTGTGCTTGGTGCTGTTTTTAGAGATTTTCCAGAAGGTACTGTACACTTAGTGGCAGTGAATGCTCAAGAAACTCAATTAGAAAAATTTATAGCTCTTGAATTGGAAGGTCATTTTTTTGTAGGAACAGATAATGGGATTTTTTCATTAATTTCTGATGTACAACCAAATACAATTGTTCAAATTGCTGATTTAAAAACAAGTAAATCAAATACTTTTGCGGCAAAAAGTTTATTAGCTCCAATAGCTATAGCTTTAGCTCAAGGTGTTGCTATTGAAAGTCTTGGCGAAAAACTAGATTTTTTAAATAAGAAATTTAATAGGCAAATTAAGGTTACAAGAAATACTATCGGTGGAAATGTTATTCATATTGACCATTTTGGTAATTTAATTACAAATATTTCCAAAGAGGCATTTGAACCTCTACGTGATAAAAGAGAATTTACTATAAAATTTAGGCGACAAAGTATTAATACCATTCATTTAAATTATACTTCAGTTGATGAAGCTGAATGTGCAATATTTTTTAATAGTTTAGGTTATTTAGAAATAGCTATAAATAAAGGAAATGCTGCACAATTGTTAGGAATGGAATATGATAGCCCAGTTTTGATTGAATTTTATCCATCATACTAAAAAAACTCCTAGAAAATTTCTAGGAGTTTTTTTTTAAACCAATTTATCGATTTCAGCTAAAACAGCATCGTAATCTGGCTCAGTCGTAATTTCTGTAATTACTTGAGTGTAAGCAATTTTGTTATTTTTATCAACTATAAAAATTACTCTTGCAGATAATCCTTTTAATGGACCATCTAACATTAAAGTTCCATATTGTTGTGCAAATTGTCCGTATCTGAAATCAGAACCAGTAACAATATTTGCAAGACCTTCAGCTTCACAAAAACGTTTTTGAGCAAATGGTAAATCTTTAGAAATAACCAAACCTACTACGTTTTCTTTGTTGTTTAATTTTGTGTTAAAAGCACGAGCCTCAGCAGCACAAACACCTGTGTCAATACTTGGAACTGCAATTAAAACTTTTACTTTTCCTTCGAAATTACTTAAAGATACTTCTGATAAATCAGATTTTACAACGGTAAAGTCTGGGGCTGTACTGTTATTAGCTGGTAATGAACCTGCTAACGATACTGCATTTCCTTTAAAGGTTACGTTTGACATTATTTGTTAGTTTATAGATTAGAGTTGAGTTTAAATATATTACAGAAAGTTTGTGTTTGCAAGAAGATTACATTAAATAAACTTTATATCAATTTTAATTAATATAATAATCTAACCCATTAACTATAATGTTTACTTACAGTTTCTAAGCTTAAAAAAGCTTGCACAACTTCTGATTCAATTTGCTCGAAAGTTTGGTTTCCTAAGTCAAGTTCAATACCATTTTCGAGGAAATATGAATGAAACACACCCACCAAAAATTCAAAAGGATAACTATCAATTTCAGTGTTTTGTTTTGACAAAAAACTCTCAAATTTAGAGTTGATATATTCTTTAAAGCTATTCCAAGTATTTGGAGCTTGATTTTGTATGGTTAAAATATGTCCCTTTTCCATAGAATTTTATTATTTTCAACAAAAATATAAGATTAGATTGTTTTACAATATGTTCTTATCAATAAATTGCACAAATTATTTTATAGACTTAAGACAGAAGACTTAAGGTTAAAGACTAGTTAATTTAGATTTACAATGAGCAATTTCAATTACGAACAAGCAATAGATTATTTATATACAAGTATGCCAATGTTTCAGCAGGTGGGTAGTGATGCATACAAGCCTGGTTTTGAGCGTATTTTAGCTTTGTGTACCTTGGCAGATAATCCTCAACATAAGTTTAAAACTATACACATAGCTGGCACAAACGGTAAAGGTAGTACAGCGCATTCATTATCAGCTATTTTACAAACAGCTGGTTATAAAACTGGATTATTTACTTCACCACATTTAAAAAGCTTTACAGAAAGATCTCGAATCAATGGAATTTCTGTTTCGGAAGCTTATGTTACAGATTTTGTAAATAAGTATTACTATGATTTTGAAGTGATTAAACCTTCATTTTTTGAATTAACTACTTTTTTGGCTTTTGAGTATTTTGCAAGTCAAAATGTAGATATTGCTGTAATTGAAACTGGAATGGGAGGTAGGCTTGATAGTACAAATATCATTTCGCCATTAGTTTCAATTATTACCAATATTTCATGGGATCACGCTGATTATCTTGGAGATACATTGCCTAAAATTGCAGGTGAAAAAGCTGGAATAATAAAAAGTAACACTCCAATTGTGATATCGCAATTTCAATCTGAGGATATTTTAAATGTTTTTACCGAAAAAGCTAAACTTGAAAATGCTCCTATATATTTTTCTTGGGAAGTATTTCAACATGGAGTAGCTGAATTTAAAAATGATGGCTATCAATATTTAACTTATTTATTTGAAAATCAAAACTATACTGTAAAATCAAGTTTGTTGGGTGCTTGCCAAATTGATAATTTAAGAGGTGTTTTAACTGCATGTAAGGTTTTGAAAAGTGAAGGTTTAAATATTGAAGATGAACATATTTTTACTGCGCTCACAAATGTGCAACAACTTTCAGGTTTAAAAGGTAGATGGCAAATATTGAATAATAAACCATTAACTATTTGTGATACAGCACATAATGAAGACGGATTAAAACAAACTTTTGATCAATTACAAACTTTAAATTACAATAATTTATACATTGTGCTTGGGATAGCAAAAGATAAATATCCTGAAAAATTATTACATCTTTTCCCAAAACAAGCTAATTATATTATTTGTGAAGCAAAAATAAGCAGAGCGGCAAAAGCTGAAAAATTATTTCAAGTATTTAAAAATCATGGATTTAATGTTCAACTTGAACCAAATGTAAACAAAGCTATTGCTTTGGCTCAATCTTTAGCAAAAAATGAAGATGTGATTTATGTAGGTGGAAGTACTTTTGTAGTAGCTGAAATTGAAGGATTGTAGCTAGTTATTCAATTGTAAAACCGAAGTATTTAAAGTATTTTTGTGGTTCTTATTTTGCAAAATAAATCAGATTAACATTGGCTAGACAAAAACTTATTCGTTTCGATTTTAATAATCAATCTCCAAGAATAATTCAACCTGGGAAACCGGAATTTGAAACAATTAAAGGCAATTGGAACAAACATTTTGGTAATGATAATCCGTTGGTGTTTGAATTGGGTTGTGGAAGGGGAGAATATACCACAGGTTTAGCTGCACAATATCCAGAAAGAAACTTTGTTGGTGTTGATTTAAAAGGAAATAGAATTTGGAAAGGTGCCACAGTAGCTGATGAGGAAAATTTACCTAATGTTGCATTTTTAAGAACTCATATTCATAATATTGGAGATTTTGTAGCTGAAAATGAAGTGTCGGAAATATGGGTAACCTTTCCAGACCCACGCCCAAAAACGATTGATGAAAAACGCAGATTAACGAGTCATCGCTATATTCATATTTACAAAAAAATTATGAAAGAGGGTGGAATGTTTCATTTCAAAACCGATGATTTACCTCTATTTGAATACAGTTTAGAAGTATTAGCTGAGTTTAATGTGAAAGATTTGGTTTATACCAAAAACTTATATCAATCTCCTATGTTGGAAGAGCATTTTGGCATTAGAACAACCTACGAAAAGAAATTTTCAGAGAAAGGAAGAGATATTAATTATTTAAGATGTATTCTGTAAATAAGATATATGTCTGACTTAGAGCAAGATAGTAAATTAGAGATTTTAATGACAAGTGATGGTTCGCATACTTTATTTGTGCCATCTTTAAATGAAACATATCATTCAACAAATGGTGCATTTGCCGAAACGTTGCATATTTATATTGGTGCTGGTTTATATTATGTTGCTAATCATTTAAATATCAGCAAAATAAAAATACTCGAATTTGGTTTTGGAACTGGTTTAAATGCAATTGCAAGTTTACAATTTGCCGAATCTAACAAAAACTGTTTGATAGAATATTTTACTGTTGAAAAATTTCCAATTCCTGTTCAAGTAATACTTCAACTCAATTATAAATCTCTTTTTTCATCATCATTTATCCAAAATTCATTTGAATTATTGCATGATTCAAAATGGAATTCAAAAATTAAAGTCAGTGATAATTTTCAATTTATTAAGTTTGAAGATGATTTTATATCCTTTTCAAATGAGTTAAATACTTATGATTTAATTTATTATGATGCATTTGCTCCAAGTAAACAAGCTGAAGTTTGGCAAAAAGAATATATAGAAAAGGCTTATAATTTATTGAAAAATGGGGGAGTTTTAGTAACTTATTGCTCAAATGGAACATTCAAAAGAAATTTAAAAGAATGTGGTTTTGCAATAGAATTATTAGCAGGACCTGTGGGTAAAAGAGAAATTGTTAGAGCTACAAAATTGTAAATTATGTCAAAAGCTACTTATTACAAACAAAAATTAGAATTACTTCCTCACCCCGAAGGAGGTTTTTATAAGGAAACTTATAGAGCTGATTTACAGATTGATGTTGATGGTTTTAATGGCTCAAGAAATGTATCTACTGCAATATATTTTTTGTTAGAAAATAACAATAAATCGCATTTTCATAAAATCAAATCTGATGAGTTATGGTTTCATCATGATGGAGATACTTTAGAAATATATGTTTTAAGTGAATCTGGATTAGAAATAATTTACCTTGGAAAAGACCTTGAAAATGGAGAAGTTTTACAAGCTGTAATTCCTGCAAATACTTGGTTTGCTTCAAAAGTGAAAGATAATCAAGGATTTGTTTTGGTAAGTTGTACAGTTGCCCCAGGTTTTAGTTTTGAAGATTTTGAAATGGCAACAAAAAATGATTTATTAATTCAATACCCTCAATATCAAGAAATTATTTCAACACTTTGTTTGAGCTAAATTGTGATAAATATAAAAAAACATATTAAAAATAATACAACTTTTGATTTGTCAAATCAAAATCTAAAACAATTCCCAACAGAATTATATGAATATTGTGATGTTGTAGAATATATAGATTTGTCAAAAAATGAATTAAGTTTTTTACCAAATGATTTATTTCGTTTCAAAAACCTTAAATATTTATTTTTAAACGAAAATCAATTTTCAACTTTTCCTGAGTCGATTTCACAATTGAACTCAATTGAATTGATTGGTTTAAAATCTAATAAAATTAATTTTATAGCTGAAAATGCTATTCCAACACATTTAAAATGGCTTATTTTAACAAATAACCAATTAGTTAAACTACCAAATTCAATTGGAGAATGTACCCAATTACAAAAGTGTATGTTAGCTGGTAATCAATTAATTGAATTGCCAACTCAAATGCAAAATTGTAAAAACTTAGAGTTATTACGCATTTCAGCAAATCAATTACAAGCACTGCCTGAATGGCTTTTTTCACTTCCCAAATTGACATGGCTAGCTTTTTCTGGAAATAAATTTAATACACTGAATTTTGAAAGTAGTTGTTTAGAATTCGACTCAAATTTGATCGAATATAAACAATTGCTAGGAGAGGGAGCATCAGGATTTATTTATAAAGCATCATCTGAAATATTTGATAATAAAGATGTTGCAGTTAAAATATTTAAAGGAGAAGTTACAAGTGATGGTTATCCTCATGATGAGATTGAAATTACTTTGAGAGTAGGAAAACACCCCAATTTAGTGGAATTGGTTGGTAAATTAAATAATCATAAAGAAGGAAAAAAGGGCTTAATATTTAATCTTATACCTGAATATTTTAAAAATTTAGCATCACCTCCAAGTTTACAATCATGCACTAGAGACATTTTCAATAAAATTGATAAGATTTCTGTACAAACTTGTTTGTCAATTATAAAACAATTAGTTTCAGTTGCAAAACACTTACATTCAAAAGGCATACTACATGGAGATTTTTATGCACATAATACACTTATAAATATTCAAAACAATGAAATATTATTTACAGATTTTGGTGCAGCATCGCTTTATGATTTAAATGGAAATTTTGCAGAAAATATTGAAAAAATAGAAGTTAGAGCATTGGGGATTTTTATTGACGACCTTCTTAAAGTAACAAACACTGATAACACTAAAACATTTTTAAGTATAGAAAATTTAAAAAATAAATGTTTAAATAGTAATTTAAATGAAAGACCTTTATTTTCACAAATTGATTCATTTTTAATAAAATAACAGTTGTTTAAAATATTTTTTTATTAAATAAGATTTTACATAAAAATTTGTAAACTTGTATCATTAAAATTTACCATTACTTTAAGTAAAGTAATATATTATTTAAATATAGTAAACGTTATGTTTAGCAAGTTATATTTATGACTCAATTAAAAGATAAAGTAAATACATTAAATCAGCTAATTATTAGCGGTGACACAGTAAAAGCTATGGAAATGTTTTATTCAGAAAACATTGAAATGCAAGAGAATGAAGAGACACCACGAAAGGGTAAAAATAAATGTATTGAAATAGAAGTTGAAAATTTAAAGAAAGTACAAAATGTCGAGAGCATTCTTATTAATCAAGCTATTGACGAAGAAAAAAATGTAGTTTTTAGCGAGTGGAAATTTATATATACTAATAATGACAATAATATATTTTCGTTGACAGAAGTCTCAGTACAACAGTGGTTAAACGGTCAAATTGTAAAGGAAAAATTTTATTACAAGAATTTTTATAAAGTTGAAAATCATATATAGAATACTTAAATTATTTTGATAAAATAAAATTATTGATTTCATAATGTGAATTATTCCAAATAGTGTAAATTTTTTGAGAACCAGCAAATTGAAAATTGTTTTTTATTAAAACTCGTTCAGATGCAACATTTCCTATTTGTACTTCAGCCATTATACTTTTTAAATTATATTTTTCGAAGCCATGTGAAACTATTGTTTCAATAGCTTCTGTTATGTAACCATTATTCCAATATTTAAAATTTAAATCATAACCTAATGTTGCAAATTCATTTATATTTAATGTGTTAAAGCCTATTGTCCCAATCAATTTATTGGAATTTTTTAAAACTATTCCCCAGCGCAAACCAATTTCATCATTATGTCTTTTCTCATACATGTTAAGTAATGCTTGAGCATCATCTAGGTTTCTAAAAAGACTATAATTATTAAATTTTACCACTTCAGAATTACTAAATATTTCAAATATATCATCTAAAAATCTATCTGATAATGATTGATAATTACATCTTTGTGAACTTAATTCTGATAAAATCATAATGCTTTTAAATAAAAAAGAGGATAAACCTATTTCGGTTTATCCTCTTTAAATTATAGAATTTAATTAGTTATTTAGAAATCAAAATCTGTTTTGAAACAGAGTTTTCAGCAGTTTGTATTTTTAATATATATACACCTGAAACCAACTCTTTTGTATTTATCGCAATAAATTCACTATTAATAGTAGAATTGAAAACTTGTTTTCCATTTAAATCAGTAATTGAAATAATACGATTTTTATTACCAATTAAACTAATATTTAAATATTCGTTTGAAGGGTTTGGATATACATTAAATTGATTTTCAGTTGAGATATCAACTCCAGTAGTAGTTTGAACATCAATAGTAATGGTGTCAGTATCAGAACAATTATTAGCATCAATACCAGTTACTGTATATAATGTTTTAATTGTAGGTTTAAAAGCCACATTGTTAACCACATTATTATCCCAAACATAACTTTTAGCACCACTTCCAAATAAAGTAACTTCGTTACCTAAATTTATACTTCTGGATGGTGTAGCATTTGCTTTAATTACTGGTAATGGATTTACTAAAGCAGTTACTTTTGTTCTTGGTGATTCACATCCATTTAAAGTATAAGTAGCATAATAATCAGTTGTTTGTGATATTAGAGGAGTAGTTAAACCATTTCCTAGTATATTGCCGTTTACTTCTGCATCATATAATTTATAAATTGATGCAGGACCATTTAATCTAGAATCAAGTTTATTAAAAGTAACAGTTCCTTCACCACAAATTGGTTCTGAAGTTAAAACAGGAGTAGGAGTTGTATTGATTGTTAAGTTTAAAGTTAATATCGAGTCACAATCAACTGCATTTACTAAAGTATCTTTATAAGCACCTGATATAGTTAAGTTTAAACCATTGAAGAAATATTTATCACAAGCAGTTTCTGAAAAAGAACCTGTACTTGGTTGATTTACAATAGCTGAAACTTTAACTCTTGGCGATTCACACCCATTTACTGTATTAGTAGCATAAAATTCTGTTGACTGTGAAATAGTTGGTGTAGTTAATCCATCTCCAACTACTTTACCATTTTCAGAAGCATCATATAATTTAAAAGGAGATACAGGTATGTTTAATCTTGTAGCTGCTTGTGCAAAAGTCACAGTTCCTGTTCCACAAATTGGCTCAGAAGTTAAGAAAGGGGCAGATGGTATAGTGTTTACTACACCACTTACAGCAATACTTTTATTTGGAGCCCACAAACTAGTAGCAGTTATATTTCCACTTACATTACCTGAAGCAATAGCTGAAATTCTAACATAAATATCTGTAGATGAAACTATTCCATTAGTATGAGTTAATGTTTGAGATAATGCAAAACCACTACCATTATTCGTTTTAGAAATTTCAAATCCACTTGGAGCATTTATAACAATATTTTCACTTAATCCTGTTGCACTAATAACAAAAGACTGAGTTGAAGATGCACTACCTGTACAAGATGAAAATGAAGTAATATTTTCATTTATTGTAATTTCAGTTGGAAGAATTGTTAAAATAGGATTTGTTCCAGATAATACAGCACCTCCAGGAGTGATATCTTGAACTACAGATTCACTTTTAGTCCAATTTGCAGGAGTTGAAATCGATGTTAATAAATTGTATTTTGTATTGGTTTTATTACCAGAAAACACATTATTATCTGCATGATTAACATTTGCTTGAGTTTGAAGATTTGCTGTCAAACCATTAATCAGTGTACTTGGCAAATAACTTGTAGTGGTAGAAGGTGTTCCTGATGTCATCCAATTAACACTTAAAGAAGTTGTTGACCAGTTTCCAAAACCATAAATAAAATTGGGTGATTTTAAAGAACCAGTGAATACAAACCAGTTATCGCCACCACTTGACAATGCATCACCTGTTCCATCGGTATTTATGTCTATATCCCAACCTTTGGCTGTAATATTTCCAAAAGCACTTAAACCTCCTCCAATTATGTGATTACCATTGATTGTAATTTTAATTACAGTTCCTTGAGGAATAGTTGAAGTGGTAGTAAATTTTATATAACCTTCTGATGTAGAAGGACCTGTACTATCTAATGCAGTTCCTGTATAAGGATAATCAGAAATAAAAATAGTTTGTCCACTTGGAATAGCGGCTAAAGTTCCTATTGTTAATTCATTATACAATGGTTCATTAGTAGGATCAATTGGATCTGAATTTACACCTAAAATTACAATATCACCAGCAGTGATTTGAGCGTTAGAATAACTTGTAATTCCTATTATTGACATTAAAGCCAACACTAGTTTTTTAGTAAGATTTTTTTTCATGTTAACTTTAATTTATGTTTGAGAAGGGAATATTCCGTATAATGAAATTATAAAATTCACGCAAAGATAAGGATCCATATTGTTATGGGGTTGACCACCATTAGATGATACTATAGTGTTAGCAGCTAAAAGTGTATTTGGAGCAGCATTTATATATGATAACATTTCATCTCCATTTGCATCCACGGTTGTTGCCAACATAGTTGAACTAGACGGTTTGTGTAAATTTGCTTTTGCATTGCTAATTGCTATACCATGAGTATGTTTGGGTATATGAGATGAAGTTAATACTTCAGTTTCAGTACCTCCAGTTTGACCAATTACATAATTACTTCCTTGATGAACTCCTCTGCGACCACGAAAATCTGGCAATGCAAAAGTCTCCATTCCATCACCTCCATATGTAGTGCCAATCAACACAAACAAAGTTTCATATTCGGATATTGGAAGTAATTGTCCTTCACAAAACATCCAACCTGCAGGAGCAAAATTACCCGCAAACATTCTTATTTCACCAACATACGGTTGAGCCATATTTACAATCAGTTTAAAATAAATAAATTAAGATCTTGGAGGAAAAACTCCTTGTAATGCTATAATATAATTTAAAGTCAAGTAAGGAGATAAATTATTATGCCCATTTCCCGATCCATTAGGTGCTGATAATGTATTAATTACTTCATTATTGGCAGATGCAGTATAAGCATTAGCATTATCACCATTAATATCAACTGGAGCAGCTAAAGACGCTGAAGTACTTGGTGTTGCAGTTGTAGCATTTAAATTATTCAAACTAACACTATGGTTGTGTGAAGGAATTTGGCTTACATCTAAAGTAACATTTTCTTCACCACCTGTTTCTCCAAGATTATATAATGACAGTCCTGGTCCTTGTCCTGGCTGAATAGGAACTCTTCCTTGTAAATTTGGTAAAGCAAATGTTGATTTACCATCACCACCATAAGTGGTTCCTAATAACGAAAACAAAGCTGTATTTGAAGAAATTGGTAATAGTTGACCATTACAAAATGCCCAACCTTTTGGAGCAAAATTAAATGGAACAGTTCTTATTTCACCTACAAATGGATCCATAGTAATAAGATAATAAGTTTAAAATTAATTTTGAGATGGAAATATTCCTTGAAGTGCAATAATGTAATTCACTACAATAAAAGGAGATAAGTTATTGTGAGGAGTAGGAGTGTCACTTCCTGTTGAACTTATACCAATAGAACTTGGATGTAGTTTAGCACCACTTGCTCCATTGTTAACATTTACACCTGTTGCTGAAAAACCTTTGGCTTCAGCACCTGAAATATCCATAGGTGCTGCGATATTTAAACTTGTAGTTGCTTTATGTTTTTGAGCATTTGAATTACTTACTGCCATTGAATGACCGTGAGCAGGTAATTCAGAAGCAACAATTGTATGAGAAGATTCACCACCTGTTTCGCCTAAACTATGTCCATTTCCTGTGTGTAAAGATGATTTACCCTGCAAATTTGGTAATGCAAAATTTGTTTGCCCGTTTCCACCAAAAGTTGTTCCTAATAATGCAAATAAAGCTTGATTTTGATTTATGGGTAACAACTGTCCATTACATAATGCCCAACCTTTGGGAGCAAAATTGAAACTCGTAGTTCTAATTTCACCTAAAAATGGTTCTGCCATATTTATTTAGATTTAATTTTTATTATATTTTTTTTACAATTAAATATTTTTTTCTATTATTACAAAACATAGAAACTATTTTATTTATGGAAAGAAGATCATTTATCCAAAAAAGTACATTATTAGGTTCCTTAGCATTATTTTCTAGTAAAGATGTATTGTTAGCCAATACCAATAAATCAAACAAAATAGATTTATCTTCTTTTATTAATAAAGGTAAAATTCTTAATTTAACAGGTAAAGTTATTTGTGCTGAGAGTAAGCAAAATGTTAATGCCAAAATTAGTATTAAAACAGGTTTTGGATTATTTTCAAAATATAAATCATTAAATGTAAGTCAGGAAAATTATCACATTATAGAAAAACTTGATTTACATGACCATAAAAAAATTAAAGTAAAAGTTGAAGCAGAAGGTTATAAAACTTTTGAAGGTTATCTATTTGTAAATTCTCAAGGATGTAGTATTCATACAGATATCTGGAAATATAATCCAAAATTTAATTCTGAAAATATTCCTAGTAACCAAGTTCTTAAAAGTGAAATCAATTCGAATTTTAATTTTGAATTAGTTAAATAGCAAAATTATGCATTAATAAAAAAACTCCAATATTTTCATATTGGAGTTTTTTTTAAATTTTATTCAATTTATTTTCTAATTCTTCTTTTTGACTTTGTAGTTCGAGAATATATTCTCGAAGTTCATTTTCACGTTTTTGTACTTCATCAATTATGCTGTGCATTTCTCTTTCTTTTCTTTCCATTTCTTCCTGAGTTGCTTGCATTTCTTCAAGATTTTGACGCATTTCTTCTTCTTGAGCTCTCATTTCCTCTGTTTGTTGTTGAGAAATTTCAAGTAGTTCTTTAGTTCTTTGATTCGTTTTTGCTGAAATAATTGCAGATGCTATATTTTCAGCAACTTTTTCAATAAACTCAATTTCATATTGTTGAAATTCATTGAATGATGCTAATTCAATTACACCAACTACTTCATTATTAATTTTTAGTGGAACAATTACAATTGCTGAAGGTGTTGCTTGTCCTAAGCCCGAAGTTATATTAACATAATGATTAGGGACTTCTGTTAATATTATCGTTTCTTTCTCTAATACACATTGACCAGCTAATCCTTCACCTATTAATAATGTTTTTTCCAAAAATTTCTTTTTATCATAAGCATAAGAAGCAGCTAAATTCAAATACTTTTCTCTATTTTTTTCCTCTATAATAAATAAACCTCCTTGGTTTGCTTTTAAATATTTAACCAAATTTGATAAAATATTATCATAATAATCTTCATCAACTGTATTTCTGAGGATATTTGAGAATTTAGCTAAACCTTCACTTGTATAGTTTTGAATATTTTTTAAATCGGAAGCAATTTTTAAGTTTGCTTTCATTTCTGTTAAGGCATTACTTATTTCACCTTTATTTTTAAAAACTTCTATATCTGACTCATAATTTCCATTACCAACTGCTACAGTAAACTGCTTTAGTTTATTTAATTCTAACACTAAATTGGTAAACGAATGACTCATAACACCTATTTCATCTTTGTCATCAAAAGTTTTAACTTCTGGCAAATCTCCTCCCGAAACCTTATCTAAAGTATCACTTACATATTTCAATCTGTTTGAAATATTTTTACTTACCATTGATGATAAAACATATACTATAATAATTACAAAAATTGTTAAAGCTGCTACTAAAATATTTGCAGTTCTATTCGCAGTTTCAAAATCTTCATTAGCTTTTTCAATTTTTGATTTTAATATTTGAAAAAGAGCTTCTCTATCAATCCTTAGTTGTTCAACTAATGGCTCAAACTTATTGAATAATATGTCCTTACATTCTACACTACCTAATGAATCAGAAGTACTTACATTTTTTATTTTAATTACATTTTCAGTTACAAAGCTTGTATAAGATTGTATAGTAGTATTAATTTTATTAATCAAAGGTTTTAAATCTGTGTCATTACTACCTTCTTCAAGTAATTTTTGTTTATCTTCTTCTAGTTTTTTTATAGTTTTTAAATAATGCTCAAAAGTTTCATTTGATTTTGTTAATTGTTCATCTACATTAGGGTCCAAAACATATAATAACAACAAATCCCTATTTATTGCATTATAGTTTGAACGTATCGACCAAAGACTTTTTTCAATAGAAGCATAGTTTTGAATATTTTTATTCAATTCATGCACATTATTTAAGATAAACCATACAGATATACTTGAAATGATTAATCCAAAAACGCCAACATAACCTATTAAATTTAATTTCTGACTAATTTTTAAACGTTGAAATAGTTTATTCATAAAATATTAATTTTTGGTTAAAAGTGTGGTACGAATTAATACAAATTAAGTTTCGGTACTAATACTTATTACAAATATTTTGATTAAAAATCTATTGATAAAATTAAATTCTTGAAAATTCAATTCCAATCAATATCTTTACAAAAAAATATCTTTTTAGGATGGGGATCATTTCGGCGTTGAGTAAACCTTTTGCAAGTTATATTGCTTCAAAAACTAAAAAGTGGTCAGCAAACCCTGTTGAAACACAGCAAAAATGGTTTAGAAAATTAATCGAATCGGCTCAAAATACAGCTTTTGGTAAAGACCATAATTTTAATTCAATCAACTCATATAGCGATTGGGTAAAAAATGTACCAATTCAAGATTACGAAGGCTTGAAAACCTATGTTGAACGTGTTGTTAAAGGAGAAAAAGATGTTTTATGGAAAGGTTTACCCATTTATTTTGCAAAAACATCAGGTACAACATCAGGTGTAAAATATATTCCAATATCAAAGGAATCAATTCCTTATCATATAAATTCGGCACGAAATGCTTTATTAAGTTATGTGCATGAAACTGGAAATGCTCAATTTTTAGATGGTAATTTAATATTCCTTTCTGGAAGTCCAATTTTGGATTTAAAAGGTGCAGTACCAACTGGAAGGTTGTCTGGAATTGTAAATCATCACGTTCCAGGCTATTTAAGAACCAATCAAAAACCAAGTTATGATACCAATTGCATTGAAGATTGGGAACAAAAATTAGATGCAATAATTGGTGAAACGCTTGACGCAAATATGACATTAATCTCGGGAATTCCACCTTGGGTGCAGATGTATTTTGATAGAATTGTTGCCAAAACTGGTAAAAAAATCAAAGATGTTTTCCCTAATTTTTCAGTATTTGTTTATGGAGGAGTTAATTTTCAGCCATATAAAAATAAGTTAATTGATACTATCGGAAAAGAAATAGATAGTATTGAAACATATCCAGCTTCTGAGGGTTTTATAGCATATCAAGATTCGCAAAAAGAGGAAGGTTTACTTTTATTGCTTGATAATGGAATTTTTTATGAATTTATTCCATTAGAAGAATACGGCAAACCTGATGCACGAAGATTAACAATAGGAGAGGTTGAATTAGGGGTAAATTATGCTTTAATTTTGAACACAAATGCTGGTTTGTGGGGATATTCAATTGGAGATACTGTTAAATTTGTAAGTAAATCACCATACAGAATCATTGTTTCTGGACGAGTAAAACACTTTATTTCAGCATTTGGTGAGCATGTTATTGGTGAAGAAGTTGAAAAAGCAATGAGTTTAACTTGTGCACAGTTCCCAGAAGTTGAATTAACAGAATTTACTGTAGCTCCTTATGTAGCTGAAGGTGATGGAGCTTCGTATCACGAATGGTTTGTTGAATTTAAACAAGAACCAACTGATAAAGAAAAGTTTAGATTAGTTTTGGATGAAAAAATGACTGAATTAAATGTGTATTATGATGATTTAATTACAGGAAATATTCTTCAAAAATTAAAACTAACAAGCTTAAAAAACGGTGCTTTTGTTGAATATATGAAATCGCAAGGTAAACTTGGTGGACAAAACAAAGTGCCTCGATTAAGTAACGACCGAAATTTAGCAAATGCACTAACAACTTATGTTGTTTAATTAATAATTAATAATTAGCAATTAAACATAAAGTAAAAAAAATAACATATTGATTGTTAATTACTTTATAATTAATATCAATAAAAAATCATTATTAAATTAAAAATACTAATTAATAATTACTAATTATTAATTAATACTCAAAAATGGAGAACCAAGAATTAGACGAAAAGAATTTAAAAGCCTTAGTATCACTCTTAGCTGACGAAGATGTTGAAATTTTACGTCATGTAAGAGATAAAATAATTTCGTTAGGCGAACCATTAATTCCTTTTTTAGAACAAGAATGGGAAAGTAATTTTAATCCATTGGTTCAAAAAAGAATTATTGAAATTATTCATCGAGTTCAGTTTTCGAGTTTAAAAAACAGATTAAAATCTTGGAAAGAATCATCTGAGCAAGATTTGGTTGAAGCCCTTTGGTTAATAGCTACTTATCAATATCCTGATTTAGATAAAAATAAAGTAAAAGCCGAATTAGAACAAATATTTTATGAAGTTTGGCCTGATATGCAAGAAGAAATGCGTCCGATGGATGCAGTAAAAGTAATAAATAATGTACTTTTTAATAAGTTGAAATTCAGTGCTAATACTAAAAATTTCCATTCACCTTCTAATTCAATGATTAACTCTGTGTTAGAATCAAGAAAAGGAAATCCTATTTCATTGTGTTTGGTTTATATGTTGGTAGCTCAAAAATTGAAATTGCCAGTTTATGGAGTTAATTTACCTAATTTGTTTATATTAACTTACAAAACTGATAAAGAACAATTCTATATCAATGCATTTAACAAAGGCTTAATATTTTCAAAAGCAGATATTGATAATTATTTATCTCATTTGAGTTTGAGTCCGAATCCTGTATTTTACGAACCATGCACACATGTTGATATTGTTGCTAGGATTTTTAGAAACTTAATTGCTTCATTTGAAAAAATTAGCGAACTTGAAAAAGCAAAAGAAGTTAAACAATTACTTGAAATAATTGAATCTAATTAATTTATATACAAATAATAATGATTAAGTTACTTTCCAGAATATTGTTCATTTTATTGTTGTTTATTGCTCAATATAATTTGGCGCAACAACCATCAATTGTTGAAGAATCAAATGGAAAAGAAGATAAGATTAAAAAAATTATTGCTCAATTAGATACAAGAACTACATTTATAAACACAAATTCAGTTCATATTTGGGGAGGTTTGATAGGAGTTGAAATAGATAAAAAACATCAATATTCATTTGGGTTATATTCAACTATAAATAAACCCCAAGAAATTTATTTTACCAACTCAATTGGCAGACGATTTAGAGAAGTTGGCATTTTTAACATACAATATTTGAGTTTAGGATATCAATTAACTTTTTTTGACAAAAAAAATGTTTTAATGTCTGTACCATTAGAAGCAGGTTTTGGATTAGGAAGGGCAACTGTGCAGCTTACATGGCTAGATAATAATGTTATTAACAAATATGAAGTAACAAAATATTCTAAATATATACCTATTCAAGCTGGCTATGAAGTTGAGTGGAAATTCTTAAAATGGTTAAGTTTGAGAGCACAAACTGGTTATAGGCAAACGGTTTTAACAAAAACATTAAATGGAAAAGATTCGAATATCAACTATTCTGGATTTTATTATTCCTATGGGTTGAGAATCTATTTTGGAAAGTTATACAGAGCAATTCAATCAAAAAATATCGAAAAAAAGAGTAATGAACAGTAACCATTTTTTAATTGATATTAAACAAGAATTTTTAAATAGATTTCAAATAAATTTTGAATTTACAGATTTTAATGAACCCATTTATTTCAGTGAAAAACTTCAAGTTTTAATTATTGGAACTGACACAGAAATTGAAGAACTAGCTAAAATTCAAAACATTGTTTTTAAGTTAAGAAAATCAACTCACCCTAAATTAATTGTCATTTTTGAGTCCCTTTGGTTTGATAAAAAAAATATAATTATTCAAAAAATTTCAATGATGCTAGGTATTTTTAAAACGATCTATGGGCGTCAATGTTTTGTTAAAGAAGTGGATGAAAAGGAGTCAATTGAATTTTTGAATAATAATCATTTATTAGGTAATTCAAAATCTGAAATTAGACTAGGTTTGTATTTTAACTATCAATTAGTTGCATTAAGTGTTTGGGGAAAAGTAAGATATATGAAATATGAAAACCCGCCTTATTATTCAGCTGAATTAATAAAATTTACATCATTGCCAAATGTAACTGTAACCGGAGGATTAAGTAAGTTGATATCATATTTTCAAAACATGTATCACTGTAAAACAATTATGACCTATGCAGATATTGCTTGGTATACAGGCAATTCATTTGAATTACTTGATTTTAGCGCTATTTCAATTCTAAAAATTAATACCCAAAATACTCTTGGAAGTATTAAATATATTAAAACGTATTAATGATACTTAGTTAATTTTAATAACAAATTAGTGTTAGGTAGCAAAAACGTTTTGAATTAGCAATGATTCGTCAACATGAGAGAAGAGACATTCTTGAATTTTCATTAAATGTGTACCATAATATTTACCATCACTAATATAATCTTTTGCAAAAAAAGAACTGACACATTTTACTATACTATACTTTTGTTCTAAAGTATCCCAAACAATAATTGGTGCAAAATTATCAAATGTAGGGTTGAGTATCATTATAAAAATTGGATAATCAAATAAATCATAACCAGCTAAATGGGGAATATTATTAGAGTTGTAATACTCATAATTTAACAAAACTGCAATAAAACCATTTGAATGTAAACACTTTAACATTATATCCAACTTCGATTTCATTTCAGTTAAAGGAGTATTATTGATATCAAATGAATTTATAGATTGCCATTTTCTTGAAAATAAATTATAAAATTCAATATTAAATTTAGATATAGTTAATTTATAATCAAATAATGGATAATTTGGAGCAAAATAACCAGGATAAAAATATGACAAACCAATACTTTTACAATATTCAATTTTGTTATAAATTAAATATTTACCTAAACTGTATTTTTTGTAGGCAGGATTATAAAAACTTACTATTCCTTCGGCCGAATGTAAACCAATATCAAAAAAACCAACAGCTATTAATTCAAACTTATCATAAATACAAATTTCGTAGGTATTAAAAATTGTAAACTCCTTATTATCAAAAAGTAACATATTCAATGAGCTTGCATTTTCAAAACTAATTCCCATTTTATATTTTTGGAATAATAGTTCTTTATCTTCTGTAACTTTTGCTTCACTAAACTCAATCCTAAATTTACTATTGAGTTTTTTTAATTTTTTAAATGTATTATCTACATAAAAATCCTTTAAAACATGTCTTAACCATATTGCAGAATAAAATTGTCTGTTAAAATTTAAAAAATTACATGTAAAAATAGATTGTCCCATTCTAAACCATCCATTTTCAAGGTATTTATCTAATTCAATCGCACTTAATTCTTTTGGAAGATGTATTTCACCAAACATACACTTAATCAAACCTCAATTACAAATATAATTGTAAGATTAATGATAAATAATAACTTTTGGGTAAACTTTACAAAACATTTTTTTTGGCTTTGACCGAAAATAAACAATGTCTTACCGAAAAATTATTTACGAATATAACATATTGAATAATTTTGAATAAAATAATAGATATTACTTATTTTTTGTTTAATATTTTGCTAAAATTACATCGAAAAAATTAAACAAAACAAAGTAATAATAGTTATTACTTTATAAATTCTTTTCAAAATTAAGTATTCATCAATAAATAAATTATGAAATATTTACTATTTAAATGTTTAGTATCATTAGGAGTTACATTGCTTTTGTATTCAAATACAAATGCTCAAGTAAACAATCAAACACAAACAACCACCAATCAAACTGTTCAAAAAGCAACAGTTAGTGGTACAATTAAAGATGGTTCCAATGGTGAAACTTTAATTGGAGTTATTGTAACCATCAAAGAAGGTAAACAAAAAGTTACCACTAATGAATATGGTTTTTATTCATTAACTCTTCCAAAAGGCACTTATACACTAGTTATCAACTACATAGGATTTAACAAAACTGAAAAAGTAGTAGATTTAACCAACGGAAATCAAACCCTTAATATTGACCTTGAATCAGTAAATACAGTAACAAAAGAAGTAGTTATTTCTGCTGTAAAAGAAGATGAAAATATTAAATCAACTGAAATGAGTACTAACAAGTTGGATATAAATACTATCAAAAAAATGCCAGCTTTATTAGGAGAAGTAGACGTTGTTAGAAGTATTACAATGTTGCCCGGAGTTAGTACTGTAGGAGAGGGAGCTTCAGGTTTTAATGTTCGTGGTGGAGCTATTGACCAGAATTTAGTTTTACTAGATGAAGCACCTGTTTATAACTCATCACATTTATTTGGATTTTTCTCAATTTTTAATCCAGATGCTGTAAAAGATGTAAAACTGTATAAAGGTGGAATGCCAGCTCAATATGGTGGTAGACTTTCATCGGTTCTCGATGTTAGAATGAAAGAAGGAAACAGTAAAAGATTCTCAACACAAGGAGGAATAGGTTTGATTTTTAGTAGATTAACTCTCGAAGCTCCAATTAATAAAGGAAAAGGTTCATTTATCATAGCAGGACGTAGATCATATGGCGACTTGTTTTTAAAACTTTCTTCAAATGAAGATTTAAAGAATTCATCTTTATATTTTTATGATTTAAGTACCAAGTTTAATTATAAATTTGGATCCAAAGACCAAGTTTTCTTATCTGGATATTTAGGTAGAGATAGATTTGGCGTACCTGCTTTTGGGTTTAACTGGGGAAATAATACAGCAACTGCAAGATGGAATCATGTTTTTGGTTCAAAATTATTCTCAAATTTAACTGCATTTTATAGCAATTATGATTATGAATTAGGAACTCTTGGTAGTTCTGAAAATGTATTTAACTGGAAATCAAGACTTATTAACTATAGTGGTAAATATGAATTTAATTATTTTTTGAATCCAAATAACACAATTACATTTGGAGCACAAGCATTATATTATGAATTCAGACCTGCTAAAATTGTAACAAAAACTAAAGGTCAAGCAAATCCAGATGTTGAAGAACCTTATAAATTTGCATTAGAAAATGCAATTTTTGTAGGGAATGAACAAAAAGTTGGATCAAGATTGTCTTTAACATATGGACTTCGACTTTCAAATTTTAACAACATAGGTGCAGGTAAAATTTATACTTTACAAGATCAAGCTGTTCCAACTGATGGTAAAAAAGTAGTTGACTCAGTAGTGTTAAAAAAAGGCGAATTTTATAATCCTAAATATATTTTAGAACCACGCTTTGCTGCAAAATATGAGCTAAATGAAATTTCTTCAATTAAGGCATCCTACAATAGAAATGCCCAATATATTCATTTGTTATCTAATACTGCTGCATCAGTTCCTCTTGATATTTGGACTCCAAGTAATACCAATTTAAAACCACAAATTGCAAATCAAGTAGCAATTGGTTATTTCAGAAATTTCAAACAAAATACTTATGAAACTTCTGTTGAAGCTTTTTATAAAACCATGGATAATCAGTTAGATTATATTTATTATGCTGATATTCTAGGAAATCAAAAAAGAGAAACACAAATTTTAACTGGAAGCGGAAGGGCTTATGGTGCTGAGTTTTATTTGAAAAAATCTAAAGGAAGATTAACTGGTTGGATAAGTTATACTTTAGCAAGAACTGAAAGAAAAATAAATGGTTTGAGTAAAAATGAATGGTATCCTAGTAGATTTGATAAAGCACATACAGTAAATGTTGTTGCAATGTATAAAATTAAGGAAAGATTAACCTTCTCGATTAACAATACCTATAGCTCTGGTACCCCAATAACATTAGGAAATCAAATTTATGAAGTGTATACTCAAAAAACACTTTTTAACCCTTCAGAAACAAGAAATAATTTCAGAATTCCTGCTTATTACAGATGTGATATTGCATTAACATACGAGAGACCGAAAAAGAAACCTGAACAACGTTGGGAAAGTGAATGGGTATTTTCAGTTTATAATTTATCTAATAGAAAAAATCCATTTACTGTATTTATTCAAGCTGATGTAAATAACCCAGATTTATATAAAGGTTATAAATACTCAGTTTTTGGGTCAATTATTCCTGGTATAACTTATAATTTTAAATATTAATTATTGTATCTAGCCTAATTTCATTAAAATGAAAAAGATAATATATAATCTATTACTCCTTACGTTTTTTGCTTCTTGTGAAACAGAAATAGACTTAAAGATTCCTGGAGATGAATCACCTGCTCTTGTAGTTGAAGGATATGTAACAGAGGGAAATCCAATAGCAAGTGTTAAATTAACCACAACTATTCCATTTAATACAAGTGGTGTAAATCCTGCTGCTACCAATGTTGAATCAGTTAAGATTAAAAGAACAGATTCTTTAGGAAATGTTTCTACAACAATACTTACACAATCTACTGCTGATCCAGCTTACTATTTTACAAATAAAGAATTTGTACCATCATATAAAGACAAATATGAGCTAGAAGTGAAATTTAAAGGTGAAACTTTTGTTGCTTCAAGTGAAATATTTCAAAAAGTAAAAGTTGATTCATTTAGCTATGAATATCAAACTGAAAAATTTGGACAAGTTAAAGGCTATTATGTTGATTTTAGTGCAAGACCTCAAAATGCATCTGTCCAATATTTCTTATTTGAAAAAGTAAAAAATGGCAAACTTTATTACGAATCTTTAAATGATTTAATCAATATTTGGGATAATAGATTAACAAAACAATTAACTTTTCCCGCACCTATATTATTTGGAATTAATCCTCAACCAAATCAAGCTAAAGCTGGTTTTGATAAAAATAAAGATTATCCCTATGCTTTAGGAGATACTTTAGTGATTAATACATATTCTATTGATGAAAATGTATTTAGATATTATAGTGATTTATTACAACAAGCATCTTCTCAGCAAGGTGGTTTAGGACCATTATTTGCTCCACCTATGGATAATGTTAGAGGTAATATTAAAAATTTAAATCCAAATGGAATTAAAGTGACTGGTATATTTTCAGCTAGAGGTTTAAATGCAACAACAATTATAATTAAATAGTTTTTAGATATATTTAAAAACAAAAAAGCTCGTTAATATTTAAAAATTAACGAGCTTTTTTTGTTTACGACCTTTTTACTTTTTTAATGGAGAATCTTTTTCTTTTGCAAAATGATTATATACCAATTTATCTAACACTCCTGGTAACCATTTACTTAAAAATACAGTTAATTTTCCTTGTGAAGTTAGTACAATTGTTCTTTTTCGAGATACTGTTGCATTGTAAATATGTAATGCTACCTCTTCGGCCGACATAATATTACCTTCATCAAGTGGTGATTCACTTTGCGCTTTTCCTTCTGCGTTAAGTGCTGTATTTCTGATATTTGAGCTTGTAAAACCCGGACTTGCAGTTAAAACATTTACTCCTGAATATAATAACTCTGTTCTTAAAGCCTCTAAAAATCCATTCATTGCAAATTTCGATGCTGAGTAACCTGTTCTACCTGGCAATCCTCTATAACCTGCAATAGATGAGATGCCTATAATTGAACCTTTGGTTTTTAAAATATGTGGTAAAGCTGCTTTGGTTGCGTAAACTGTACCATAAAAGTTAATATCCATTACTTCTTTGAGCACTTTTACATCGCAATCATTAAATAATGCACGCATACTAATGCCTGCATTATTGATTAAAACATCAAGCTGACCAAAAGTTGAAATAACTTTTTCAATTACTTTAAAACTATCATTTTCTGAGGCAGCATCAGCAACTATCCCTAATGCAGAAATCCCAGCTGCATTGAGCTGGGATACCACTTGATTTAAATTATTTTCGTTTCTACCAGTGATTGCAATTTTTGCTCCTTCCTTACCAAATTGAAATGCTAATGCTTTTCCAATTCCAGAACTACCACCTGTGATTAAAACAACTTTATTTTTCATTATTTTTTTGAAGCTTTTTCGCTTAAATACATTTCATTTAATCCATTTGCAACTTCTGAAGTTACATCTAAACTATCATTTGCATACAACACATCGCTATTAGGAGAATATGTTAAAATGAATCTGTATCCTTTGCTAAGTGCGTATTGTTTCAAGAATTTATTTACTTTTTTATCAAGATTTAAATTCATGTTTATCATTTCTTTTTCAAGTTTTGCTTGCTCTTGATAACTAGCTTCTTGTAATTGTCTTTGTTTCATTTCTAGAGCCTGTTGTGCTTGCATTCCTTCTTCTTGACTCATAGTTTGTGCTTTTTGTTGAAATGCTTGAACCTCAGCCTGAAATGCTTGACCTTGAGCTTGGTATTTGCTTTCTAATTTCGTTTTTTTAGCTTCAGCTTCTTTTTTCATTACTTTGTAAAATTCAGCATATTTCATTAAAGAATCAGCATTTACATAAACCACTTTTGCTTCTTTTAAAAGTGTATTGTTAGCAATTTTAGGTTTTACTATTTCAATTTTTGTACTATCATTTCCATCTTGCGACAGCAAAGGACTTTCGTTTTTCTTTTCAGTAAAGAATAATACAAAAAGTACAATTACTGCAATTCCTAAAATTGCATTTGTTATGTACAAAACGTTGTTATTTGATTGATTTTCCATGATTTAATTGAGAAGTTATAAAATTATGATTTAAGGTTACGTTCGAATAATAAATTGATGATACCGTCTTTTAAACCAACTTCGGGTACCAATATTTGTGCGCTGTGTGCCCATTTCATTGCAGCTAAATAAATATCAGCTGCTGGTATAATTACATCAGCACGGTCAGGATTCATCATTAACAAGTTAATTCTTTCATCAACAGTATATAATGATAATTCATCACGTATTTTTTCAATTTGCTTAAATGTAGCAAATGTTTTGTTCTTTTTGCCAACAAGCTCAAATAATTTTCCAATATTACCTCCAGTACCAATAGAGGTAATCGGACGTAAATTCAATGGAATATTTTTACTAATCCAACGGTTCATTTCTTCCCAATCTGCGTGAGAATCACGTTTTTCCAATCTTCTTACAGAACCTATTTTAAATGAATTTGAAGCTACTTTTTCGTGGTTAATGTAAACGTTTAATTCAGTACTTCCTCCACCAACATCAATGTGTAAATAGTTTTTATCGTCGAGGTTTTTAAGAATAATGTTATTAATTAATTCAGCTTCCATTTCTCCACTGATTACATCAATTTTTAAACCTACTTCTTTTTGAACTCTTTCAACTAATTCAGCACCGTTTTGGGCTTCTCTCATAGCCGAAGTTGCACAAATCATGTAATCATCAACTTCATATAATTCAAACAAAAGTTTAAAAGCGTTCATCAATTTGATAAACTTTGTTTGTTTTTTATCAGAGATAATTTTGGTAGTGAACACATCTTCACCCAAACGTAATGGAAAACGAATGTATTCCAATTTTTTAAAAACTGGATTGCTTTCCTGCATAATCACACTTGTGATTTGAAAACGAATGGCATTTGAGCCAATATCAACTGCTGCTAATTTCAAATGAGTATATTTTTACGTCGAATTAAAGTGCTAATTTGGAAGAAATTAATTTGTTTTGAAAAAAAAATCACATCTTTAACAAAATATTTTAAAAATACGCATGGCTTCTACTCCAGAAACAGTACTAGCAGACCTAAAATCAGGCAAAATAGCACCTATATATTTTATTCAAGGTGAGGAACCTTATTATATAGATACCATCTTGCAATACGTTGAAAATAATGTACTTCCAGCTTCTGAACGTGCCTTTAATCAGGTGGTTTTGTATGGAAAAGATACAACTGTTGCTGGTATTTTAGATCATGCTCGTAGTTTTTCTATGTTTTCGGACAGAAAAGTAGTTATTGTTAAAGAAGCACAAGAATTAAAAGATTTTAAAGATTTAGAAAAAGAAAAACCTGCAAAAGGTAAAGCAGGAGCAAACCCTAATATTTTTGAAGCTTATCTGAAAAATCCTCAACCGGGAACTATCCTTGTTATTGGTTACAAAGGCAAACCTTTGGATGCTCGTAAAAGTTTATCGACCAACATTGATAAATATGCGGTAATGGTTACAACAAAAAAGTTGTACGATAATCAAGTGCCAGCATGGGTTGAAGGTTTTGTAAAAGATAGGGGATATGCAATTGACGCAAAAGCAACAAACATGCTTTGTGAAAATGTTGGTACTGAAATATCACGTTTAACAAACGAGCTTGATAAACTGTTTATAAACTTACCAGCTGGTACAACTGTAACAGCTGAGCATATTTCAAAATATGTAGGTATAAGTAAGGATTATAATATTTTTGAATTACAAAAAGCTTTAGTTAAAAAAGATCCTGAAAAATGTATGCGTATTGCAAACTATTTTGGAAAAGACCCTAAAAACAATCCGTTGGTAGTGATAATAGGAGGTTTGTATGCTTATTTTTCTAAAATTTTATTGATACATTATAATAAACAATTGGATGATAATTCTTTAGCAACAGTAATTAAAGTACATCCATTTATTTTAAAGGAATATAAAGCAGCAGCAGCAGTATACCCTGCGGGAAAAGTATTGCAAGTAATTCAATATATTTTTGAAGCAGATTTAAATAGTAAGGGAGTAAATGCTGGTAATTTATCTGAAGCTGACATACTTAAAGTATTATTATTTAAGATTATACATTGATTTACTTAAACAAATAGTTTAATATATTTTTAAAATGGTTAAATCCCACAATTCTTTTCAAAATAAAATCTCATAAAATTCGTATTTTATAATTTGAAATACGTACAAGTTCTCAGTTGTTGTTATTTTTTTTAAATTAAACTACTTTCAAAATCATTTTTTTTGTATCTTGTGAAACTGTGTTATTTATGAATGTAAATTATAAATATATGAAATTCTTATATAGATTCTGTTTTACTTTAATTGTTGCAACATTATTTTTATTCAAGAGTGCTAACGCTCAAGATGGAAATATTTATTTGCATAACTACAGTACCAAAATTGATAACCACCATATCCTTGCAATTTACCAAGGACACGACGGATTGGTTTATTTTGTAAATCATAAAGGTGTAGTTAATTACGACGGTGTTAGATGGAAAAACCTAAAAATCCATAATACACCAGAATCAGAATCAGTTGCACCAGGCAAACCTGGATATATTTATGTTGGGTGTCATCAAAACTTTGGTTATATTAAACATGATAATCAGGGTAACGAAACCTACGTTTCACTTTCAGGCAAAACTCACATTCCTGGTGACATAACAAAAATAGAATTCACTAAAAAGTATGCTTATTTCTTTAGTTCAAAAGGCTTATATAGAGTTGTTTTAGCTACCAATAAGTTTGATATGATGTGGCCAGCTAATCCTGCATTTCCATTTGAAGGAATTTTAAATCAAAACGATAATATTTTCATCAATGTTAGAGGTATTGGATTACACAAGGTTACAAACAAAAGAATGGAACTTGTAAATGGAACTAAAGGATTATCATACAATCGTATAGTTTCTTCATTTAAGTTTGATGATAGAAGAGTTGCTTTTTCAACTGACAGTAATTTTATTTATTTATTTGACGGCTATTTACTTTCTAAGTTCAAATTAGAGTGTCAACAATATCTTGACTTGAATTTACTTTCATGTGGAGCTATGTTAAGCAAAGATGCAATGGCTCTAGGAACACTTTCAGGAGGTTGTGTAATTGTAGATACAAAAACAGGAAAAACAAAACATACCATAAACTATCAAACTGGTTTACCTGATGATGAAATTACAGCATTAGGTTCAGATAGACAAGGTGGAATTTGGATTGCTCATGCTTCAGGAATTACCAGAGCAGATTACACATTACCTATAAAAAAATACTCAAGTTACCCTGGTTTAGAAGGTCATATAACTTCAGCTATTCATTTTAATGATACTCTTTATGTGGCTACAAGTGAAGGTTTATTCTATTTATCAAAAGTTGAAAAAATTGATGATATTGAAGAATATATTAAAGATACAGTTTATTCATATTCTCATCATCGTTCTGAACCGTTAATTGTTGATGAACCAAAACCTGTTTATAGAAGAGAAACCCCAGAGGCAGTTAAAACTATCATCATCACTAAAACGGAAGAAGCTCCTAAATCTAAAATTGGGCAAACAATAAACAGTTGGCTAGGAATTAAAAATAAAAACAAAAAAGCTAAAATTGATACAGCAGTTCATATAAACAAATCAACCCAACAAATTGCACCACCTGTAAAAACAAATGTGGTTAAAAAAGTTGTACCTAAAAAATGGGTTAAACCAGTAAAAACAATTGCAAAAATTGTAACTAAAAAAACTAAATCAGCCAATAGAATTCGTAAAGAAATATATGCTTTACAATCCATTCCTTATATTTATAAAAGAGTTGGAGGCTTGATTGGTAAGTGCCGTCAAATGATTGAATTTAATCATAGTTTAATCGTTGCAACAAACTTAGGATTATTTGAAGTTAAGGGCGAAGTTGCTTCACCAATAATTAAAAACGTATATATAAATTTTATTCATAGATCTGAAAAAAATCCAAATGTAGTATTTGTAGGAACTCCATTAGGGCTACACAAAGCTACTTTTAATGGTTTGGCTTGGACTACAGAAAAAATATTTACCCACCTGCATCCTAATATAAATACAATCGCTGAAGATAATAACCATCTATGGTTAGGAGCATTTAATCAAATTATTCGCATTGATTATAAAGACGACTCATTATCTAATCCTCAAGTATTTACATTTAATAACGGATACTCAGAAAGTATCAATGTTAGAGAAATAGATGGAAAAGTAATATTTATATTTAACTCTGGAATTTTAGAATTCAACGAAAAAACCAAAAAATTTGTAACCGATAAAAAGTTAGCTAAATATCACACTCATAATACTAAATTTATATTTAACCAACCAGGTCATGCTTGGTCAAATAGTAATTTCAAGTGGAAATCAATTTCTTACACACAAAAAGATGATATTCAAAAATCAGCTTTTATTGACTTGTTTGATAAGGTACAGGATATTTATAAAGATAATAAAGGAAATATTTGGGTTATCCACGATAACACATTGCATTGCATAGAAAACAATGCTAAATTATCAAAAAAGCATAATGATTTTTTTGTTGAAATACGTTATGCAAAAGATAAATCTGATAAAAACTTAGATTTAGATACAATTCAACTTGATTATGCAAATAACTACTTATCAGTTGAAGTAGCAGCACCTTATTATTTAAATGAAGCAGGTACTGAATACCAATATCAACTTGAAGGCTTACACCACAAGGAATGGAGTAAATGGAGTAGAGATCCTCAATTTGAATTCCCATATTTACCAATTGGAAATTACAAATTACATATTAGAGCCAAAAATGTTTTTGGTCAAATTAGCAATGAAAAAATTGTATATATTAAAATAAATCCACCATTTTGGAAATCGTATTGGTTTATTGCATTAGTTGTTATTGGGGTAGGTGTAATACTTTATCTAATTGTATTTTTAAGACTTAAATCGTTAGAAAAAGCAAATTTAATTCTTGAAGAAAAAGTAAAAACACGTACAGCTACAGTAATGGAACAAAAAGCAGAACTTGAACAACAAAAAAATGTTATAGAGGAGCTTTATAGGGATGTTACTGACAGTATTAACTACGCTCAAAAAATTCAGTATGCTATACTTCCAGAAGAGTCTCATATTAGAAAGTCTTTAACAAATGCTTTTGTATTTTTCAGACCCAAAAATATAGTTAGTGGCGATTTCTATTGGTTTACAGAAAGAGCAGACAGATATATAATTGCTGCTGTTGATTGTACAGGTCATGGTGTTCCTGGTGCATTTATGAGTATGATTGGCAATACTTTACTAAATCAAATTGTGAATGAAAAAAATATTGTAGAACCAGCCGAAGTACTAAATGAACTTCATATTGGTATTCGAAAAATGTTAAAACAAGACAATATCGATAATGTACAGAGAGATGGAATGGATATAGTTTTATTATCGGTTCATAAATTTAGAAAAGAAGTTCAATATGCAGGTGCTAATAATTCACTTTACTATGTACAAAATGGTGAATTAAAAGAGATAAAAGCAAATAAATTTTCTATCGGAGGTTTACAAAAAGAAGAAAATAGAAAATTCACAAATCATATTTTACATATAAATACCAAAACAACCTTCTATTTAACTTCAGATGGTTATGCTGACCAATTCGACGAAGCTTTTGAAAATAAATACTCAACAAAACGTTTCAAAGCACTTCTAACTCAAATTTCTAATTTACCTGCTATAGAGCAAAAATCAAAATTAGAAAAAGAAATAGACGAATGGAAAGGAACTGAAGAACAACTTGATGATTTAATGGTACTAGGATTTACTATAGAATCAGAGTTTGAAAACTAATTAACCAAAAAGCTTTAAGAAATTCTTAAAG
>JBEEOW010000039.1:0-32793 GCA_041191405.1 Bacteroidota bacterium
AATACAAATGTAAAGCTATTTTAGGATAAATTTTAATTGTAAATCCTTTTTAGGATTAAGAAAATTAGTGTAAATTTATATCAGGATTATTAATCAAATCTGTAAACATTTTTTAGGACGAGACAGAATGACTACTAATATTATATTTACGTTTCAAACTGTTCAAACTTGAACCTGTATCGATGTGCTCTTTACACACTAAATGTTTGAATGCTTCACTGTATACAACCTTTGTTCTTCCTTCCATTTTATGCTTACTTTGTGTAAACCTATTTCAGGACAAGACAAAGATAAGTATAAAAAGATAGTAATCAATTTTGGGAACGAAATCCATTAATTGTAGATTTATATTCAGAAAAAGTTATCTTGCAAAAGATTAAATACATACACGAAAATCCAGTAAGAGCGGGTTTAGTAAATTCGATGTTAGAATGGAAGTACTCCTCCTCAGCATTTTACGATATCAATTCAAGTGAATGGGATTTTTTATGTCATTACTCAGATTGGAGTAAGATATAAAGTATAGTGGCTTGTTGGTCATAAGACCAACAAGGGCAGCGGCAGTGCAGAACACCAACAAGGGCGGAAAATAGTACTGATTTAGAACAAAAATTAGGACTTCCACTTGGAAGTCATGCAGTAGAATATGACGTTTATAAAGCTACGGCCAATCAAAGTGTCGATGTTTTTGAAAGTACAGTTGCGAATACAATTCAAGGTGGCTTTACTACTTCTGGAGGAGCAAAGCAAACATTTTTACTCGATGACAGTAAATGGACAATTACTTTAGAGTCGAACTCATTAATTCCCCCAAAATAATTATTACATGAAAATTAAAGAAAGAATAGATGAAATAGAAAGTATTAATGTTGGATTTGATATTTCATTGGCTGAGAAAAAATTGAATTTACTTAATACTCTTTTAAAAGACATAGAAAATTCATCATTATTAGATATTTGTAAAATTTCCAGAGACGAAATAATTTCAATTCTTCAAAATTGTTATGGTATATTCTATGAAATTGGAAATACAAAACAGAATCTCCCAAATTTAAATTGGGAACTTGATTTTTCTATAAGAATTTTAAATATTGCAAGATTATTATTTGGAAATTCAAAAGATTTATTGCCTTATCTATCTTTAACTCTTGTTAATTCAATTTCAGATACAAATTTACACAATTCGATAAGTTTGGAAATAGTGGAGATTAACAATCAACCCCTCTCTCCGTAGTGTTATTTATTAAGGAATAAAAGAAGTTCTGGGTCTGTTCGTAGTTTTACCCCGTGGCAGGTGTCCTCACCTGACACAACTAGTTGGTAATTAAAGAAATAAGTGTCAGGTGAGGACACCTGCCACGGGAAAAAGGTATAATTAAGGAAATGGAATGGGTCTTTATAGGTCAAGGTCCAAGTGGTCCACTAAAAGCACTCTTAGATGCTCCTATTAAAACAAACTTAGATGAAATAGTAAATATTAAAGTAACAATTAAATAGTAATATATTATGTCATATTATTCTAAATCAGAATACAAAAAAATAAAAAAGAAATTTGATGAAGAATGGCTACCTTGTATACCTTGTAGGATAGAATATTTAAAAGAATTTGTTGGTTTCGAAGTTGCAACAAAACTAGATTTTAGCAAAGAATCTTTAATGATTGTTTCTCAATTATTACTTGATAATTTTAAAGATCCATATAACTATGGACTTTCAGATGATAAACAATTATTAGATGCAATAACAACTTACATAGGAGAGGTATATATAAAATTTGGAAACGGTTTAATTTCTTGGAAAGCATTTAATATAAAACCTCGAGAAAATGAATATTATTTTGAAGGAGTGTTGATTTTTGCTAACGGAAATGGCAATTATCCACCTTCAAATTATCCATACATAATTCATCATAAAGCAATAAATGAAATTTCAAAAATATTTAATGCATTTATTCATTTTGATGTTGAAAATTATAAACCAATTATTCCAATACCAGGTAGAGGAGGTTATGCTTATCAGTATTTTATTTTGTTAAAAGATGAAAGTTTTACTTTGCAAATAGTTGAAGATACAATACAGAATTATAACCTTAAGTTTTCGAAAGGCTTTGAGTTGAGTTATTATAATGATAAACATCTTTTAGTTAAAATGTCAGATGATTATTATTTTCATTTTTCTTTTGATGATAGTGCTGGTTTGGATGAGGAATCCCAATCAATTGCCTCAAAATATCAAGGAGAAAAAGATAAATCAGCTATAGCTTCATGCAAAACAAGAATAGAGTTTTGGGGAGATGAAGACCCCAATGGTGATTATATAAATGCTCATATGTCACTCTTAGATTTGTTCATTTCAAATGAAGATATCTTCATATATGATTTCAGAAATGGTATGTTTTACGATGAATTTTAAAAGATATGATACTAGTAGCAAATATATTTAGAATAATAGGTAGCATTATAGAAAATCCAATAATCTTAATTTTGGGTTTACTCATTGTGGCTGTGGTTTATTACGTTTTAAATAAAACGAATGATTGATTGACGTGCTCGTCGGGATTTGCAATCCAGAAGCGGTATCCAAGGATTTTTAATCCTTAATAGTAGTAAATAGTTTTATTAACAACTGTTCCGCTCTTCGACATCTTCCCTTAAAAATTAAAAACAAAAACTAGTAAAACGTGCTCGTCGGGATTTGCAATCCCGATGCCGTATCCAAGGATTTTTGCCCTTGTTGGTGTTCCAAGAGCTATCGTCGCCCTTGTTGGTGTTATTAGTTTTTAACAAATTCTGATTTTAAAAAGAACTCATCATTTGCAATTTGAATAAAATAAATACCTGATTTAAAAGTTGATAAGTCAATTTCGGAATCAGTTCCTGTAAAATTTAAATTCTCGAAAACTTGAACACCATTTAAATCAAAAATTTTTATTGAGGCATTTGAAATATTTTCAGTTAAAACAAACTTTATAGATTTTTCGGTAGGGTTTGGATAAATATTTAATGCTAAATAACTTAATTTGTTTATAAATGAGATTACATTACTATATTCAAATTTATTATCATAGTCTATTTGTTTCAACCTGTAATAAGTTATTAAAGTATTTCTAGTTTGATAATCTATAAAGCTATAATTTAATACTTCGTTACTATTATTGGCGCCTTTTATTTCTCCAATACTTAACCAATTAATTCCATCTAATGATTTTTCAATAATAAATTTATGATTATTTATTTCTTGTAAAGTGTTCCATGATATTTGAACATTTTCCTCTTTGAGTAAGCTTGCTTTAAAATTTGAAATTTTTACAGGAACTAATGTTGAATGTACCATTAACATTCCATTTATTAAATCTAGCCCAAAAGTAGTTGAACCTCCTGTGCCTGTATTTATGGGATAATCAGTATTTGAGCTCAAATCAGCAATATTAGGCATTGATGAATTCACATCAGCTCCAAACAATGAAAAACCATAAATTGGGGCATTATTTGTAATTCCTAAATCGGAATAGGATATAAAAACGCCTCTAATAGTTTGGGCAGTTAGGCTGTTTATGGGTTCAAAGTTTGCATCAGGTGTATTTGAAGAGGTAACTCCTAAGTATGAGGTTGTAACTACATCGGTGTCAAATTTCAAATCAAGACTGGTTAAACTTTGTCCGATAGAGCCCCAAGTAGCTGTGGTTACAGTATAAATGCTGCCCCAAGCTGTTGGGTTATTACTACCATCAACAGCTGTAATTGGTGCTATTTTAAATTGATCGTTACCGTTTCGTTCTAATATTAAAAATCCATACTTTGTTATATTACTTGTGGCCAAGTTAGTAGAATATACTTTATCTACTCTTTCTACATTATTTATAACTGTTTCTCCATCATTTATAAAAATATTATCTATTCCAACATTAATAATTTCAGACTCCAACACTGATTTCATATTTGAAAATGCTTGCGACTTTATATTAAATGTTGGCGAACTTGTTGATTCTAAATCATAACACAAAACTTCTCTATTGTTGGTTACAGGAAAATATGTATTTGCTTTTCTTTGAATTGTTACAGTTCCATTTCCATTTTCAGGGTCAACATAATAGGTGTTTGCACCTACAACTATATTATTTAATACTAGGTTGTTTGAAGCACCTTGTCTAAAATTAATTGTATAACTAGTGCCAGAAGGGTAAGTAGCAGTACCCGAACCTATTGTTGTAAAATTATCACTTGTACCTGAAACCGAACTAAAACTTGTAGATGCCGAGGAAATAGCTGTTTGTGCAATCACAGTAAGCTGTGAAAAAAAATAATAAAGTATAAATGTATAAAGTTCTTTTTTTAATAACATATTATTGAGCTTCTTCTTCTAGCACCTCAGGCGTTTCTGAGTCAATAACAATAAAAAGTTGTTCGTTTGTTTTTTTCATTAAATATTTTTCACGAGCAAATTTTTCAAGTAAGCCTGGTTGCTCAAGCAGCTCTCTCCTATCTTCGTTAACTTGTTTTATTTTGTCAATATAATATTCTTTTTCTTCTTCTAAATCAGCTAAACGGCCACGCATTTCCATTTGTGTAAACACATCATTTTGGTCAAAAAATAGCATCCAAACCATACAAAACAATGTAAACATTATGTAAAAGTTTGTTACAATTTTTTTTAGTATAAATATTAAGTTGTTCACTTGGTATACGTATTTAATCTTAAGTTTCAAATTTAGCGAAAAATTATGCTGATACAAACGTTTTAAAAAATTAATACTCAAATACAGTTGTCAAGGTCTGTAACCGTTGACAACGTAAAAATACTAATTAAAAATGTTAAACATTATAAACAAAAAAAGGCTTAAATAACCGTAGTTACTTAAGCCTTTGTATATAATAAACTAATTATTAATTAGAATTTTTTTCCAGGGAAATAAGCAGTTTCGCCTAATTCTTCCTCAATTCTTAATAATTGGTTGTATTTAGCCATTCTGTCTGAACGAGAGCATGAACCAGTTTTGATTTGACCACAATTTAATGCAACAGCTAAATCAGCAATTGTATTATCTTCAGTTTCACCTGAACGGTGCGACATGATAGATTTGTAGCTGTTTTTGTGTGCAAGATTTACTGCATTGATAGTTTCAGTTAAAGAACCAATTTGGTTTACTTTTACTAAAATTGCATTTGCAGTATTATTGTCGATACCTTGTTGTAAACGTGATACGTTAGTTACAAACAAGTCATCTCCAACTAATTGTGTTTTACTTCCGATAGCTTCAGTTAATTTTTTCCAACCTGACCAATCGTCTTCAGCCATACCATCTTCAATAGAAATGATTGGGTATTTGTTTACCCACTCGCTCCAGTAAGCCACCATTTCCTCAGAATTTTTCTTCATTCCGTTAGATTTGTGGAAGTGGTATAAACCAGTTTTTTCATCATAGAACTCAGTAACAGCTGCATCCATAGCAATCATTACTTGCTCACCTGGTTTGTAGCCTGCTTTTTCAATTGATTTTAATACAATTTCAATTGCTTCTTCATTTGAAGGGATGTTTGGAGCAAATCCACCTTCGTCACCAACGTTAGTTGAGTATTTTTTATCTTTTAATACTTTTGCTAAGTTGTGGAAAATTTCAGAACCCATTTTCATCGCATGAGAGAATGACTCTGCACCTACTGGCATAATCATAAACTCTTGGAAATCGATTGAGTTATCCGCATGTGAACCACCGTTTAAGATGTTCATCATTGGAACTGGTAAAGTGTTAGCATTAACACCACCAATGTAACGATATAACGACATGCCTGCCTCTTGAGCAGCAGCTTTAGCTACAGCTAATGAAACAGCTAAAATAGCATTTGCACCTAATTTTGCTTTATTAGGAGTGCCATCAAGCTCAAGCATGATTTTGTCAATTAAGTTTTGATCTGAAACATCAGAACCAATTAATTCTGGAGCAATGATGTCATTTACATTTGATACAGCTTTTAATACGCTTTTACCCATGTAATTATCTTTGTCACCATCACGAAGCTCTACAGCCTCATGTTTTCCGGTAGAAGCACCAGATGGAACAGCAGCACGACCTTCACAGCCGTTTTCGGTAATTACATCAACTTCAACTGTAGGATTACCTCTTGAGTCAAAAATCTGACGAGCGTAGATTTCTTCTATAAACATCGTAAACTATTTAATTTTTTTGAATAACTAGAGGCAAATATAATCATTTTCATTCTTTTGCAATAGATTCTATGTAAGGGTTTTGTTAATTTATTATTTTTTTTCAGATTTTTGGTCAAAAAATATAATGTAATATGGGAAATATCATTGTTTTTAAACTTAAATGGTTAATTTTTAAATGAATATTTTTTTAAAATGATTTTATATTAAATAGCAAATTCAACTTGTTTAAGGTATTTTTTGTCATTTATAACATAAAAATGTAATCCTTTTCAGATTTTCTTTCACAAGCTCAATCCTTATTTCTATTTTTGCAATATGTCAAGTTATTCTACATTGAAAAAAATTACTACGCATCAATTGCGTGAGATGAAATCTCGTGGTGAAAAAATCTCCATGATTACAGCTTATGATTTTTCTATGGCTCGCATTTTTGATGCCGCAGGAATTGATGTTTTACTCGTTGGCGATTCGGCTTCCAATGTAATGGCTGGCCATGAAACTACTTTACCTATTACACTCGACCAAATGATTTACCACGCATCATCGGTAATTCGTGCGGTGCAACGTGCTTTGGTGGTGGTTGATTTACCTTTTGGGTCGTACCAAGGAAACTCTTCTGAAGCTTTACGTTCAGCTATCAGAATTATGAAAGAATCTGGTGCTCATTCGGTTAAACTTGAAGGTGGCAGAGAAATTAAAGAATCAATTATTAGGATAATAAGTGCTGGTGTACCTGTAATGGGGCATTTGGGCTTAACTCCTCAATCGATATATAAATTTGGCACTTACTCGGTTAGAGCAAAAGAAGAAGAAGAAGCTGATAAGTTAATTGAAGATGCTTTGATGCTTGAAGAATGTGGTTGCTTTGCTATTGTTCTTGAAAAAATTCCTGCTGCTTTGGCTGCTAAAGTTGCTGAAAAAGTTTCTATTCCTATTATTGGTATTGGTGCTGGTAATGCTGTTGACGGACAAGTACTTGTATCACATGATATGCTCGGAATTAATAATGAATTTAATCCTCGTTTTTTAAGAAAATATGCGGATTTGAATAAAATTATTTCAGAAGCCATAGCTCATTACATTAAAGATGTTAAAAGTTCGGATTTCCCTAATGAGAATGAGTGTTATTAATTGAGATATAAGACTGAAGACTGAAGATGTAAGATGTTAGATGTTAGATGTTAGATGTTAGATGTTAGATGTTAGATTTTAAACTTAAAAATATTACTAAATACCTAATACTTAGTACCCTATACTCTATACTCAGTACTCAATACCCCGTACTAAATGCTACAACCACAACAAATATTATTTGAAGACAATCACTTACTGGTTGTAAATAAACCTGCGGGATTACTTTCGCAAGGTGACGACACCAATGATTTATGTCTGGTTGATTTAGCAAAAGAATATATTAGAGTAAAATACCAAAAACCTGGTAATATTTTCTGTGGTTTGGTTCATCGCCTTGATAGACCAGTGAGTGGGGTTATTTTACTTGCCAAAACTTCAAAAGCACTCGAAAGGCTCACTGCTCAATTTAGAGACCGTAAAGTGCAAAAAAATTATGCTGCTGTTGTGCATGGTATCCCTAAGGATGAACGTAAAACCTTGGTTCATTACTTAAAGAAAGATACTCAAAAGAATAAAGTTACTGCTTACAATACTCAAAAACCTGAAACTCAATTTGCTGAATTAAGTTATGAGTTAGCAGCAACCAACAAGGCATATTCATTATTAAAAGTGATGCCTCATACGGGGCGTTCACATCAAATTAGAGTGCAGCTTTCAAGCAATGGTACTCCAATTGTAGGTGATTTAAAATATGGTTCAAAAGAAACCAATGAGGATGCATCCATTTGCTTACATGCTTACGAATTGCATTTTACCCACCCTACCCTACAAACTCAATTAGTATTTACTGCTCCTTTACCTATTATTGGGCAATGGAAAAATTTCAAAATAAATCAGTTATAAATCAATGGTTAAAAAAATTAAAAATTATTTTCATGTTGAAACCACAATTCAAATAGTAATTGCTTTTGTTGTTTTTGCAGTATGTATGTTAACAGCATTTTATATTAGCAACAAATACAACTTAAGTGAAAACATTAAATTAGTAGTTTATCTATTCAATGTGCTTATTTCAATATTGTTAGTAAAATATTACTTTAAAATTGCGAAATATTTAATGCATAAATGGGAGATTGATAGTGACATTAGATACGCAATTATCTTTTTGGTATTTGCAATAACAGGAAGCACTTCGGTGAGAATAGCAACTCCTATACTAAAATATTTAAACATCACACCCGAACTTGGTTGGTATATTTATTATCCTTTGAGAATAGTGATAATATTACCTGCATATCAATTATTGCTTATAACCTTTGGTACAATTTTCGGTCAGTTTAAATTTTTCTGGGCATTTGAAAAAAAGATGCTTAGTAGGTTTGGTGGGAGAAAGAAGTGAGTACAGAGTACAAGGTATTAAGTATTAAGTATTAATTATTAAGATTAAATAATTGACTGAGAACTGATTACTGAAAACTGATAACGAGCAACAAAATGACGATATTAAACATATTTGACCCACAAACAACTGCAAGTGTACTTGCAAGATTAGAAAACCTAAAATATGATACTGTTCCTCAATGGGGCAAAATGAATGCTTCGCAAGTATTAGCTCATTTAAATGTATCATACGACTTAGCATACGGCAGAAAAGAAAGTAAATCTAATTTTCTGATGAAGTTTATTGTGAAAACTTTTATAAAACCTATTGTTGTTGGCGAAAAAGCTTACGGTAGAAATTCAGGTACAGCACCCGTTTTTATCATTTCTGATAACAGAGATTTTGAAGCAGAAAAAGCAAAGCTTATTGAGAACATTAAAACTACTGAAAAAAATGGTGCTCAGTATTTTGAAGGTAAATTAAATGCATCGTTTGGTGTAATGTCTGCCAAAGAATGGAATAACATGTTCTATAAACATATTGATCACCATTTTACACAGTTTGGAATATAGTTTGAGTTACCAGTTTTCAGTTTTCGGTTATCAGTTTAAAATTTAACATAACTGATTACTGAAAACTGATTACTGACTACTTCTAACTCTTTTCCTTCCATAAAACCAATAAATTGCCAAACCTATGGCAAGCCAAATTAAAAAACGCATCCAATTAGTGCCTCCTAATGTTCCGAGTAAAAGAACATTACATATCAAACCTATTAACGGAAGTAATGACCATTTTTTAAATATTCCCCAAAGTAATAAACCTGTTATTACCCCAAAAGTAATATGGTAATTAATTGAAAATACATTATTTAGCCATACAAAAATCAAAATCAATAAAAACACAGGGTTAAAATAAAGTGAATTAAAATACGGCACTTTAAATTTGGCATTTTTCAAAACTTGATTTTGTTCTGATTCTAATATTCCCAAACAAACCATTCCGAAGGCAAACAAAGTACCTATACTTGTTAAATCTGTTACCTCTACCAAATTCATAAACATTGACGGAATTCCTACTAATAATCCTGCTACAATAGTTGCAAACCAAGGTGTTGCATATTTTTCATGAATAGATGAAAAAATTGTAGGTAACAAACCATCTTTACTCATGCTATACCAAATACGTGGTTGCCCTATTTGAAAAACCAACAATACTCCTGTATAAGCAAACAATGCACTAATTGCTACAACTGAACCAACCCAGTATAATTTATTGGTATTAAAAACGAATGCCAATGGGTCGCCAACTGATAAAGTAGAATAAGGAACCATACCGGTAAGTACTAATGTAATAATTACATACAAAAAGGTACAAATACCTAATGCCCAAAACATTGCCTTAGGAATATCTTTTTGTGGATTTTTACATTCTTCAGCAGTTGTTGAAATAGCATCAAAACCAATATAAGCAAAAAATACCGAAGATACTCCATTGGCAACACCTGACAAACCGTGTGGTGCAAATGGAATCCAATTATCAATATTAATAAATTGAATACCCATTACTATTACTAATAACAGAACAAGGAGTTTAAAAATCACCAAACCATTGTTAAAATTTTTACTTTCTTTAATGCCAATATAGGTTAACCAGGTAATAAATACAGTAATTAACATTGCAGGTAAATCAAGTATCAATTTAATATTATACAAAATACAAGGTGCAGTATTCCAAGCTCTTGAAGCCTCAAATAGCGAAACAGACATTGGCTCGTTTGGATGCAAAAGTTGCCAGTCATGTATGTTTTTTACACTTCTTGCTGCACTTAAGTAATCGGTAGAAAGATATTCAGGAATATGAATATTTACATTATGAAGTAAAGATGTAAAATAATCAGACCATGAAATAGCAACTGCAATATTCCCAATGGCATATTCCATTATTAAATCCCAACCAATAATCCAACCAACTAAAGGTCCAAAAACGTGACTTGCATAGCTATATGCACTACCAGCATTGGGTAATGAAGAAGCAAATTGAGCATAACAAAGTGCTGACAATCCGCATGCGAAGGCTGTAAAAACAAACAGCAAACTCACTGCTGGTCCACCTTGAGCGGCAGCATTACCAACAGTACTAAAAATACCCGCACCAATAATGGCTGCAATACCTAATGCTGTTAAATCGAATTGTGTAAGATGCTGATTTAATTTTTTCATTTAGTAACAATTTTACAAAATAATATCTATAAACTAAGTATTGAATTTAAAAAATATAAAATTGAAGAATAAACAATTAACACAGATTTGGAGTTGAATCAATATTAATAAAACAAATATATTTATATATACAATATTTGTTATAACTCAAATTTTTGATGTTTTAGCAATATAATATTTATGCTAAACTAAATGAATATACTTAGAAATTTTCACATTGTTATATTTGTAGTGAATAAATAGCACAGTGTGAAATTTAACACCCTTTTACACTTTGAGTTAAATTGCAATAACTGATTATATTAACCAAATTAACCAAACAAAAACCATGGGAATTAGAGCAGAAAGCTTAAGTTTAGTAGGTAGAAAAATCTACGAAATCCGTAAAAAGAAAAAATTAAGTTTAAAAGAATTAGCAGCTAAAGCTGAAGTTACAGCAGGCTTATTGTCAAAAATTGAGAATTTTAAAGCAATGGCTTCTTTGCCAGTACTTTACTCAATTTCAAGAGCTTTAGAAGTAGATTTAGCTGAGCTTGTATTAGAGCTTACTTATTATACAAATGAGCCTTACACTGTAATTAGAGCTTCTGAAAGAAAAAATGATGAAATCTCTAGTTCAGATAATGTATCAAACGAATTAATTCTTGATGAAGAATTCAAAGGTGTTGGTGCAAAAGCTTCAATTTTAACTATCAATCCAGGTGGAAAAAGAAAAACTATGTTAACTAACTATCAAGAGTTAGTTTATGTAATTTCTGGTTCAATTAAATATACTTTGGAAGAAGATGTAGTTGAGTTAAATGCTGGCGATACTATCTATTTTGATGGAGGTATTCAACACTCATGGAACAACGAAGGTAAAGTACCTGCAGTTGGTTTCAGATTAACTTTCACTAAGAAAGACTAATAAATAACAATTTACTTTAAAAGGTACATAAGTTTAAATTATTGAAATTTAAACTTATGTACCTTTTTTTGTTTATATATTTTAGAAAAATAAAGTTTTGAAAACATCATATATGCTTCTATTCAAAAAAGTAAAGTCATAAAAAAAGCTTGCTCAATTAAGAACAAGCTTTTTTTATGACTTTTTATACTTTAATTAAGCAACTGGATTTTTAACTACTTTAATTATACCCAAAATACTTAAAACTTTAATAATTGGATAGCTTGGATCTAACTCAAACCATTTAGTAGCAAAGTTTAAGTTTAATGGATGTTTGTGATGGTTATTTTGAAACAATTCACCACCCATTAAAAAATCAATTACTAAACTATTTTTTGATTTGTCGTTGTTATCATAACTTGAGTAACCATACATGTGTCCACACCAGTTAACAATAGCACCATGTACTGGGCCCATTAAGAAATGAATTGGTAACAACAAATATAATAAGTTGTGCCATCCCAAACCTGCTGGCATAAAATAGATATAAAACAACACGTAAATAGTTCCAAACACAATACGTATTGGCCACATATCTCCAATTTTATCTATAAATGGGAAAGAAGGCAAATCTTTAGCAAATCTTTCTTCTGGTTCTCTTCTATAATTTAAATAATCGTTATAGATATTTTTAGTTTTTAACATCATATCAAATAATCCATCTGCATGATGTGGAGAGTGTGGATCATTTTCAGTATCACTATATGCATGGTGCATACGATGCAATACAGCGTAAGCTCTAGGGCTTAAGTACGAAGAACCTTGAGAAATGAAAGTTAACAAGTGGAAGAATTTCTCCCAGAATGGACTCATTGTGAATAGTTTGTGTGCTCCATATCTGTGCAAATAGAATGTTTGACAGAACAATGATAAATACCAGTGAGCTACGAAGAAGATGATAATTGCAGTCATTATTTTATAATTTTATTTACTTTACAAATTGTAGAAGTAAAAGGTTTTTAAATTCTCTGAGAAAAGTCAGTTAATTTGCCCTAAATTTAACGCTAAATATTTAAATAATCCATATATTTTAAATATTTATCCTAAAGCTTTAATGAAATTGGCGTTGAAACAAATAGTTTAAGCATTAAAACATTATCACTTGTAGTATAAGCACTGTACTTTGAGGTGTTATCTAAAAAATCTGTTAGTGGATTCATTACATTTGCCGACATACCAATATTATAGCCTTGAGGTAATTTATACATAAACTGTAAACCCAAAGGTAAATATAATGAGGTGCTAGAGTAAGTTTCGCCAGCTGCTCTTGTTGATTGGTTATTAATCAAATTATTTTCAAATTGGTCGTAAGGTGTAAATCGCATTGCCCCTACTCCCAAAATTGCTTGAATTACAAATTTTCTTCTTTCAATTACTTTGATATTCAATTCATAAGCTAAACTAAATATTGATGTTTTGAAATAATTATTTGTTTTTATAACATTGCCTTTTGAGTCTTTATATTCAAAACTACTGTTTTGACCTTCAATATTTCCATACGAAAAATTAACTCTTCCATTAGCTAATTTCTTTTTTGAAAAACGAATACCCACATGATAACTTTGAGTATAGGAGCCATAATGTTGTACCAAACTACCTCTATAAGAGTTTGCACTTAAACCAAGTTCAACATTAAATTTAAGGTCACGCTTAGGAAGTGAATCGCTTTTAGTTTGTGCTACTACATTAAAACTAATAAAAAATAAAACTAAAGCCGTTAGGGATTTAAAGTGCATACAATCAATTATTTTAACAAAAGTACGCTAGCTTTTCAAGAATTCAAAAATATTGTTTCTTTAATTGAAATTTTAGATGGTAGATGTTAGACTTAAGAAACAAGACTGAAGACTGAACCTAAAAATTAATCCTTAGTGCTTAATATCCTTCCTATAAATAATCACTTCAACAATAATCAAATTAGCTACCCAGCCTAACCAAGCAATAATAACATAAATATCCATGGGTTGTAAATGGAAAAAACTTGCAATAATCAATTTAAACAGCCTTAAGGATATTGCCGAAAATGTTAAAGCTATACTTCGAAACAAATAATTTTGATGCAATAGCCAATTGTTCTGTTTTGCATATTGATAACCTTTGAATGTAAAATAGAACCATAAAATACTCAATAAAACAAATGAAATTTGAGCCAAAACTCCTCCATTGGCACAATAGCCCATGATTAAACCACTTGGTGCAGAAAACAACAAAATGAGCAAAACATATAACCTCAGCTCCTCAAGTTCTTCCCTAACCATTTACACATCTGCAAGATAGTGTGGCTATTCGAAATTTGCAATTTCGAATCAGTATCTGTGGATTTGCAATCCACATAAACAGTTGTTTATAAAACCAGTTGCTACTATTAAGGATTAAAAATCCTTGGATACGGCTTCCAGATTGCAAATCTGGAAGAGCCTAACGTTTTAATTATTAACTATTTGCAACACTCGGAAGAGCTGAAGACTGAAGACTGAAGAATAACTAAAATAGACACTGTACTTTGTACTTTGTACTATTTCTACCTAACAACCTGCACCCAGCCTTTTACAGCTTCGCAACCTTCGTAATTACTTGTATAATAATAAATACCCTCACTTAAACCGTTTGCATCCCAATTGTTTTGGTAATTAGAAGAGTTAAATACTTCACCACCCCAACGGTTTACAATGTTTAAATAAATAGGATTTGGTAATTGTGATTTTATTTGCAATGCTTCATTTAAACCATCATTATTGGGAGTTATTATATTAGGAACATCTAACTGTACTTTTTTTATTGATACACTATCGGTTTGTGTGCCACATGTATTAGTTACAGCTACTGAATAAATACCTGTTTGAGTTGCTGTATAATTTTGATTTTTTGAGCCATCTTGCCATACATAACTTACATAACCAGCTCCTGCATTTAACTCAATTGCATCATTACTACAAGTAACAATACTATCACCAATATTTAAAATAGGTGTATCATCAACAATTACTTGGGTGGTTGCTGTATCTTTAAAACAATGATAATCTGCAATTAAACTTGCAGTATAAATACCTGCATTTGCATATTTATATTTAAAAATATTGATATTTTTTGTTACACCATCTCCATAATGCCAGTTATAATTTGATATAGGATAAGTATTTGTTACTTGAAATACTGTACTATCAACAATACAATTTCTACTTGTATTTATTGCTAAATCCTTTTTTATTAACTGAATTTGTACACTATCACTAGCTGAGCCACAAGTATTACTTACTTTTACTGCATATAAACCTTCTTTATTTACAACTAATTGTTGCAAAGTATCTTTTGTATTCCATTGATAACTAATAAAATTTGCGCCTGCATTTAAAATAGTGTTATTTTTAATACATTGATAAGTATCTCCTAAGTTTACATAAGCAGTACTATCAACATAAGCATCAACATAAAAAGTATCATAAGTGCATGTATATTGTGCTACTAAGCGTACTTTATACTTGCCTGCTTTGGGGTATTTGTATGTATTACTTTTATTAATAGCTGTTACTCCATTGCCATAATCCCAATAGTATTTAGTAACAGCTCTAGGATAATTTAAATTAAATACTGTACTATCTCCTAAGCATACCCTACTAGGTTTTACCTCTGTTAATGTATAAGTAGCTATACTATCTTGAAATGCTGGGTCTAAAAAGTTTGATAAGTAATTACTATATATCCACCCCTCACCACGATCAACGACACTTATTCCTTTAAAAAAAGGTTTATCCGTAGAACTTGCATTTTCTAACTTATACAATGAATCTTTGTTAGTAAAATAGATACCTGTTCCGCATATAAAACGAGAAAATTGTTCACCTCTATGTACTTTATTTGCATATACATAGTTTAGTTTTTCAGGATTATTTAATAAGGTATCTTCCTCTGTATCATACCTTAGATATTCAAAACCTAAGCCGTTGTTATTACCAAATTTATATAAATATTTTGAGTTAGGAGAAAATAAATAATCGTATTTGTGATTATCTTTTGGTAATGTTTTTATTTTGCCAACAATTTTACCGGTACTTTTATCAAATTCTTGTAATATATAAGTAATACTATCAGTATAACTGTCAGTATAAGTTGGGAAGTGTAACCACTTGCCGTTTGGTGACACCATCATATTTTGACTAATAGTCCAATTGGTTACATAATGAGGGTGTTTGATATTTAACTTTGAAATTATAGGAGCCTGAATACCACATTCTGTTATCAAGTATGATTTTATGGTAGCATTTCTAATATCTGCAGCTATTAACCATGTATCTATATTGTTTTGATGCTTGGTTGCCACTATTGATTTATGAAACAAAGCCTCATCTAATTTAGTATCTTTCTCTACTATTTCAATGCTATTTCCCTTTTCTTTAACTATTGCATAATTTAATCTATAGTTTATACTTTTGGTTGAATTCGTATCTTCTAGATATTCGCCAGAACTACTTAAAATAGAAAAAATATAATATTTTAGTTTATTACCATTACCAACAGGAACTATTAATGATTTAGAATAGTAATAAGTGTGATTCCAGTAATTGTATTGAGGTAAGGTGGTTATTAAACTATCATTTTTGTCATATACATTTAATTCAGGGTCAATGAACATTAAAAACTCGCCCGTTTTTTTACAAATTGAAGAATAAATAGTTCGGTCATATACACGTAAAAGATAATTAAATTTACTTGGAATAGCCAAAGGTGGATTGGTATTAAAATCAAACCTATACCAGGTACCATTTCCGAGAAATTTAGAGTATGCTTCCTTTTGGGCATTGCAAAAAAGTGGTAGTAAAATGTATAAAAGAATAAGTATCTTTTTCATAACAATTAAAGGGTTGGTATTGCAACCAACCCTTATCAATAATTAAGTATAAATGAATTATTCTTTTACTAGTTTTGTAACCGTTTTAGATGTCCCATTTACTATAAACTCACAGAAATACAAACCTTGGTGTAAGTTTGCTGTATTGATATTTACAGTTTGCTTTCCTTGGCTATAATCAGCCACTGTACTTACTACAATATTACCAATAATATCAGTAAGGTTAATAGTTACTGATGCTGATTCTGCTAATTCAAATTCAATATTGGTATTGTCAGTAGCTGGGTTAGGATATACATTTAACTTAAATGCATTATCTGATGCTATAAGATTTGTTTGTGACTCATGCTCAATATGGTCCACATCATTTGCTTCACCAGTTCTATAAATATTAGGCGTACATCCATTCAATAAGAAATATGTTTGACGTATATATCCATTATTCTTACTAATATAGAAAAAATTTGGGGACGAAAATAATGCATAGCCTGTACCATTCCATGCACTAATATTCATTACAGGTTTTGAGAAAAACTGAGCATCAGTTGGTGAGTAAAATGCTTGCCATACAGCCCCATCTTGAATGTTTGCACTGTAAATTACTTCACTCGCAGGGTTGATTGAGAAATTTCCATTGGTAATAATACCTGGCATAATTTCTCTTATAGGATTAGCGACAGTTACATCTCTTATCACTCTTATGTTACCTTGTGAAGAAGCATAAGCTATTCCTTTGGCATCGTAAGCTACTAAATTTGTACCCTCTTTTACCGGTTGTGGATCAACTGTTGTTCTAGTTATCGTTCCAACTGTATTGTACGCAGACAATATTACAACACCACTTTTATCTTCAACTATATACAATTTATTATTTACTACTACAGCTTCTGTACTTTTAAGTGATACGTTAGAAACAATTTGAGTTCTAAATCCTTTTTGACCAGAGTTAAAAGCAGCTAATTGAATTTTATTAATATCCTTATTATTATCAATATAATATAGATAACCATCACTTACTGTTAGTAATGCTTGAGCATCAGGTAGAGGCGATACAGGATAAGGAGCACTCCATCCATTTACATCATAATTAGCATTTTCAAATACTACAATGTTATTATTGGTTTCATCAATTGCATAAATACTAGCTTTGCCATAATATGGCTCATCAATTAATAATTTGGGGGCATAATGACCATCATATATAAAATAATTATCCCAACGATTTACAGTAGAATTCCATCTTATTGTCGCTAAACCAGCATTACCATAATTATACGTTCCTGAATAAAATAAATTTCCTTTTTTATTTGAAACAAAGTTACTTTTTTCTCCATTATCATCAACTTTTGTAGGTATTTGCTCCCATACATAAGGATTCGCAACAGTATTAAGAGTATTAGTAATGCCATCAAACCAACCTGGTGTAGTTTTAGTTGTGATACTTTGTGATACGGTACAACCATTCGCATCGGTTACTCTTACAGAAGGCGTTTCTGTTGCATTTTGAGACCATTGATATGGTGTAATTCCAATTGTTGATTTATTATTTGTTATTGTTCCTGATGTTGCTCCGATTGTATTCAAGTTCCATAAGCCATCCCATGCATAAGTATAAGGAGCAGTTCCATTATTAAATGTAGCAATTAAATAATTAATATTTGCATTACACAAAGTATAAGGGTTAGTTTTATTGAACGTCACCATTAAAGGTGCATATTTTTGAGCAATAGTAAGCTTTTGTGTCTTAGTAGTTCCGTCGGAATAACTTAATGTTACAATAACATCACCACCTGATGGTATATTGCCAGTAGAAGACCAAGGATATGAAATTGCAGCTAATGTAGTTGCCCATTGTCCAGATGTTGGGCTTTGTGCAGTCCAGCCTTGAGGTAAAGTCCATTGTACATTAGTTACTCCACATGTATTAAAAGATGCAGTATAATTAACTTGTTGTTGACCACAGTTTAATACCGTTGGTCCTGTAAGTGTTATTAATCTATCATAAGCTTCGGCAGTAACATTGTAATTTATAGTTCTCGATTTTCCATCAGCAAATTCTATAAAAGCTGTAACAGTACCTCCTTTGGGAAGATTAGCGCTATTTGCATTGTAAGTGTTTACATTAATATTGGTTAATCTAAAATCGCCAACTAATGCTCCTGTTGTTGACCAACCTTGTGGTAATGTCCAAGTAATTTTAGCTACACCACAATTGTCTAGATTTAATTGATAACTAGCACTTTGTTGTCCACAAACCAAATTAGTAGGACCAGTGATTGAAATTGGTAAATAATCAGGGTCAGAACATGCACTTAAAACAAGTTTAACATTTAATGAAGGTGTTCTATTATGATCTTCTTTAACAAACCATTCTCTATATAATGAATTATCCCTATAGTACTCTTCTGTATTTCTACTTAAATAAAAGACATCTACTGCAGGCCATTGACTTTTGGTTTTACCTAATAATGATCCTGAGCAATCACCTCCCAATGTTTGTCCTCCTCCTTTAAACTGTTCTTGTAAATTCCAATTCGGATCATCGGATCTATACCATGTATATTTCCAATATCTATTGTTACCAATTGGGTCATAAAGAGAACCTAATACATCATTGAAATAATATTTTTTATTAGGTTCGCAATTATAAATATATTGAGATTGACAAAGTGTGCTACTGTATGGTGCAGGTTTGCTACATGTTGAATTACCTAGTATTGGTGGAGCTGGCGCTTCTATTGTTGGTGGAGCTAAACTGTCATCCTCACTTTGAGCATAAACCCCATCCCCAAAACTTACTACAAACAGCAATAAAAATATTTTAAAATTGACAAGCGAATATCGCTTCAGCGTTTGTTTAAATTGTTTCATAATTTGATTTTTTCGTTATGGGATGTAAAAACAGAAAAAAAAAAAACACTTTTCCTAATTTTTCGTTTAAAACTTTCTTTTTTCTTGAAACATTACAATTGAGTATTGAATTGGTTATATAAAAAGATGAAATGTTGTTTTAGGTGTATATACAGGCAATATGCTTAATTTCAAAAAAATGACCTCAAAAAAAGCCACACCTTATTTTAATAAAGTGTGGCTTTTAAATTGGTTAAGATTTCTCTCTTAGATTTGAGAAAAATCATAAGTATCAAGATATGAAGTATTGAATATTCCTGATTTAAAGGTAGCATCATCCATCATTTTGATATGGAATGGAATAGTAGTTTTAATACCTTCAATTACAAATTCTTGTAATGCACGTTTCATTCTTGCTAATCCTTCCTCACGATTATCAGCTGTAATGATTAACTTAGCAATCATTGAGTCGTAATTTGAAGGAATTGTATAACCTGAATATACGTGTGTATCAACTCTTACTCCTTTACCACCAGGTAAGTGCAAGTTTGTGATTTTTCCTGGACTTGGTCTGAAACCATTTTTAGGATCCTCAGCATTGATACGGCACTCAATTGAATATTTATTTGGGAATCTACTTTCTGAAGATAATGGCTGACCTGAAGCTACACGAATTTGCTCTTTCACTAAGTCAAAATCTGTTACTTCTTCAGTAATTGGGTGCTCTACTTGGATACGAGTATTCATTTCCATAAAATAGAATTCACCAAATTTATCCACTAAAAACTCAAATGTACCTGCACCTTCGTAATTGATAATTTTAGCACCTGCAATAGCAGCGTCACCCATACGTTTACGTAAATCGTCAGTGATAATAGGAGAAGGAGTTTCTTCAATTAATTTTTGGTGACGACGTTGAATACTACAGTCACGCTCCGAGAAGTGAACTACATTACCTTTGCCATCGCCCATCACTTGAATTTCAACGTGACGAGGTTCTACAACAAATTTTTCAAGGTATAACTCATCGTTACCAAATGCTGCACCTGATTCCATTTTAGCATCATTCCATGCTTTTTCAAATCCATCAGCATCGTGTACAATACGCATACCTCTACCACCACCACCAGCTGTAGCTTTTAAAATTACAGGATATTTTACTTTCTCTGCAATTTTCAAACCTTCTTCAATTGATTTTAATAAACCATCTGAACCTGGAACTGTTGGTACTCCAGCTTTTTTCATGTACGACTTAGCAGTTGCTTTATCGCCCATTGCATTAATCATTTCAGGGGTTGGACCTATAAATTTAATTTTATAGTCTTGGCAGATTTTAGAAAACTCAGCATTTTCCGACAAGAAACCATATCCTGGGTGAATTGCATCAGCATTTGTAATTTCAGCAGCCGAAATAATATTTGGAATACTTAAGTATGAAAGTGTTCCAAGTGCTGGCCCTATACAAACAGCTTCGTCCGCAAAGCGAACATGTAAACTATCTTTATCAGCAGTTGAATAAACCGCTACAGTTTTGATTCCTAATTCTTTACATGCTCTAATTACTCTTAGAGCTATTTCGCCACGATTGGCTATCAGTACTTTATTAATCACGCTTTGAATATTAAGCTTTGAATATATTTTTTGATATAAATAAAAATGAAGTGATATAATTTTTTCTTATAGGAATAAATTACATCACTTCATTTCATATTGTTTTGTTTAATCAAGAAGGATCAACAAGGAATAATGGTTGGTCAAACTCTACAGGAGTAGCATTATCAACCAATACTTTAACTATTCTACCTGAAATATCAGATTCGATTTCGTTGAATAATTTCATAGCTTCAATGATACAAACTACTTGCCCTTTACTTACATCCGAACCAGCAGATACAAAAGCATCAATTTCTGGTTTTGGAGAAGAATAGAAAGTACCAATCATTGGAGATTTGATAGTTACATATTTGCTAGTTTCGTCAGCAGCTGGCGCAGCAGCAGAAGTTGAAGGTGCAGCAGCAGGTGCTTGAGCAACAGGTGCAGCTTGAACTTGAGGTGCATATACTTGCTGAGGTGCAGCTTGTGTATAAACTTGCTCAATTACTTTACCTGAATTTCTTTTGGTTGAAACCTTGAATGCTTCAGTTTCAATATTCACTTCATCTAAACCAGAGTTTGCGATAAAGTCAAGTAATTTTTGAATATCTTTTGCTTCCATAATATTGTATAAAATAGGATTATTTTACTCTCTCTGAATATGAATTATCTCTTGTATCAACTTTGATAACTTCGTCTTGCTCAATAAACAAAGGCACATTTATAACCATTCCTGTTTCTAAAGTAGCTTGTTTAGTTGCATTAGTTGAAGTATTTCCTTTAACTGCAGGCTCAGTATAAGTTACAGTCATTATAACAAATGGAGGTAACTCGCATAATAATGGAGTTTCTGTTTCTGCATGGAAAAGAATATCAACATCCTGACCATCTTTCATCAAACCTGGTTTTTCAACCATTTTATCATCAAGGGTCACTTGCTCAAAAGATTCTTTATCCATAAAGTTATAACCGTAGTCATCTTTATAAAGAAACTGATGTGGACGACGCTCAATACGAGCAGTATTTACCGATACACCTGCATTGAAAGTGTTATCTAATACTTTACCCGTTTTAATATTTTTTAATTTAGTTCTAACAAAAGCAGGACCTTTTCCTGGTTTTACGTGAAGAAACTCTGTAATGATATAAAGGTCATTGTTATATTCAATACACAATCCGTTTCTAAAATCTGCAGTAGTTGCCATTAGAAGTTATATATAATTTTTTAGTTATTTAGCGTCATAAGCCCACTTAAGGTACATTGCACCCCAAGTAAATCCACCACCGAAAGCTGCTAACATAATGTTATCACCTTTTTTGAATTTATGTTCAAAATCCATAAATACAAGAGGGATAGTAGCAGCAGTAGTATTTCCGTAACGTTCAATATTGATTAAAACTTTATCAGGATCAATACCTATACGGTTTGCGGTAGCATCAATAATTCTTTTGTTTGCCTGATGTGCTACAAGATAAGCGATATTTTCACCATTAAGGTTATTTCTCTCTACAACTTCAGCAGATACATCGGCCATTTTGGTAACTGCAAATTTGAATACAGTTGGTCCGTCTTGGTAAGCATATTGCTCACCTTTATCAAGAATTTCGTGCGTGATTGGGTATCTACTTCCACCTGCTTTTGCATTAAGGTGTGGGTATCCAGCGCCATCCGTTTTAAGTTCTTGATCAATAACACCATTGCCTTCAGTATTAGGTTCAACTAACACAGCACCAGCGCCATCTCCAAAAATAATACAAGTTGTACGGTCAGTATAGTCAACAATCGACGACATTTTATCAGCACCAATTACAACAACTTTTTTGTGTTTACCACTTTCAACATAAGCTACAGCATTTGAAAGTGCAAACAAGAAACCTGAACAAGCAGCTTGTAAATCATAACTCCAAGCGTTTTTCATTCCAACCATATCGCAAACCATGTTTGCAGTAGATGGGAAAATAAAATCAGGAGTTACAGTAGCAACAATTACTAAATCCACATCAAGTGGGTCAGTGTTAGTTTTCTTTAATAAATCCCTCACAGCATGTTCACACATGTGCGAAGTCCCCATCCCTTCACCTTTTAAAATACGGCGTTCTTTAATTCCTGTACGAGAGGTTATCCACTCGTCAGAAGTTTCAACCATTTTCTCAAGTTCTTGGTTGGTAAGTACATATTCGGGAACGTATCCACCAACGCCAGTGATGGCAGCAGTAATTTTTGTCATTTAAAATATATTATTCCAAAATAAAAAATGCTTATAGTTTTAGCTATAAGCATTTTTTATTTTTTCTGTTATACCTGATTCAGCAACTTGATTTGACATTTTAATCATATTACTAATAGCCAAGGCTGTAGATGAGCCATGTCCGATAATAACATTTCCGTTTACACCAAGTATTGGGCTTCCGCCTACTAGTTCCCAGTTAAATAGATCCAAGAAATCATCCTTATATCCTTTTGCTGTGAATATTGGGTAAAGTGATTCTGCCATTTTAAGAATGACATTACCAGCATAACCGTCACAAACGATTAGGTCAGCTTTATCTGTAAATATATCCCTACCCTCCACATTACCTGCGAAGTTAACTTTAGGGTTTTGTTTAATTAATTGGTGTGCTTGTTGAAGTAAGGCAGTACCTTTTTCTTCTTCTTCACCCAAGTTAAGTAAACCTACAGCTGGTTTTTCAATGCCAAATACATATTTCACATACAATGAGCCTATATGTGCAAATTGAGCCAATACTTCTGGCTTTACTTCTGCGTTAGCACCAACATCGAGTATGGTACCAAATCTTCCTGACACTTTGGGAATAAACCCTGCTATGCCAGGTCTTAGCACACCAGGAATAGCTTTAATAGTAAACATTGCAGCTACCAACATAGCTCCTGTATTTCCTGCAGAACAGAATGCATCAGCTTTGTTAGCTAACAACAATTTGTAACCGTTTACAATACTAGAATCTTGTTTTGCAGCCACAGCTTTCGCTGGATGTTCGGACATAGCAATAACCTCTGATGCGTGTGAAATTTCAAACGTATCAGCAGCTACTCCATGCTCCAAAAGCGCCTTTTCAATAATTGCTTTGTCTCCAACTAGAATAATTTCTACGTTAGAGCCAAGCGATTCTTTGGCTTGAAGGGCGCCTTCTATCACTACATTAGGGGCGTTATCGCCACCCATTGCATCAAGCGCAATCCTCATTTACTAAGCGACTACTTCTTTTTCAATTACAACTCTACCTTTGTAGTAAAGTTTTCCCTCGAACCAGTGTGCTCTGTGTGGAAGGTGTGCTTCACCTGTAGTTGGACAAACAGCATAGTTTTTCGCTTCTGCTTTGTAATGAGTTCTTCTTTTATCTCTTCTTGTTCTCGAGATCCTACTCTTTGGATGTGCCATTTTAAAGGACGTTTATTTATTATCGTTATTACTATTCTTCAATTTTAACAATGCCGCAAAACGAGGATCAACAGGTTCATCTATTGATTCTTCGTCAGTTGCTTGGTTGTCAGTATCTTCATCATCCCATTCAGCGTCGTCAGAATATGCTAGCACAAATGATTGTTCATCATCTTCGCCTATCATTTCTTCTTCCTCCTTGTATCTAGGATGTAGTTTTTTATATGGAATTAATACTACTACAAATTCATAAAGTAGTTGAGTTAAGTTGATACTTGATACACCAAATGGCAATACTTCAATATCATCCGACACAATCATGGCATCTTTACCAAATTTGTAGATGTAACGCTCGTTTGATTTTATTGGAAAATCAAATTCGTCTAAACTTCTATCACACTCTAGTCGAATACTTCCTTCTAGCTCAAAATCAAGCACCAACATGGTTTCAGATTTATCTAAAACTACAGTGGCTTTTACCTGCCCCGTTTGGGTTGGCGACTCTGGATATTGAGCAAACAACTCCTCATCTATATCAAAGCTATACGTGTGCTTGCCATCGCTAAGCCCAAATACAGGAATTTCATATTGTTTTAAGTTATTCACAGTTTAATAGAAAATGAGGTGCAATTTAAATATAATTTTTGACAAATTGAAATAGTTTTATCTACTACAATATATAACTCATTATAAATCAGTAATAATTATTTTACATTATAATAACATTTTAATCTCTTAGCATGTTATTAAGGGTTTTTCGGAGACTAAATAGTGCAAATCCGGCTAATAATAACACTACAGCAAAGCCTCCAAAGTATAAAAAATAGCCAACAGTTTCAATATAAGCACTCGTTACAGAACCTAAATAAAAACCTAATGCTATTGCACCTAACCATACGCCCATTAGAGTTGATTCGTATCCTTGAGGAGCTAATTTTGCTACCATACTCAATCCAATTGGAGACACAAATAACTCAGCAATAGTTAGTATTAAATAAAATACTACGAACATCCAAATTGGTAATGCTACATTACCTCCAACCAAATAACTACAGAATATCATTACAATAAATGCAATTGAGAGTATTATTGTTGAAAAACCAAATTTAATAATATTATCAGGATTTTTACCTTTATGCTCTAAATTTACCCAAATTCTAGATAAGGGTAACCCTAGAAAAATTATAAAAAATGAATTAAAATTTTGTACCCATGAAACTGGCATTTGCCAATTGAACATATTTAAGTCAGCATGTTTTTCGGCAAATAAAACTAAACTTGAACTTCCTTGCTCCCATGCCATCCAAAAAATTACTGTAAAAATTGACATGATTGTGATATATAAAATTTTCTTTTTATCAAGAGGGGTTAAATGCGTTTTTGTTAGCTTGGTTTCCTCTTTCTTGATTGAATGAACATATTTTCGTAATTCAGTTTGTGCTAACAAAAATATAATAATTCCTATGCACATTCCGAGTCCTGCAATTCCAAAACCATAATGCCATCCTATTTTTTCGGCCAAGTAACCACAAGTTGCAATACCAAAAAAAGCTCCAACATTTACGCCCATATAAAAAATTGTAAATGCAGACTCTCTTAATTCGTTGAGATTATTTTCAGGTGAATATATTTCTCCAACTAATGCAGAAATGTTAGGTTTAAATAATCCATTACCCAAAACTAATAATCCTAAACCTAAATAAAAATAAAATAGACCAGTGAATGCCAATGACAAATGCCCAAAAGCCATTAAAGAAGCCCCTATTAATATTGCCCAATATCTACCAAGCACTTTATCAGCAAGTAAACCACCAATGATTGGTGTTAAATAAACTAAGCCTTTATATGAGCCTGTAATTTGAGTTGCGGCTTCAACATTTAATCCTAGACCTCCTTTATCGATAGCAGCTTTCAGGTAAAGTAAAAGTATTGCTGACATACCATAATAACTAAACCTTTCCCACATTTCGGTGAGAAACAAGTAGATAAGAATTTTTGGATGTTTTGGTGTTTGAAGTTTAATTGTAGTTGACATTTGGGTATTCTAAATTGAAAATAATTGCCAATATATTTGTTCTATTTATCAATAAAAAGGAAAATGCCAATAATTATCCTTAACTTAGTGGCGGATTTTGCTATTCCGTGCAAAAATCCGGATATAAATTAAATACATTATCATCCTTTATGAATACAGAAATCCTTTTTGAGGATCTTGCGATTTCAAAAGAAATCATCAAAGCGCTTGACGACATGGGCTTCAAAAGTCCATCACCTATTCAAGCAGAATCGATCCCAGTGTTATTGGAAGGCAAAGACGTAATTGGTCAAGCACAAACTGGTACTGGGAAGACGGCCGCATTTGGTATACCTCTTGTAAACAAAATCGACACATCAATTCGTGGTGTGCAGGGTCTTATTCTTTGTCCAACTCGTGAACTAGCTGTTCAAGTTAGCGAAGAAATTAAAAAAATAGCACGTCATGTGAAAGGCTTAAAAGTTCTTGCCATTTATGGTGGAGAATCTATTGAGCGTCAAATTCGTGGATTAGAAAACGGTGTACAAATTGTTGTGGGTACGCCAGGTAGGGTTATTGACCATATTGAAAGACGCACTTTATCATTATCGAAAGTAGAAACTATTATTCTTGACGAGGCTGATGAAATGCTTAACATGGGTTTTGTTGACGATATTAGAGATATCTTAGAGAAAATTCCAGAAACCAGACAATCAGTATTTTTCTCGGCTACTATGCCTAGTGCAATATTAGATTTGACTAGGAAATTTATGAATGACCCAGTGATTGTTAAAATCACTCGTAAAGAAATATCTAACCCAAATATCAAACAAACTTACTACGAAACTCGCTCTGACCTTAAGGTTGAAGCAATGTGTAGGTTGATTGATTTCCACAACTTGAAGTTGATGCTTGCTTTTTGTAACACCAAAAAGAAAGTGGACGAACTTGTGGAAGAGTTAATTGAACGTGGTTACTCAGCCGAAGGTATGCATGGAGATATGCGCCAAGGGCAAAGAAATATTGTAATGCAGAAATTCAGAAGTGGTTTGGTTAATATTTTAGTTGCTACTGATGTGGCCGCTAGAGGTATTGACGTGGACAATGTTGAAGCTGTATTTAACTATGACTTACCTCAAGACCAAGAATATTATGTTCACCGTATTGGTAGAACTGGTAGAGCGGGTAAAAATGGTTTATCATTCAGTTTTGTAACTCGTAGAGATAGTGGCATGTTGAGAGATATTGAAAGATATATCAAAAGTCCAATCGAAAAAGATACTTTACCTGATGTTAAATTATTAGAAAATACTCGATTTGAGAGATTTGCAGCAAGTATTGCTGAACAAGTTACTCAACTTGATGGCAAAGGCAGATTCTCTGAATTATTAAACAAATTAGTTGCTGATGGCCATGACGCTCAGTTAATTGCTGAGAGTTTAATGGAATTACACTTCGGTGGGCAGTTACGTCCTTACAAAGATGTTGAATTTGAAGACAGAAAAGTAAGAAGAGACGACGACAGAGGCGGAAGAGATAGAGACAGACGTTCATCAAGAGACCGTGATGACCGTGGAGGTAGAGATCGTGACCGTGGTGATAGAGCTCCTCGTGGCGATAGAGACCGTGACAGAAGTGCTCGTGGTGACAGACCTGAAAGAGGTGATAGAGCTGAAAGAGGTGACAGAAAACCTCCAAGAGCAGTAAACCCTAATGATGCTCGTTTGTATATTTCAGTTGGTAGAAACCATAATGTACGTCCAGGTGATTTAGTTGGTGCTATTGCTAACGAAGCAGGAATTAAAGGAAGTGATATCGGTCAAATAGATATTTTTGACAGATTTTCATTTGTAAGTGTACCAAATGATGTTGCTAACCAAGTAATTAAAACGATGAACAACAATACTATCAAAGGTATTCAAGTGAACGTTGAAATTTCTGGAAATAAATAAGACTTAAGACTTAAGACTTAAGATTCTGCTATAATTTTGATACTAAAAAAGACTACTCAGTGAGGGGTAGTCTTTTTTTTGTGTGAAGAGAAATCTATTTATTCTAGCAATTAAAATTATTTTGAAAATAATTTCATTTTTTTTGTAACATATATTCCTCCTCATGTCTTACACTGTTGAATCAAATGAATATGAAAACAAAATACTATTTACTAATTATTATTTCGGCGTATTTTCTATTTGCGTGTAAAAAACAAGAACTCAATCCTGTTTTTGAAAATTTGCCAATTACACAGCAAAATATACAAGAATATGCTAATCCAAAATCTATAGAAATAACAGATTCAATCACTGGAGCTCATAGTATTATTCATATTGAATACAACAGTAACAAACTTGTAAGTAGAATTTATAATGAAATTAAAACACCTGCTTTAGATGAAGATAGCACCATAGAACAACTTATCACTTACGAAAACGGTTTGTATAAAAGTATAGAAACGAGGGTAAACTATATTTCTGCTATACAAAAAAACAATACATTAACTGAGAATTTCACCTACAAAAATGGAAGACCTTACAAATATAATTACAGATTACAAACTACTTCAAATGTTGATGTAAAAGAGTATAATTATTATGTTTTTGTTTCATTAGGTGGATTTGAATACATAACTAAAATCATGCTTAATGACACTACTGGTTTTGAAACCTACTTATGTATGAATCCCAAAGAAGACCAAAAGAATACTTATAATTTAAACTATATACCAAGTACAAACTGGCAATATTATCATACATTTTCAAATTATAGTGGGTTTGAATTTTCTAAATATTTTCGTGCTGATACTACAAAATCTGAAAGATGGATTGAAAACAAAACAATAAAGAAAATTCAATTCAACATCATGCCATTCCTTAAATTAGGTTTTAATGTATTTTTTAAAGAAAAAAACATCATTCGCAATTACCAAGAAGTATCAGACAATTATTTTCCTGATTATATAAAATATCAAACAAGTATTATGGTTACTGATTTGTACGAAAGAGACTCTTACAAAACAATTCATTATCAAACAGATGCTTTAAATAGACCACTTGAAATGAAAACCTATTATTACAATGCTAACAAAATTTTATTGGAAGCTAAAAAGTACAAATTTACTTATTAACCAATACCCAAATTGTGAATACTAAAGAATTTAACATAGCGGTAAAGGAATACAGTAATAGATTAATTCGGTTTTCGGATAAAATATTATTAAACACAAGTGTGGCTAAAGATATTGCCCAAGATTGCTTTATTAAATTATGGGAAAATAAAGACAATGTAGCGCCCGAAAGTGCAAAATCGTGGTTGTTTACTTGTGCTTACAGAATGTGTTTAAGATATATACAGAGTAATAAGCGTTTTACAGAAGAAGTTTCTCTTGAACACAATGCTTATGAAATGCCCAATCCTGATTTGAAAAAAATAGTGAAAGATGCACTTGATTTATTAAACGAAAATCAAAAAGCTATTTTGATGCTTAAAGATTATGAAGGCTATTCATACCAAGAAATTGGGGAAATATTACAATTGAATGAATCGCAAGTGAAGGTGTATTTGTTTAGAGCCAGACAAATTGTAAGAGAATATATTGTTGACTTAAAGCTTGTATTCTAATGAATTATATAAATAAACAAAATATTGAAGAATACATTTTTGATTATTACGAAGGTAATTTAAGTGATATTCAGAAAGCTGAAGTGATGTCATTCATTCACCAACATCAAGAATATGAAAGTTTATTTGCACAATGGGCAATGACTTACACACTCAAAGATGAAGAACCTGAAAAGTATGGTATGGAGCATTCGTGGATGCGAAAAGAAACAAATAACTTTCAATGGAAAAAATGGACAACTGTTTTTGCAGTTGCAATAATTGGTATTTGGGGAATTTATAATTGGCACACAAATTTATCAAGCAAAAATGATAATCAGGTTATTAAACCAACATCTAGCAAAGAAGCTACAATAATTCCTCTAAATAAAGTAGCTAAAACTATTGACAACAAAAAATTGAACATTATTAATAATAACAACACTGGTTTACAGAATAACATTGCAGAAGAAGCTGTAAATCTAACTGTTACTGATACTAAAGATTCAATTGAAAACAATATTGTTTTACCAAAAACAATCATTGAAAATGAATCAAAAATAGCTACTGAATCAAAATTAAGTAGCACAGACTCAAGTGAAGCAAATACATTTTCTAAAGAAGCAAAAGCTGAAAAAAAAGCTAAGAAAAAGAAAATTAAACTTCATCTGAACTTTAAGCAACACGATGAATTTAAACCTGTTAACGAAAATTTTTAATATGAAAAAGTTAGTAATAATTTGTTTAGTATTCTTGTTCCCATCTAGATTTTTGTTTGCACAAAATTTCTTTATTCTGCCAAACCAAACACCAATGTTGATAAACGCAGGTATGGCGGGAAGTAGCAAATCAATACGTGCGAACATTGCATTTAATACATTCTCAAACAAACCAACGATTGCATATAATAACACTTATGCCTCAATAGATGGTTATAGCAATAAACTAAATCTTGGGCTTGGCATTTATTACAGTTTAAATAATAATGCTAGTGGACAAATACATGATTCTGTATCAAAATTTATTGCTACTGAAAAATTACCACAATCTGTACTTAAAACATTTCAAAATCAATCGATTGGGATTTGTATTGCTAGAAAATTGATAAGTCCAAACCAAAAATATACACTTTCGCCAGCTATTGGTTTTGAATATTCTTGGTTCAATAATAAGAATATAAATGGATTTATAAGTAATAATGATACAAATTATAGTACTGTGTACAATAAAACATGGACATTTGGTTATGATGATGCAGGTTATTATTTTACCAAAAACAAATCACAAACAACAGAATCAATATCTTATCTCATAAGCAATCAAAATATACAAACTTATAAAATATCACCAGGTATTGTTTTCAATAGTAAAAACTTAATGCTTTCATATAAATTGAGCTATGCTGATAATATCTCAAATCAAGAACTCGCTGTAAAGAATTATGTAATTAGCAATGAAAAAGACACTTTATTTGCTTCAAAATCAAACAGAAACAGGAGTTATAATTTGTCGCAACTAGCTTACGTTGGGTATAATTTTGAATTAGATAAAGTATCAAAACAATCAGTTACATTTTTAGGTGGTATTGGTTACAATTGGAATTCACACAAATCGATTGAAAGTAATAACAATTTGATTTACAATCCATTTTATGGACTAAACAAAGAAGGAATAAATTATATACATACTTCTGTTCAGTATAAATATGTGCATTGGATTTTCGGATATGCAGTAACCAATCAAAATAATTTTACCAAAAATGGAATTACTTTAGGTTTCCAAAATAAAAAGTATAGAACCTTTGCAAATATTGGTTTATTAAACAAAAAACCAGTTACAGAAATTAGTTTACAATACCTTTTAAAATAATTGATTATGAAATATCTACTTATATTAATCTTACCAATTTTATTTATTTTAGGTTGTAAAAAACCTGAGGAGGTGAAGCCTGAGAATTTAAATTCAAACGATGACTCATACTTGAATAGTATAATTACTGAAAGAGTATTATATTATTCATTTGACTATGGTAAAAGGTATCACTCAAATGATACAATTTATGAATTCTTTTCAAATATGAAATCTGGATATAATGATGGTATAGATTATTTAAATCCTGAATATAGGATAAGTGTGGACAGAGAAGATTCTATTTCAATAGATGAAAGTAAATATACATTGTACACTATAAGACAAAAACTTAATTCAGAAATTGTACATAACCTTTCGGTTAAAACAAAAAATAATAAAATTTATAAATATAAATTAGCCCTAAAACGATCTTTTATTTCTTTCGATTATTCAAGATTTCAAGATTCACTTTGTGTGGATTCTATTAACATTCAAAGAAATGTAAACTACAATAAATCAATAATTAGTCAAAATTCTTTTGATTGGAGAGACAGGTTTGAAGAAATATATACAGACCAAGTTTTTGAAAAAAACGGGAAAATAAATTATTATATTTATGTACTTGGAGAAAATTTTCAATGTAATTTTAAATTATTGAACCTAAATCGTGACTACTCTGATTTGGTTAAAACTTATGACTTTGGTAAAAATATAATTGCAATAGGTGAAAAAGATTTTACAGGAACATTAACAATCACTTCCTTTAATGCCAAATTAAAAACTATTTCAGGTAATTTTAGCTATACAAGCACTTCAGAATACAAAGGTTACAAATCATCACCTGCAAAAATTA
>JBEEOW010000040.1:0-28548 GCA_041191405.1 Bacteroidota bacterium
TTCCTTTATCTTAACCCTTCAATTCCCTATCTAATTATTATTTAATCATAAAGAAATTTTAAACTTTTTTCAATTTTACCATATTATTATTTTAAAATTAAGTTATTAAAAATCAGCTTTTTGTATGTACTTGTTATTAAAGAGATGAATAAAGATTAGAATTTATGAAAAATTAGGCTTAAATTTCCCATTCAGTTTGATAAAAAACACTCTGTTATGTTGAATAAATACAGCGCTACATTAACTCAAGACATCAATCAACCAGCCTCACAGGCAATGCTTTACGGAGCAGGATTTTCTGACGCAGACATGAAAAGAGCCCAAGTGGGTATTGCTAGTACAGGTTACGAAGGCAATACTTGCAACATGCACTTAAACTCTCTTGCTGCAATTGTAAAAAGAGGAGTACTTGAAGCTGACCTTAAAGGTATCGTTTTCAATACAATAGGTGTTAGTGATGGTATGTCAATGGGAACTAACGGTATGCGTTATTCTTTACCATCTCGTGATATTATTGCTGATTCTATCGAAGCTATTTCGGGAGCTCACTATTATGATTCTATAGCAACTGTAGTTGGTTGTGATAAAAATATGCCAGGTGCAGTTATTGCAATGGCTCGCTTAAACCGTCCATCCATTATGGTGTATGGTGGTACTATTCACTCTGGTGTTTACAAAGGAGAAAAATTAAATATTGTTTCTGCGTTTGAGGCTTTAGGTAAAAAAATTACTGGTCAAATTTCAGATGAAGATTATTTAGGTGTTGTAAAAAATGCTTGTCCAGGTGCTGGTGCATGTGGCGGTATGTACACTGCAAATACAATGGCGGCGGCAATTGAGGCAATGGGAATGTCATTACCATATAGCTCAACTGCAACAGCAGACAGTAAAAAGAAAGAAATTGAGTGTTTGAGTGTAGGTTACTACATGAAAAACTTATTAGAAAAAGATATCAAACCTTCTGATATTATGACTTTTAAAGCATTCCAAAATGCTATAAGAGTGATTACAGTATTAGGTGGTTCAACAAATATAGTTTTACACTTCTTAGCTATTGCAAAAGCTGTAGGTGTAAACTTAACAATGAAAGATTTCCAAGATGTTTCTGATACCACACCTTTATTAGCAGATTTAAAACCATCAGGTAAATACATGATGGAAGATTTAGATGCAATAGGAGGGGTACAGTCTATTATGAAAATGATGGCTGAACAAGGTATGTTACACCTTGATTGTTTGACAGTTACTGGGAAAACACTAGGCGAAAACTTGAAAGAAGCATTAGATATGCCAGCAAGTCAAGATATTATTCGTCCACTTACTAACCCAATTAAACCACAAGGTCACTTACAAATGCTTTATGGAAACATTGCAAAAGATGGTGCAGTGGCTAAAATTACTGGTAAAGAAGGTGAATTTTTTGAAGGTCCAGCAAGAGTTTACGATTCTGAAGAGCAATTAAATGCTGGTATTCTTGCAAAAGAAGTAAAAGAAGGCGAAGTTGTAGTGATTAGATATGTTGGTCCAAAAGGTGGTCCGGGTATGCCAGAAATGTTAAAACCAACTTCATTATTAATGGGTATGGGATTAGGCGATAAAGTGGCTTTAATTACAGACGGACGTTTCTCTGGTGGTACACATGGATTCGTTATCGGACACATTTCTCCAGAAGCAATTGAAGGTGGAGAAATTGGTTTAGTAAAAGATGGTGATATTATTACAATTGATGCAGTAAATAATATTATCAAAGCAAATGTTTCAGACGAAGAATTGGCTGAACGTAAAAAAACTTGGGTAAAACCACCTTATAGAGTAACTTCGGGAGCTTTATATAAATATATCAAAAATGTTAGCTCAGCTTCTCAAGGTTGTGTTACCGATTTGTAAAATTTCTATCTATATTTGTGTTAAATTATTTATTTGAAATTTAGTGGCTTATGAAGATCAAACTCAGAGGTGCCGACTATGTTGTAAAAATACTTGAGTTACTTGAAGTTGACTCACTTTTTGCATACCCTGGAGGAGCTGTATTACCTATTTACGATGCACTTGCTAATGGCAATGTAAAAGATATTTTGGTAAGACATGAGCAAGCAGCTTCATTTGCTGCCAATGGATATGCAAGAGTAAAAGGTAAACCAGGTTTTTGCTTGGCAACATCTGGGCCAGGAGCTACTAACTTAGTTACTGGTATTGCTGATGCTTTCGCTGATTCTGTGCCAATGGTTGCCATTACTGGTCAGGTAATGTTGCATTTAATTGGTACTGATGCATTTCAAGAAACTGATATAACGGGTATTTGTTTGCCAATAACAAAAAAATGCTACCTTATCAAAAATCTGGAAGCAGCAGCTGACATATTTGTTGATGCCTATGAAACAGCAATTAATGGTCGCCCCGGACCAGTTTTAATTGATATTCCAAGAAGTGTACAAGGTGAATATATAGAGTTAGATGAAAATTGGGAAGCCAATTTCAGAAAACCACAATTAAATAGAATTTACAATGCAACTCCAGAAAATTGGGAAGCTGCCAAAGAATTAGTATCCTCAGCTAAAAAACCTTTAATTATTGCAGGTCACGGTAATTTATTATCTGATTGCTGGCAAGAATTAAGAGATTTTGTAGCAAGAGAACAAATTCCTGCCGTTTCTACAATTTTAGGTATGGGTGCGTTGGAAAATGACAATCCATTTTATTTCTCATGGTTAGGAATGCATGGAATGAAATATGCCAATACAGCAGTTCAAGAAGCAGATGTTATTTTAGCACTTGGAATTCGTTTTGACGACCGTATTACTGGTCGTTTAAAAGATTTTGCTCCAAATGCAAAAATTCTACATATAGATATTGATAACAGCGAGTGTAATAAAAACGTGAAAACGGAAGTATTCATTCATGCTGACTTAAAATTAGCTTACCAAAATTTCCCTCTAACTTTAAACGAGGAAAACAAAGTAACTAGAGCTGAGTGGATTTCTTATCTTACTTCATTGAAAGATAAATATCCATTAAAACCTGTTGATTATGATGTGTTTAACATGATAACAGCAATTGATGTATTAGACAAAATTGCACCAGATGATATGATAGTATCAACTGATGTTGGTCAGCATCAAATGTGGTCAGGTCAGTATTTAAGTAAATTAAAACCAAATCATTTCCTTACTTCAGGAGGTTTAGGTTCAATGGGATTTGGATTCCCAGCTGCAATGGGAGCGCAAGCTGCAGCACCAGACAAAAATGTTTGGTGTATTACAGGAGATGGTTCTTTCCAAATGAATTTACAAGAGTTAATTACTTGTGTACAAGAGCAATGGCCAGTTAAAATATTAGTTTTAGATAATAATTATCTAGGAATGGTACGTCAATGGCAAGAGCAATTCTATTCAAGAAATTATTCAGGAGTAGATTTACTAAATCCTAACTTTGTAAAATTAGCCGAAGCATATGGAATCGCATCAGCTGAAGCAACCAATACAGAGGAGTTAGTAGCAGCAATCACAAAAGCAAATAGTACAAAAGGTCCATTCCTTGTACATGCAAGAGTGTTAAAAGAAGATAACGTTTTACCAATGGTTGCACCAGGTGCAAGTTTAAGTGAAACAATTTACTATCCTGCAGAAGAAGTTAAGAATTTTAAAAAGAAAAAATTGAATATACAAGATGCAATTAAACAACTGGCTGATAAAGTGTAATCACACCCCTGAAACCTTAGACCGCATCATGATGCATTTTAGGAAAAGAGGTTTGCTTGTAAATGAAATTAATTACAAGGCATTAAATGCGCAACAAGCAGAATGTGTAGTGCTTTTTGATGAAGAAAAAGAAAATGCATCTCGAATTTATAACAATATTATGCGTACAGTAGATGTTCATAGTATTGAGATAAAGTAAAATAACAATACCTTCACAAATAAGAGAGACTATCTATTTTAGGTAGTCTTTTTTTGTGCTTGAAAATGAGATAATTGAAATTATATGCTTAAATAATAGTGTTTTTTTTTGATTTAAAGTTTGCAAAATAAGGATAAAACACTACCTTTGTAATCCCAAATGTGATGAACGTTTGACGGGCCTATAGCTCAGTTGGTTAGAGCACCTGACTCATAATCAGGTGGTCCCTGGTTCGAGCCCAGGTGGGCCCACAATTTTAAAACCCTTAATTCTAACGAGTTAAGGGTTTTTTTATGCCCTTTTTTACAATATTTAGGCATTTTTTATCGTTTTGAGGCTGATTTGGCGGTTTTCTGAAAAGTCCATTTAAATCATTCTAGGCATATTTTTTGTCAATATGATTTTAAAATTGTCATCCTAATTGTCATCCTCAAATTACTGTATTATGAAAAATACTTTGTCAGTTAAAGTAGATATTCACAAAGCTAAATTAAATTCAAAAGGTGAATGTCAAATTTACATTTACTTGAACTCAACTATTAATTCAAAACGAGTTAGAAAGCAGCTTTTTACAGGCTATAATATTTTTCCAGAATTATGGGATTCAGTAAAAGGGCAAATTAAAAATGTAGTTGGAGCAGATATTGCAAATGCAGAAATTGCTTCAATGCTTGCAAAAATTTATAAAATAAAAGCAAAACTAGAACTTGAAAACAAAGTTTGTGACCCTGAATTAATATTAGAAATATACAATAATGAAAATCATCTAAGTGAAGCAAATGACTATTTAGTTTTTGTTAAAAAAGAATTGCATGAAAGTAGAAAAGATTATTCTTTGAATTATTATAAGGATATGTTAATGAACCTTGAAATGTTAAAAGAGTTTTGTGGTGGTAAGTTATTGTTTGAAGATATCACACCTTCTTTTCTAAACAAATACAGATATTATCTTGAACATGAAAAGAAAAATAAAACAAACAGCATTTATCAAAAATTAACTACAATTAGAAAGTTTGTTAATGAAGCCATTAAACAAAACCTAACTAAATATTATGCCTTTAAAGACTATCAACTTAAAACTGAAAATGTTGAAAAAGAATATTTAGAATTACATGAAGTAGAAGCATTGCATAAATTATATAAAAAATCAGATACACCAGCTAGGATTAAAGTAACTCTGCATTATTTCTTATTATCTTGTTATACAGGATTAAGACTTTCAGATATTAAACGTGTATCTAAAGAATCGATAATTAATAATTCGATTATAATGAAAACTCAAAAAACTGGTACAATGGTTAGAATCCCCTTAAATAAAGCTTCTTTAAGTTTATTGAATTTTGATTTAGATGGTTTGGAATTATTTGAAAGAACTATCAAACAAAGTAAAAGTAGAATTACAAATGATTTAAACGATGCACTTGAAATGGTTGGAATAAAATCCAAAAGAATCACCTTTCACTGTTCAAGACATACATTTGCAATAAACTCCTTAATACTTGGAATTCCACTAGAAGTCGTATCTAAAATTTTAGGTCACACAGACTTAACTACAACTCAAATCTACGCAAAAGTAGTAGATAGTTTAACTAACCGTGAAATGGATAAATGGAACAATATATCATTCCCTTCATAGGCTTGATTCCTTCTTCTTTTTAAAATAATCATAAAGTTGAATGCTAATCCAAATGATACCAATTAAGCTACCGATTATTTGTAAAGTAATTAGCGTTTTTGATGTGAATATATTTACCATAATAAGAGTTTTAAAGCAATTGTAGTTATTACACCCAATCCAAACCAAAGTCCTTTAGTGGGCTTTGGTTTGGATAATTTTAGATTTTCATTTTTTAAAATAATGTTAGTTGAATCTTTCAACACTAATAAACTATCTTGAAGAACAACTTTTTTATTCAAACCTTCCTTAACCAAACTATCAGATTTAATTAACTTTTTAGCTTCAGCTGATTCCAATTTCAAGCGATTGTATTCATTGGCAATGGTATTCCAACATTGTTTTGAAACAAGCACTTTATCACCTTGAAGTGAAATTGAACTTGAATCGCATTGAGCTTTGCAAAGAGTTGATAAAGCTAACAATCCACCTAAAGCCATTAATATTGAGATTAGTATTTTCATTTTGAAAACAGAGGTAAATAATCTGGTGAATCATTATGAGATAAACTAACAATGCTATCGTATCTCGACCTTAGCGTTTTGTTTTCATTGATTAAATGAAACAGGATACTGTCATTGGTTGCAATATGCTTTTGTAGAGCTTCACTTTGTTTTTGATAAAACTGAAGCTTTGCTTGTTCTTCGCTTAATTGAGGCTTTGTTTGTTTGTAATAAAAAGCTACATAAAACAATCCACCAACGATACAAATACTTGCAATTACTTTAAAACCTTCAAAGATTTGCTCTTTGAAGGATAAAGGTTTATTGTTTTCAGTTGTTTGATTTTCCATCATCAACACTAGTTAAATCTGCAATTAATGAACCTATATAGCCACCGAATGTACCAGCAACAGAAGCCATTTTTCCTATCTCTACAACCAAAGGATATAATTGATCTTGAATTGCAAAAATGGCTACACCAAGAGCTAAATGAGTGGCTGCTACTGCCTTCAATTTCTTGCTTAGATTTGCAAAAAAGGCTGGACTTGGTTTTGATAACCTTCGTCTGAATTCACATATAAATCTTAAATTTCTTCTCATTTTTTGTTAATTAAAGTCTAGTGTAAACTGTAGTATAAATTGGATTTCCAGCTTTGTCTTTTAACAAATTGCCTTTTGCATCTTTCTTTTGAACTTTGGTAGCAATCTTAATTACCTTTTCATTTTCTCTACCTTTAACCAATCCATAATGAACCCAACTTGGATTTCCATTAGGGTAACTAGTACCAAATTCCCATATCAATTCTGTAAAAGGTAGATTGTCTTTGATGTAATCAAAAATTATTTTATTGGTAATGCCTGAACCGTCAACAGCATCAATGTCAATAGCTTCACCATTCAAATGCAAACTTGTTTTTGAAGCTCCAGATGTAAGGCTATTCACCTTTTTGCCTCTAAACATGCAAGTGATATACAAGAACTTTATCAAGCCTTTTTTTACCTTCAATATCATAGCTTCATACAGAATATCAAAGTATGAACCCAAGTATTTCATGTTTGATAGTTGGATTTCATTGGGTGTATTATCAACTCCATGTTTGTTGTATGTACCTTGCTGATAAGTAATGTGTTTACTTATGTTTTCCATAGTTATTCTTGATTTGAGGTTTGAATTATTTGATTGAAATAAATGGAACAACTGTACTTGCTCCACTTGTTGCAAGTGAACCAGTAATTGCTCCAGTACCCAAATTGGTTTGTCGAGCAAATAGTGAATTGCTAAAGCAAGTAGCATTTGCATAGTTGTTTGCTCCAAGATTATCTCCTTTAAGCACGAGAAAGTATTGTGTACCTCCAACTAAATTCACAGCGGATGCAAGTGTTACAAACTTTTCTCCAGTTGAATTGAAAGTTGAAAATGCTGTTCCTAAATTGGTGGTTAGTGAAGCATTGTAAATAGCCATATCCACTCTTTCAGAAGCATTTGCATTGGTAAGCAAACATCCAATTTGAGTAATACTCATATCTGCAAGAGGTGTAAATGGAATTATCCAAGCTGTTCCTAATGAAGTTGTTGAACCAGTTGCAGTACTTCGATTTATTGTAGAAAAATATTTAAGAAAACCAGTTCCACTTGGTATCGTTGGCTTGTTTGTTAAGTCATTGTAATTTCCTGAAAATGCAACAGTACTTAAGGAATTTATTAGACCTTGAATCTTTTGAAAAGCTGTTAAAATGGTATCACTAGAAGTAATGGCTGAATATGTACTTGTTACAAATCCAATCAAAGTAGAGCCAATGGAACGAGCATTAGTCCAATATTTATTGACAGTTCCTTCAGCTACAGCATCCGTTGAACCTGGAGAAGAAACAAGTTCTACATAAGTTGAACCACTCCAACGATATGATTTATTAGCATCTATTCCACTTGTAACCAAATAGATTTTACCAGCAACTCCAACCAAAGGAAATGCACTAACACTTGCATATTCAAGTACATCATCCACATAACTTGGAAGCTGTGCAGAAGGAATTGTTCCATTGGCATCTAAACTTGGATAACCATTTGGAACTCCTTTTTTATCCAAGCCTTCAACCCCTAAATTTTGTCTAGCAATGGTATAATCAGCTAAACCAGATAAGTTTCCAGCTTTGGCTAAAAAGGTATTTCTGATGTCATTACAATTGGCAAATAAACTCGCATTTATTGCATCAATTGCATTTTTTACAACATTATTATTGGGATATTTAACAATAGAATTATCTAATACAGCAAGTTCTTTATTAGCTAATAACTCATAAATACTTAAATCTGGTGAAGCCTTTAATATAGAAACCAATTGCCAACCTTCGTTTGTGCAATGATAGTAAGCGGTTGGTTTATAACCGTCTGCGTATGTTAATATTGGTTGATGGTTTCCGCTTAAACCTTCTATTGGCAGATAAACATCTACACCACTTGCTTTTTGAATACCCAACCATTTACCTTGATTTCCAGCAATGGGAGGGAAGATTACTCGAATTGGTGTACTACCACCATAACCATAAATACATTTATTTAATTTATTTGGTACAGCCTCCCAAACAGCATAAGTACTTGGAGAATCCCAACCAATACCAGTACCATTGGTATAAATAACTGAAGGAATCAGTTTGAATAAATTCTCAGATTCTGGAAAAGGAATTACATTAGTTTGTACCCATTCTTCACCATTGCAATGGAAATAAGCTTTAGATTTATAAGGTTGACCTGGGCCACCAATGATGAAATATGGAACAAATCCACTTGAAGCTAATATTTGAACTCCAAGTCCATAAAAATCTTCAACAGCAAACCATTTGCCTTTATTCCCAAACACAGGAGGCATATTGATTCCTATTCTAGCTGAACCTCCCGAACCACCATAAGTACATTTATGGTATTTATTAGGAATGGCTTCAAAGAGAGCTAAATTGTCGTTAGGAGAATAAATAGTGTTATTAGACCCAACAAAAATCACTTCAGGAATTAATTTATCTTCGATAGATAAATTAGAATTTACATTTGATGAATAATAATGGAATCCTGAGCCAGCCATTTAATTAATAATTAGGAATTAATAATTGGTATTGAATATTAAAAAAGAGTTAATTAATAGCGATATGTGATATTAATTGGACAAAGATTATCACTTAAAGCCACCACTTTAATCTCATTTCCAACCTCTGAAACCATATTACAATTCTCTGGACTTGCCCAAGCTTGATTCATACAAACAATATATTCATCACTAGTTTCTCCTAAGCCATGAAGCTCAAAACCAGCATTTTTATTTGGGTTTTCTTGACCAATGCTTATCCATGAAATTGCATTTTGGAAAACTTTTTCTTCTCCAGCTTCAAGTTTTGCTGTATATAAGTTTTTATCTCCAGCCATAATTTTAGTATTAAGTACAAGGTATTAAGTACTAAGTTTTTGATTAAAGTATTTAGGTTTAAGGTATTTAGAATTGTAACTCTTTAATTACTTAATACCTAGTGCCTAATACTTTGTACCATTTGAGAAAATGCCTTTTACAAGACTAGAACCAAGTGTGGCAATAATTACCGAAATGATAATACAAGCACCCAATTTGAAATAGACAGAATCTTCGACAGTTGCTACCACTTTTACTCCGTCTGTACTTAGTTTTTCAATTGCAGTATCAAACATGTTTTTAAATTTTAGCTACTCCACCTATATAAACATTCAAACCTATTTTATCCCAATAATCTTGAGATACATTGTCTCTTTGTTTGAAAGTAATTAAAGCAGATTCTGTTTCTTTGCCAAACTTGCCATCAACTCCATTTTTGAGTTTTGCTCCACCAACATTGATTAGCCAAGTTTGTAAACTTTTCACTTTATCACCCTTTGAACCAAGCTTTAGCGGAAAACTATCATTTGCACTTGTCCAGTCGAAGGAAGTATCTTCTAAAGGTTGAGTTTCCATATCTGCGGATTCACCTTGATTTTCTTCATCCTTTTTTCTGATAAAGAATAACCACAAGAAAATAGCAGTAACTAAACTTCCTGCTACATACCAATAGATGTATTTATTAAAATGCTCTTTCATTGTTTTTAGTATTAATAAGTTTTGAGATTCAATTTATTATAAAGACTTAAAGTCAAAATAATGTAATACCTTGATGGGTCGTCAGTCGGAATCATAGCTTTTTCAAATGCTGTTTGTGTTTTAATTCCCCAAACCCCATCAGCTACTAATCCAACTTGATATTTGGCATTGAGGTATCTTTGTAATTGTCGAACTTGTTTGCCTACATCACCTTGTCTTATTGGAAATTGAAGGTTTGCATTTGGATTAGGCAAAGTCGCTTTTTTATTGGCAGAAGGTGTTTTATCAACCGAAGTTTCTAAATTGGAATCAGTTGCATTGTGAATGAAAATGAAGTAATAAGCTGTGCTTAGTATTAAAACAACTAAGCCAATGATGAACCACATTTTGTTTTTGATTATAAATTCTTTCATTTCAAGTTATCAGTTTTCAGTTTTCAGTTTTAGAAATGCAAATCCTTAATTATCAGTACTCAGTACCCAGTACTCTGTACTAATTAGCTGCTTTAATCATTGTCAAAGCTTTGGTGTATTTATCACAGTCAATACCAGCACAATAGCCAAATGGAAGAGAAACCATATTATCGAAAATCGTTTTCAAGTAATCGTCCCACGATTTGTAGCCCAAGCCTTGTAAGCCCTTTTCTATGCTTTTCAGTTTGGCTTTTGATTTTCCTTTGATAATCGAATACACGGTTTCGTCATTATCCCAAAATGTACCAATGGCATCGTGTAGTTTTTGAGCATCAGCACCACCATTATAATTGGGGTCAGGTTGCACATTGAGTAATGAATTAGATGCATCATCACTTGTTTCTTCACCAGCTCCATTTGCCAAAGCTTCTTTGATTTTAGCAATGGTATTTTGCCTTTCTTGCTTTAATCTTTTTGCTCTAAACATAAAGTAAATCAACAAACCAACACTTATTACAAGCAATGTAACTAGCACATATACATGCAGAAATATGTTTTTATTTTCGTTCATAACATGGCAGTTTTAGTAGCAATTCCAATGGTTTCTCCTGGATTATGACTTGCTCTGAATAAGAAATAAATCACCACAGCCATCACCAAAAAGATAAAAATCATCCAAGCATAAATCATGGTTTTACCAATGTCTTTAGCAAAACTAAAAATGCCAAAGGGAGAAGAAATGGCTTCAATAATAGCTTCTTTAGTTCCCATTTTAATGGTAATTCCATATTTAGCTACATATTCTCTTAGCTCTGGTGTATTTGCATCATCTGTTCCTCTTGCATCCCAAACAGATTTGAATAATACATTTGCATCGTCTTGACCTAATTCAGCTTTGAGTGCTTTGTACCAACTTATCCAAATATCTGCGGTTGAGCTTTTGGATGGGATAAAGTCTTCTGGTTTGAGTTCCATTGGTAGTTTTCTGTTTTCAGTAATCAATTTCCATTTCTCAAATTCTTGAAACTTTACACAAAGAGAGTTCCTTTTGAAGCCGCTGAATTGGCTGAAATTGTTCCACCAGATGTATCTGCAACTTGTTTGGTTGCAGTAGTTGAATTTGTACTTGCAACTGTTCCATTGTTTGTAGTAACCGTTGAATTACTAGTATTATCCTTTTTTCTAAAGACAAAGTATAGTACTACACCAATAATTAGAACTAAACCAATAGCAATTCCAATCATTAATTTTTTATTTTCAAATAGCTGTTTCATAGTTGTTTGTCCAATTATTTATAAAATCAATTAACATTTCTTTTCGCTCAATAAAAGCTTCACATTGCTTATCTGTACCGCAGTAATCAAATAATCGAGCGATGGCATACATACATTCGGTTTTGCTAAAACCCAACATCAAACAAATATTACAAGCCATCATATCACATTCTAATTCATCTTTGGTATTGAAATAGAAATGGGTAAACTCATGTAAGAGAATCATAAACCGATTGGTGATGGTCAATTGATTGAAGTAATATTGACTAACTTCAACTATTCCATTGGTATGATTTACCCTTGCTGGCGTGTAAATGATTGCATTTGTATTGTCTTCCCAAGAGCGTACATAATCTGAAAAGACAATCGAATAAAGTCCAGTTTCTGATTCATAAGTCCCTGTTTCGTGATAGCCACAACTGTGTGAGAAATCGAATGCAAAGTCAATATATTCTTGCACATGGGGTGCAAATTTTACCCTTAGAGGTAATGTTAAAGGTTGGTATTTGATGTTCTTGATTTTAAGTCCAGATTTTGAATTGGTTCTTTTATCAAAAACTTCAATCTTTAATTTTTCAACAGATTTAGGGAAAGGAAATTCAAAACGTTGAACACCTTTAAACAAGCCCACTTCTGCAATATTTGCATCACCATATTGTCGCAGAAAATGAACAGTATTTGCTAGATTAGCTTCATATCCATAAAGCATTAACTCAACAGGATATGAAGCTTCTACCTCCACTAAAAGCTTAAAAGCTTCACCATTTGAAGGAATAAATCTGTTCATTTTTAAGCTTGTTTGCTAAAATGAATCCCAGCCCAAATAGCACCAAGTAAAGCCAATCCACCAACTATCCACCATACATAAGAAGGAATACCAGTACTTGAATCGGGATTATCTCCTTCAGAATTTGAACCACTTGAATTAACACTACCTGAGGAGTTAACAGGCGTTTTCCCACTAAAAATATTGATACCTTTATTGATAGTGTCTAACCAAGAGGAGGCAGCCTCGGAAGTATTTTTTACAGTACCATCATTGATTGCTCCCTTGATTTTTTGCCCTGTACTTGTAGTTGTTTTTGTGGTATCAGTTTCAGCTTTGGTAGTATTAGTATCAGAAGTAGTTTGGGTAGAAGTTGTACTTGTAGTTGGCGTAGTATTTTTTTCTTTTTTGGTGAATGGCCAGAAGTTTGAGTGTTCAACTCTTGTTGGTATTTCTAAACCGAATTGGTTTTGAACATCACCATTAAAGCTTGATAATTGATTGCATCCACACATAGTTATCTAATTAATAATTAGTAATTAAGAATTAATATTGAGCTAAAAAATGAGTTTTATATTGAATTTCGATTGCATAAAAAAATCAAAAGTAAAAGCACAAAAGAGAAATACACAAAGCGTTTGAATTTGAAAATATCAGTTTCTATTGCTGAAATTCTCATACAAGCACAAGGCTTTTTTTCTTTAGGTTTATCTTCAACAACAGGCTCAATTGTGAGTGTTTCTACAGTTGAATCAGATATGTTTTCTATGTTTGAATCTTTACTTCCAATATCCCAATGCCTGATTCTATCTGCATTTTTGTGGATATTTTCTTTAGTAATGGGTAAGTTGTTAGATTCCATAAAATCAAGTGTTTTCATGTAGAAAAGCTTGAGTTTATCTTGAAATTTGAGCAAATCTTCATTTGGCACTTCAGCCATAAAGATTTCTCTTACCCAAGGCATCAAATTTTCCATAATTGATTGATTAAGATTTGAATATTGCAATTGCAATAATTACTAAAACCACCAAACCCAAACCACCACCCACATATAAACTAGTATGGTCGGCTGTTTCTGCAACAAAAGAACCTGTAGCTTTTAGTGCAGATTCTTCACTCACACCAGCTGATTTTGCAGTTACCAAAGCATCCAATTTTTGCTTTTCTAAATCAGCTTTTTGTTTGGCGGCTTGTGCCTCAATGGCTGCGGCTTCTGCGGCTTTTTGTGATGCAATCTTTTGGTCTTGTTCAGCTTTGTCTCGCTTTTCTTTGGCAATTCTATCCGCTTCTTGGGCATACCAATCTGAAGCATTTTTGCTCCAACTAGCCACAGCTAAATTGTAATTGTCAATTGCCTTTTGTTTGGCAACATCAAAATTAGTTTTTAGCGTTTCGTAGCTTGAGGTATATTGTTGAAGCTGATTTTTTAATGTAGCTAATTCTGCCCTTGCTTGGTTTACAGTAATTTGAGCATTGTCTCTTTCTCGCTCATATCTATGAACACAATCCCAATCAGGGCCAAACCAACTTACACAGTTTACTTTGTTACTTCGAGCATTATTAACAACAACTTGTAATCGATCTAAATTTGCTTGTTTAGCATTTACATCGTTTTCTTTTGCAGTAATTTGATTTGGTAACGTGTTGGTTTTAAGCTCGAATAGTTTTTCAATTTCGGTTTTAGGATAAAGCACAACATAATCTTCAACTTTGGGAGTTGGCTGTGAATATCCTTTCATACCTGGGAAAATACTACCGTTAAAATCTGTTTTTACAGATGTATTTACAGGCGGTGTGTATGTCCCATCATTTGCTGGAGGAGCAACTGCACCATCCATTGAATAAGCATGAAGTAATTGAGGTTTGTGTTTCATTAGGCAGAAGTTTTGGAGGTTTGAATCAAGTAAATGACTACACCTAGTACTATAAGAATGATTATAATTACACCGATAATTAAACCAGTACCAATACCTGTTTTTTGCTTTGAATTAAGTGCTTGAGCTTGTAAATCAAGTTGTTTGTTGATTATTTTATTACTTGATTGTCCAGTTAATGAATTTCCTAAATCGTACCAGAATGCCATTTTTAGTTGAGAGTTTACAGTTGAGAGTTGAGAGCTTTTTGTTTAAAATCAGCTTAAACTGAAAACTGATTACTGAAAACCGATTACTCTATTTGCCATAAATCGAAGCAATTGCACCACCAATGTCACTAATGAGATTCTTTTGCTCCACAGGTTGTTGTTTCAAAATAGCTTCTTCAGCATTTGTAGAAGGTTTTAGTACTACAACCAAAACAACTATTGCCACAATGGCAATCACAGCAATAATCACAATCGAGAATAGCTTAGAATTTTTCATTAGGAATTAATCAGTTTAACCAATACAAAAACACAAATTAGAAATATCAATAGCTCCATTAATGAAATTTCATTACTTAAAATCCTTTTTGGTAAATGAGTATCTAATTCATTGGAATTAGACTTAATTGGAATGGATTTAAATTTGGGTTCTTTGCTTAATTCTTGTTGGTATTTTCGTCTAAAAGCTTCTTCATGTATTTCTGCATTGGGATCAAGGGCAATGATTTTACAAATCACATTTTCATCTCCAGAAGCTATCAAAGTTCTCAATCCCATGATTTGTTTACTTTGAGAATCAGCCATAATGCCATATCCCATAAGTAAAGATTTCACACCCTGTTCATTGCTTTTAATCAAATATTCTATGAGTAAATCCGAAGGGTTTTCAGGATTTAGTCCATACATGATTGAGGTTGCATCGTTGTAAACCATTGTGAAAGGATTAGAAAACAAAAGCCATTAGCCACAATTCGGACTAATGGCTTTTGTTGAGTATGGAAGCTTTGAGATTATTTACCAGCTTTGAAAGTGCTTAAAACTGATTGACCTGATAATGCATTTGCAATATCAGTTTCAGCATCAATAAATAAGGTCACTTGGATTTTTCTAGCAACAGTTGCAGAAATTGCTTTGGCAATTTTTACAAGTAAAGTTGCTCCACCATCTACTTTCATAAAGAAATCCTCGTCCACCAAAGTATCTGAAACTTGGTTTTCCAAGGCACGAGATAAATGTGGGTAGTAGGGTTCATTAGCAACACTATTTCCTACTTTTTGGCGGATTCTCCAAGGTTGGTCTAATTGTGTACTATCACCAAAACGATAACGCAATTTGCTCAAAGTGAACGGACGACTTGCAGATAACTCTTGAAGCTCCTCATATCTATAACCTTGAATAGTTACAGAAGCACCTTTACCTACTTGAGGTACAACATTGTCAATGTCTGCAACACCATTAAAAGGAATTGGGTATTTCTCATATTTTGAGAAAATTGGCACTAACAAATCATTGTTTTCATCAGTATTGGTGATGTCTATAATGATAGGTTTAACTCTATTTTTATGAACAACACCATTGGCATTGCCACTCATTCCAGAAAAGCTAGATGCCGAAATAAAGCTTTCTTTACCTTCGGTTAACTCACCAACATAGTTTGACATACTTGCTTCTGCACTTGCAGTAAGTTTTGCCATTTTAGCATTAAGGCTATTTCCTGTTAAAATTGACTTTTTCATTTTGATAATCTTTTAATGATTTTAATAACAGCGTATTACCCTCCACGAATCATCTTAAAACCGTCTTCGATTGCTCTCTTGAATTAAAATATTCTCAGGTTAACTGGTTGAAATTATTTTGTAGTTACTGTAACAGAAGCTTTGTCTTGCGATTCTTTGTAAGCTGAATATGCAACCACAGCGGCCAATGCTCCCACAAACACAATCCCAACATAAATTGCGATTTCTTTAAAGTTGATTTCCATCTTGGATGTCTTTTTGTTTGAACTGATACAAAGGTGAGAAAGAGTGTAACCATCACAAAATGAGGTGTTTTGTGAAATTGGTTTAAAAATTACTCTTATAGGGTAAAAAGTAGTTTGGTTAATTGAAAACTAGGTTTGATTTTACTAGTGTTGTTACTTTTATATGTTGAAAAATTTATGATTTATTTGATTTAAGTTGAAAATAGGGGTGAATCTAAAATAAATCTATATTTTTGTGTAATTCATTACTTTGTGGGAAGAGTAATTAATACTTAAAACTGAAAAAGCCACCTAATTGAGAAATTGGGTGGCTTTGCTGTTATATAATGTCTTAAATTAATCATTTATTTATTTATTTATTTATTTATTTATTGGCTTGTAACAAGTCTCTGGGTTGTCGTCAAATTTTCTTATTATATCTACAAAATCAGAGTATTTCATACCGTGAACTCTAGCAAAATCTACAGCATCTAAATCTTTAGATTTTATATCCACCAAAAACTTCCAATTCATATACAAGTCATATTGATAATCTAAATCAGCTAATAAACCTGTTGAGTTTTCAAGTCCACCTTCCATATTATTCCCTTTTAAATTAATTATTAATTACAATATTGTCTATTATAAATGCGTCATGTTCCGCAGGTAAAAATATAGAACCTATTTGTTTGTGAGGCAAATAGGCTTTTATAGTTATATTCTCTAATAAAAACAATTTCCCTAATACTGATTCATTTGGAATAATACCGAATTCTGTAGATTGTTCTAACAAAACAAACTCAATAATGTCATTGATAACAAATTCGGGTAATTTTTCATTGACTATTAGTTCATTTAGCATATTATACTCGCAATAAAACTGAATTAATGTTGGTTCATTTTCAGAATCAAAAATGTAGCTAACCAAGGTTACTAATTCTAAGTCAGAAATAATTATTTCTTTGAGATACAGATTATTGAAATTATAAATCTGCGGTGTATATATGTTATTCTCCATTAATAAACATTGTTTATAAAACAATATTACAATCAGAGAATGCAGTGTAACTACAACGAATTATTTATTTTTCAATTCTTTTAATGTTGATTGAATTTGAATTAATAAAGTAAAGAATTCGATGCATCATAAAGTGTAGGTTTTAATGTTTTTCGTAAATATAAAGGGTGCTTTGGAGTTCCATCTTTAGACAATTCTATAAAATGTAAAGGTTTTTCTATCCATGACAAAGGTTTCCAACTATCGCCCAATTTCATATGTAATTTATTAACGATACCAGCATTACCCCATGCACAAACAACTAAATTTGAAAGTGCTGAAATCTCCCTAAACCATTTCTCATTTTCAACTCCTTCAACTGAACTTGCAGTTAATAAATCCTTTGGGTCTGTTGCCCTAAATGGGAATAAATTGACTACATAAAAACCACCGTATCCCCAATCTTTTGCATATCCAATACAGCGTCTAATTGTTGGGTCATCATTGTTTTCATCAGCAGTTGAAGGGTTAAGCATTATAAATAATACTAATGGTTTTTCATTATCCCAAATACGACTAAGTGAATATCGGTATTTTTCGCAGTCTGACAGTATAGCATTAGCTTTAATATTAGATTTTGAAATCTCTGATTGTGATTTATTATTCATTATAGAGTTATTTTAAATAGTTTGAATTAATGCTTGCTTTATTATAAATAGGTGTAAAAACTATTTTAATTATTTCATTTCACAAAAAGGTATTTCTATTATTCAGACTTTCTATACTAGAAATATAAATTGAGAAATTAGCTGGTTTTTTTGGGTTATTACTCTTCAAAGAAATTCTCTAATTGAGGGTTATTTTTAGTGAATTGAAGATGTATTTCAGACATGTTTTCTAATATTTGCCTTAATAGAACAATATTTGGGTCTTTACAACTTTCAAGTAAATCAACTCCATCTATGGGAAATACTTCTCCCTTAAATTCTCTCACACTTTTATTCCATTCAGAAAGTTCGCCTACCATTGCTAAATTAACAAGTATTTCTTCTAATCGAATATTAGTATCTTTTAAGAAAAGATTTGTTACATGTAGAAAATCATCATAGGTAGGATATTTTTCTTCATCCTCGTTATTAGTACTTGATTGTTCGTTATTCATTTGATTTTAAAATTTGATTTAATTTTTAACATACATTTTATACCAAGCCAAACTAGTAGCTTTATTTCTTCTTACTATTATTCCGTTCATATAAAATTCAGAAAGGATTTTTTGAGCTAATTTAAATCCTTCATTTGCAATTAATTCCAAACATTCAATTGCAAATTTTTCATTATTTTCGATTTGAATTAATCTATAAGAGTAATCATATAAATACTGATAAATCATTGAGTTTTTAAACGATTTACCAAATGTTTTTTTGAAATATTTGATTAAAAATACCTTGGCAGATTTTAGTTTGTTTCTATTTAACTCAAAATCAGCTTTAAGTTTAAACGCTTCTAAATAATTGTTTTTTATAGCTTTATTTATCCATTGTACAGATTTAGTTTTATTTTTAATTAGACGTATATTTTTATCTAGTCTTCCAGTTCTATATCCATAAAAATATAAGAAACCTAACATGTATTGTGCTTTTGTAAAGCCTGAATTTGCAAATTTTTCAAGATATGTTTCAGTAGAATCTTCTAAACCTAAGTCATATCCACCTTCCTCGTATATTGATTTAAAATAATAATCTAATCCTAAATCAATATTTTGATTTAACGTTTTGCCTTCAAAAAGAAATATTGCAATAGTTTGATAATCTCTTATTTTTTCAAGAATGGTTATTCCTAATTCAAAATATTTCTGTCCAAACTTACAAGATAGGATTTCATACCCTAAATCTCGAACTGTATAATTGTATTTAATTGATTTATTTTTAATTAAATATTCAAGTTTTTTATTTTCATAAATCAAATCTTTATTTTTATCTAATTGAGAAAAGTAATTTCCAAAATCAATGTCTTCAATATTTATATTTTCCCCTCTTAATAATTTTTGAGAGGTTTGTAAAGCTGATAGTTTCATTTTTATTTGGTGTTTTCTTGCAAGTTTTTATCCAAATTATCAAAAAGATAAACGTTGCCTAAAATCCCAATTCCTATAGTTTTGTTCTCATCAAGCCATTGAAATTTTGTTAATGAAAAAATTAGATAATTTTCACGATTTAGCAATTTGTCAATAAGTTCATTAACAATAGCTCCACCCCAAAGTGAACCAACACTTGAAGCTAATTTATTTACTAAATCACCTGAATTTTCACTAGCAAATTCTTTAATCATCAAAGAATTAAACTTTAATTTAGTGGCTTCTTTATGTTCTTCTAATGTAGGGTTGGTTAGAATTAAAGTAAAAAATACAAATACTAGAATCCCAAGTGCATATTTAATGTGCATAATGTAATTAGTTGATTTTTAAGGAAACAGAATTAACTATATCTTGATAAATATCTTTATCTGCAATTGAAAAAAGTAGCATTTCTGTCAAAATGATATTTTCTTTTTCATTTTCAAAAAGTCTTTTATTAACTTCTTTAAGCACATTTATATATTTAATATAAGTTTCTTTTTTCGGTAAGTATAAAGTGTCTTCTTTAATTCCACTTTTAATTGATTTTAAATATATTAAAACATTTATGTCGACTTTCGCTAATTTAGGATTACGACCTTCTGGGATTGGGAAAAAATTATCAATAAATCCATTTTTTAATAAAATCCAATTTATTGAAATTGCAACTCTAGAGTCATATATTGCATAGTCCAAAGGATTAAAAAATGCATAAATCTTTGATGTACTTGCAATTCTAGTAAAACTTAAAGATTTAAGTGGTTTATCAATATTACTAAATATTTTTTTTAATAATTGAGTTGTATTTTCTTCTTTGCTGTTTGAAATACCTCCCCATTCTGAAACAATCCAGTTTGCCACTTTAATAAATTGCTCTTCGTTTTCGGAAGACTTATAGATTTTTAAAAACTTTGAAATTTCATGTTTAATGGTGTAATCATTAATCGATTTTTCAAGTTCTGGTATTAAAAGTTGAATACTATTTATTAAATTATTATTTAACCAATTGTATTCATTTGTTAATGGTTTCAAATATTCAATCAAAGCATTTACAACCTTTTCTTCATTAAAATTACTCATATACTTTTTTTAATATTAGTTATTTTCAAAAATATTAAAAGTCATTGCAATCTATTTGCAATGATTAATTATTTTTCAAAAATTATTTTATTTACTATCAAAGAAGAATAACAATCAGGTAAATAAAAGCCACCAATAAATTCATCCATTTCCAAAGTACAGACAAAATATATATTTGATAAATAAATTTGTGTATTTAGATTAAACGTTTCAAATTCAGTTTTTTCACTAGAAATTGACATCAAATAATTACTAATCTTTTCAATAATATCACTATCTAAATTTATGTTCCTCATCAAAATATCAAACTGAGAATAAGTTAAGTCTAATATTTTGTTGTGAGGGTTATTATTTATATCATAAATGTTAATATGGATCATTACCAAATCTATATTAGTCAGTTTTATTGATTGAATGTATGTGTTGTTAATTATGTAAGTAGAGCTTGTTTCCATAATTATTTTAATGAATTTTAATCTTTCAAATTTTGTGTTTACTGTTTTAATTTATTTAGTTTATTCTTTAAAACTTCATGAGCTAATTTATATAGAAAAGAGTAGGTATTTCCCCAATATGAACTACAAGAAATAAATTCTATCAATTCTTCAATGCTATGATTGTCAAAGTAATCATCAGCTAAACTGAATTCATATAATGACAAAGAATGAGTATTAAAATTAAAATATAATGTTTTTATTGGCCCAGAAATATTTTTTAATAAATTAATTTCTAGTCGATTGGGAACATAATTGCCCATCTCATCATGTGTGATTAAATATAAAACTGGTCTATAAATACCTCCAATAAAATGAGCATATTTTTCTATACTTTTTGATTCTTTAAAATCCTTTAATTGAGGTCTTCTATCTCCACCACGTTTTTCAAGTTTCTGTTTTAAAGTAGTTGTAACAAGAATTGGTATATCTAACTCTAAAGCTAATGATGATAAATAACAAAGTAATTGTGTTCTTCCAGATTCGTTAGAAATTTCTTGCCAATATTCTGCCTCTGTTTTTATATCTTCTATATCAATATCATCTAAAAAAATTGCATCAAATTTTAAATTTTCATTTTGTGATTTAATTTCTTGTATTAACTCTGATGGTAATTTATTTATAGATTCTATAAATGTTATATTGTCTAATTTTGAAATTGTTTGATTTATTAATTTAAGCTTTTCATTATCAACTGATAAATTGGTCAAATCATTCATGCTGATATTTAAAATGGGGGCAATGTATCTAGCTAAACAATCTTCAATTTTATTTTTAGTTGAAATAAATAGTACTTTTTGATTGTATTCAAAGCTGGCTTTTTGAGCTAATGACATAAGAACTGAAGTTTTCCCATGGTTTGTTCTTCCTCCTAAAACCATTAAGCCACCTTTGTAAATCCCGTTAAAAAGATTGTCAAACTCATTAAATCCTGTTTTAAAACCTTGTTTTTTATCATTTATAAGGTTTAAATATTGCTGATAGCTACTTGAAAGTGAGTATGTTTTCATTTTGATTTAAATTATGATACAATTTTACTTAAGTAGATTGCAATCTATCTGCAATGAGATAAAAAGTTTATTCATTTAAATAATCTTGTATTTTTTTATCAATTGAATCAATTAAACTTTGTGGTGCTAGTACTTTAATATTCCCTAAATTTGATAAGATCAATTTTTCTAATTCATAATTAATATGAAGATTCATTTTTATAATTAATTCGTTTTCGTTGTCTGTTATAATTTCAAAATCTTTATGAAAAGGTTGTGAGATGAAGTATTTACCTGCAATTGGTTTAAATTTCAGAATTACATCTTGTGGTTCTGAATTAGGTTCAGAAATACCAATTACCTTTTCAAATATTTGAATAAAATCGTATTTTGTATTAGGAATAAAATTAATAAGTGGTTGTATTTCAATTGATTTAATTCTATCTAAAGCTAATGTAATAATCATATCTTTTCTTTCAAGATATGCTAGTAGATACCAACGATGTTGATATTCTTTTAAGAAATAAGGGTGTAGAATGTGGGTTGCAGGTTTATCATTTACAAATCTTTGATATTCAAGTTTTATGGCTGTTTTATTTATAATAGCATCTAATAAAGTTTGTAAATTTTCAAAACCAATATATGAGGTAAATTTCTCAAAATCAATAATATTCTCTATTTCATTTTTAGTTTTTATATAAATATCTGTTTCTAACTTATCAAAAATTCCATTAAAACTTTCAAAAAAGTTAAAGCCTTTGTATTCTTTTAAAATACTGATAGCAAATGAAATATTCTTTATTGTTTGAGAATTAAGTGTGCAATTTTTAATAGAAAAATTCGGGTCGCTATAATGATAACATTTAGTTTGCTTGTCAATTACAATAGGAGCTTCGTAACCTAACTCACCACTTCTCATGTTTTTTATATCCTCACGAATTGTACGTTCTTTTACATCGTGTCCAATATCATCAGAGCACTTTTTTATCAATTTTTCAATGGTATATTTTCCATATTTATTACTAAAACATTCATTTAAAATATGGTAACGTTTGAGTGCATCTAAATTTACAGGCATAATTGAAAATTTGTTTATTTGAAATATACTTTACTCATTGCAGATAGGTTGCAATATAAACTAGTAATTTTGAAATATTCTAATGATGTTGAAATATGTGTAAAATTTCAGAATCAATAACACTCTGTACTTGTAAAGCTAAAAGTACAGAATCACTTAAAAATTATTGGAGTTTACATAGGTTTAGTAATGAAAATGAATCTTTTATCGTAGGTGAAGTATTTATGAATTATAATTTCTCAATTGAAGATTATAATGAAATGCAACAACAATTATTGCTAAAGCTGAACAAAGGCGATATTTTTGACGTAATTATTAACTTTGAATCAAATGATAAACTTGTAATTGCAATTTGCGAAACAATTTTTGAGTTTATTTATGTTGAAGAACTTTGGCAATGTGTTGATTATGATTATTTTGAATTAGTTAATAATTACAAAGAAATTAGTTTTGGAAAAATAAAGAATTAGAAATTGTTAGAATATGTATATAATTGATCAAGCTTTAAATAGAGTAACAGAGATTAATAAATTGAAATTTAAGGATGCAAATTTTGAAGAAAGAAGAAATCTTCAAGAATGGATTGCTAACGAACCTCGAATTTTTAAAGAAGATTTGTTAATTATTCAAAAAGAGTTTAATGGTTTCGATGATACTCAAGAACGATTAGACTTATTAGCTATAGATTTATCAGGGAATCTTGTGTTAATAGAAAATAAGTTAGATGATACAGGAAGAGATGTTACTTGGCAAGCATTAAAATATGCATCTTATTGTTCAACACTTACAAATGAAAAAATTAAAGATATATTTCAGAAATATTTAGGTTTATCTGGAAATGCAGAAGAAAAAATTAAAAATTTTCTTAATAAAGACAATTTTGATGAAATTGGTCTTAATAATGAACAAAGGATAATTTTAGTAGCTGGCAGTTTTAGAAAAGAAGTTACTTCTACTGTTTTATGGCTAAGAAATAAATATTCTCTTAATATTAAATGTTTTGAAGTTTCATTGTCAAATTTAAATAATCAGTATTTATTAGATGTTGAACAAATTATTCCAGCAAAAAAAGAGATTGAAGATTACATGATTTCAATATCTGATAAAAAAAAGGAGGAAAATGTAATTAGTTCAAGATCATCAATAAATATAGAATTTTGGGCTAATTTTTTAGAAAAAAGTAATCAAGTACATAGATTATTTGAAACAATTAGCCCTAGTAAAGATTCTTGGATAGGAAGAGGATTAGGGGGTAGCATTCAGCTATGTTTGGTAATATCTAAAACTTTTGCACGGACTGAAATTTATTTTAATAAATCAAAAGAAGCCAATAAAATCATTTTTGATAAACTTATACAATCAAAAGATTTAATTGAAAATGAACTAGGTGTTGAATTATTTTGGGATAGAATTGATAATAAAAATGCATGTAGAATAAGTCATCAAATATTGGGGGTAAATATCCAAAATAAAGAAGATTGGGATGAAATGATAACTTATTTTATTGAATATTCGAGAAAATTTGAAGAGTGTTTTAAACCATATTTGGAAAGAATTAATAATATGAGATAATATTTTTTTAAATAAATCAGATTTGGAAAAATAAAGAATTAGAAATTTAATAATTGAATATGAAGAATTACAACACCAAATCAAATGATAGTTTTAAAGCGAGATTAAGATTTTACTTATACTACTGTGTAACAAGAAATGAAAATAAAACTTCTTTAGATGAATTTTTTGCATTTGATATTGATAAACCAGAATATGAAAAGTTTGTCCTAGAATATACAAGTCAATATTATCAACTTGAAAGAAATGAGAAAATTAAAGGTATCGAAAAATCATTAGATGATATTTATGCTGATATTAAAAATTTAGAAAATCAATTGAAGCCAAATATTAGTGAATGGCAATTGAAATATAGAAAAGAAGTTTTTGAAATTAAGTTTAAGCCTGCTGATTTTGAATTGATTAATAGTGTAAAAGAATGTTTTTATTGCAAGATTTCATTAGATGAAATTAAAGAATTACGTATAAAAGAAAAACTTTTTAAGAAAAACGAACGTGGTTATAATCTTGAATTAGACAGGAAATTACCTAATAGAGAATATTCAGTTGGTAACTGTGTAATGGCTTGTTATTGGTGTAATAATGCAAAAACAGATGAGTTTACAGCTGAAGAATTTAAACCAATTGGTGAGTTAATTGGGCAAACATTAAAAGCAAGATTGAAATAAATATGCTCTATTTTTCTCAACTATTAACATCTAATAAACTGTATAAAGATGTTTTAAATCAAATAACTTTTTTACTAGATAAGCATAAAATTGAGTATAATCTCTTGCCTAAAACCAAAGATATTTGGGCAAGAGATTATATGCCAATTCAGATTGGTAAACGAAGTTTTGTTGAATATATTTATAATCCTGATTATTTAATAAATCAAAAGACGTACATCACCAATACAGCTGAAGTTTGTAAATCTATAGGTATCGAAACATACAAAACTAATTTAGTTTTAGATGGTGGAAATATTGTTAAGTTTCAAAATAAAGCAATTTTGACTGATAAAATATTTTTAGAAAATGAATTTCAATTTTCTGAATCAGAGGTTGTTGAAGAACTTAAAAAAGCTTTCAAATTAGAGGAAGTTTTTATAATTCCTTGGGATAAAGAAGAACGGTATGGACATGCAGATGGCATGGTTCGATTTGTAGATGAAAACACCATTTTAACACATGGATTTTACAGAACGTATTCTCCAGAATTTCAACTAAAATTTTATGATGCTTTGAAAATTTTCAAAATTATAGAACTCAATTTTGATGTTAAATCACCCGATGAAAACTTTAATTGGGGGTATATAAATTTTTTACAAACCCCTGAAATTATACTCGTTCCTGCATTTGGAATTGAAGAAGATGAACAGGCTTTAGAGCAATTAGGTAAAGCGTTTCCTTATTATGCAAAACGTGATATGATTTTTCCAATTTCCATGAAAGCTTTTGTTAAAAATGGGGGAGGTGCTTTGAATTGTATTAGTTGGGAGATAGTTTAACTTATTAACTTTTCAAGAATTTCAAATAGTTGTTTAGCAAACTTTCAATTTGAACTCTAGCCACAGGATTTGCTGAATGAACTTTAAATTGAAGGTTTGCTAAATCTAAACCAGATTCATAAACTAACCATTTTGCACAGGCATAACCATCTGGGAGAAGATTGTTGTTTTCATCTTCTCCTAAATCGTTATCAAAACTGATGAAATCAGGTAAGCTATGCGTTTTTATATGGTTTACAAAATCTTCATAACTGCGTACAACCACAAAATTATATTCATTTTGAGGATAAACCATTTCTATGGTTCTGAGGTCATCAAGGAATAGGTTGAAGGGCATTGGGTAGTTTAATATTAATTTGCGTTTCAATACGATTAATTTGTGTTAATTCTTGCCAAGTAATCATTGGCGAATGCCCTAAAGCTATTAAGCAATGCATAGAATAACAAAATTTGATATTATTAGTTTCTATTGGCATCCATGGTTCTTTCCAATCGTCTTCATTGAAAATATCTAAATTATCATTTATACCAATAGATTGTTTGAAATCTATATCATCAGAAATTTTATAATACTTGTACTTTTCATTAATGTAAACAATTATTTCTAATTCCACTTCAATTTCTTTGGCGTTTAAATGATTTTTAAAAGACTCTTTTATCAGATTAAATTCATCAATTAAATTCAGTTCTTTTTCTCTTAATTGGTTATTTACATCAGATAATTTGTTGATATTTTTTTCTGAAAATTGAAATGAATTCCACGCTTTTTCAGTCCTTAATTCAAGGATTTGAAAGCTTTTATTTTTAATCATTTTTTGTTTAATTTTTGAAAATGGAATTCCCTTATTTCTTTGTTTAAGATAATAATGAAATGTTTTTTCTTCAAGATTTGTCATTAATCGAGTTTCAATATAAGTTACAAATCAAAACTTGGTAACCGACAATTTGTGTCGGCTTAAAATTTAAATTATAAAAAAACGATTTGAATAAAGGGAGGGGGGTATTTAAATCGTTTTTATTCTAGTAGTATTTTTAGCATTTTTTCATAATCGTTTATGAATATTTTTGAAACAATAAAAGATTCTGTTTCTTCGTAATTTATCTTTGATATACCTGTTTCATCAAACTTATAAATAATTGCATTAGGGTAGGATAATAAAATTGGAGAATGGGTAGCAATAATGAATTGTGATTTCTTTTTAACAAGATTATGTATGGCAGTTAAAATTGACATTTGTCTGTTTGGTGATAATGCTTCAACAGGTTCATCAAATATATATAATCCATTCCCTTTTAAAACTTCCAATATTATAATTAAAAATATTTCACCATGAGAGTAATTATGCAACGACATTCCTCTATATCTTTTCATGAAATTGGATTCTGGTTGCTCTTCTTTTGCTAAACCTTCTAAATATGTGAGGATATTATACAAGCTTTCTGCCCTAAGAAAATGAAAATCTGAAGCTGTTCTGTGAGTTTTAATGATTTTTAAATATTTATGCAAAGGCGAGTTATTTTTATGTGTTTTAAAATGAATACTTTTAGTACCGCCTTCTATACTAAAACCAAGAGATATTGCAATTGCTTCAAGTAAAGTAGATTTGCCAGCACCATTTTCGCCTACAAAAAATGTTACATTTTCATGTAAATCCAAAGTCTGAATTTGTTTAATATAAGGTAAATTAAAAGGGTGATTTTCATAATCTTTAATCATATTATGCTGTAAAATGACTTTTTCTATAAATCCTTTTTCGTTCATATATTGAAATGTATTTTAGTTATTTGCAAATTTTAAGAAATTTATGTCAAGATGTGACGTTTAAAAAAACGATTTGAATAAAGGTGAGGTATTCAAATCGTTGAAAGAAGAATCTATTTCAATACTAAAAATTGGAAATACTACTACTAAATATTTATAATTAAATAAATTTCTTTGAGGATTTTAAAAAATAATATGCTTCCTTGTATTGATCTCTTAGTAATAAACCAGGATAAGAAGAATTTTTATACAAAGGAGTAAATTCAGTTAATAAATCAAATAGCTTATATCCATCAGGTAATACTAAATTTTCAAACTGATAATAATTGTCAACGCTTTTTTTATTAATAATTTTTATAAGGCCATAAATTTTGCTAATATTATAATAAATATCACTATTATATATTAAATCAATTAACTGACTTTGATAAATTATTTGTCCATAAGTTTCCTTTAGACATAATTTGCCAAATTCTGAAGGATAATTTTTATTAAATTTAAATATATTTTTATTACAATCTAAATTTGATCCTAATAATGTAAACATATATGAAATCGTTTTTATGTCTAATTTAGGTAGTAGTTTTAGAT
>JBEEOW010000041.1:0-26840 GCA_041191405.1 Bacteroidota bacterium
TCAAACTTGAACCTGTATCGATGTGCTCTTTACACACTAAATGTTTGAATGCTTCACTGTATACAACCTTTGTTCTTCCTTCCATTTTATGCTTACTTTGTGTAAACCTATTTCAGGACAAGACAGAGTATGCGAAATATATTCTACAACTCGTTTACCTTGTTTCCATTGGTTTCGTTTGGTAAATCAACAGAAGCTTCAAGTGTGAAAAGTAAGCATTTTATGTTGAGCCCATTATTGGGATATTTTAAAGAAAACAATACTAAAAAGCTGTTTTTGTTTCCTTTGTTTTCGGCAAAAAGTACAGACTCTAGTTTTAAATTTAATGTGTTGTATTTCCTTTACCGACAAAAAAATACACCCAAAAGTATCAAAATATCAGCCCTTTGGCCTTTGTGCGAGTACGAAAAATCTGATTCTGTGAAAAGATTTAGATTTGCACCGATTTATTGGTACAAGAAAACGGATAGTACTTTGTTGTCGTCGATACAACCATTGTATTATTATAACAAAACACCTAAAAACAAAACATTTATATTTGCGTGGTTTTTATATCGACATGATAATGAGATTGGTATTTCAAAAAGCAACAGTATACTTTGGAAAGTGTACAATAAAAACAAATACCAAAATGGCGATTACGAAACTCGTTTTTTACATTTAGTGTATGCCAATGTGCATAAAGATGGTAAAGTAGAAAAGAGTATTTTCCCTATTTACCATAAAGTAAATAAGGCAAATGGCGAAAAATCATTATCGGTACTATTCGGGTTTTATAACCATTACCGACAATACAAACCTGATATTCAAGATTTTTACGAAGAAGAACGTTTGTTTTGGATACTTAGATTACGTTCAAATTATAATCAATTAAAACAGGCTGGCAAAGCTGGTAACTTAAGGAGAGGAAAGTGATAGGGTTTATCAAATATTAAGAATATATTTTTCTACCACTTCTGCAACACCATCATTATTATTGGAGGAAACAATTATATTCGCTAAATGACGTAATTCACTATCAACATTATCAACCCAAACTCCCAAACCAGCATATTGAATCATACTTAAATCATTATATGCATTACCAACAGCTATAATTTCTTCTTGTTTTATGTTTAATTTTGCTGCAAGTTTCGATAAACTAGCTGCTTTATCTATGCCATTTTCAGTTACTTCCAGAAAAAATGGTTTTGAAGTACATACATTTTTATTTGGCATTGCTAATTTTAACTTAGTTTCAACTGTTTTTAAATAACTTGGCTCCTCAAGTAATATACACTTTATTGAAGGAGTATAAACTGAAGCTTTAAAATTAGAAGTTATTGTAATTGGCATACTCGTAATAGTATGTTCAACATCAACGTATTTAGAGTGTGAGCTTGCTAAAATATTACCATTAACATAAGTGATTATATCAACCTTATTTTCAACACTAAAATCATATAAATCATGAATATCTTTTACTGTTAATGATTGTTCAAATACGGTTTTATTAGTTTTTAAATCGGTAATAACAGCGCCGTTATAAGAGATCATGTAAGTGCCAAACCTTTGCATTTCAAGTTCTTGAGCATACTTAATCATTGCAGGAGTTGGTCTGCCAGATGCCAAAACCACATATACGCCTAATTCTTGAGCTTTTATTAAAAGTGATTTATTTCGTGGAGAAATTTGGTAATTGTCATTTAGTAGGGTGTCGTCCATGTCGAGCACCAACATTTTATATTTCATCTAATTTTTTAATTTATAACTAAAAGCAAGTTAAAACTATTTATATTTAATTGAAATATAAAATTGAATACTAAAACTTATTTTCAAGTTTAAAATTACTAATTTCATCAATTATTTATATTTAATATTAAACTATTTATAAAAAGTTAAGATAGTATTCTAAAATTATCCCCTTAATAAATCATGAAAAAATATCTACTTAATTTGTGTCTTTTAAGTATAGTAAATATACTTTGGGCGCAAAAAATCCCCGTAAGTACTGTTCAGCAATTTAGCACTTTACTTTCATCAAAAAATGTTTCAATTTCTATTGTCAATGGAAATATTGATTTTGTAATTAACAATACAAGTTCTGGTGAAAATATAATTGAGTACAATGGAATTTTGAAAACTCCTTACCAGGGTGGAGTAAGTATCAGAATTTCAAACCAACAAGTAGAGGGAGAAATTATAGCTCCATTTTCAAAACAAGTTTGGAAAATTAGTTCGCAAAATGGCTTTGTTTATGTTGAACAATCACTGATTGAGAATCAATTATGCACAGAAGAAGAAGCAAACCGACCAATTATTGAAACTTCTGCATCAAGTTTAAGAACCCAAGCTACCATTGCAGAATCAAGAAAATTACAAAGTTTTCCAGCTGGTAAAGCAGTAATTTACATTGATTTTGATGGTCATACAGTTACCGATGCTTGGTGGACAAATAACTACAATAGTGGTCAGCCATGGTATTGTACACCAGCAAATATTTCTGCTGATAATGAAATTACAGTTTGGAAAGTTGTAAGTGAAGATTATCGTCCGTTTAATGTAAATGTAACTACAGATTCAACAGTATTTTTAACATATCCAGCTACCGAACGCCAAAGATTAATTGTTACAAGAAATGCATCTTGGCAAACTGTTTCAACCACTGGCATTGGACGTATTGGCGGTTTTGGATACTATTCGTCTGGTCCGGAGGCATCTCCTTGTTTTTCATTTCCAGGAGGTTTTTCATCAAGTAATCCATTAAGTACTACTTCAGCTGAAAAATTAGGTGAAGTATCGGCACATGAACTAGGGCACGCATTTGGTTTAACGCATGATGGAGGTACAGGAACAAATTATTATTCAGGACATGGAACTTGGGCTCCAATTATGGGCTCAGGTTATAATCGAGTTTGTACACAATGGTCGAAGGGAGAATATACTGGTGCAAATAACACACAAGACGATTTAGCAATAATTGCCAATGCGACAAATGGATTTGGCTATAAAACAGATGATTATGGTAATGATTATAACACAGCAAGCGTATTAACTATTGTATCCGACAGTGTTAAAAGAAATAGTACTCAAGGTTTAATTGAAAAAAGTACCGATGTTGATGCGTTTAAATTTTCAGTAAGTGCAAATAGTGCAATTAACTTGGTATTAGTACCTTTTGAAGTAAAACCAAATCTAGATATTAAAGTAAGTTTGTACAAAGCTGATAATACATTGGTTACTTCAAATGACATATCAGGTTCACAAAACACTTCACTATCAACTACTATTGCAGCTGGAGATTATTATTTAGTTGTTGATGGTGTAGGTTATGGAAGTCCTTTAAATACAGGGTATTCTGAATATGCAAGTATTGGTTACTATTCAATTTATGGTAAAATACCCAATGCCAAAGTAGTAAAAGCAGGAAATTTATTGCCAACTGTAGCAATTACTTCACCTGCCAATAATGCAAATTTAACAAGTAAAACCAATGTAACTGTTTCAGCTACAGCAAGTGATACTGATGGAAAAATAACTAAAGTTGAATTTTACAATGGAAACATACTTTTGTCAACGGTAACCTCAGCACCTTATCAATATATATGGCAAAATATTGCTGCTGGTAATTATACATTTACTGCAAAAGCGTATGATGACTCAAGCGCAAGTTCGGTATCAAGTGTAGTTAATGTAATTGTAAAAGATTCAGTAATAAATGTTTGTACAGCTACTGCATGGAGCTCAACCACATTTTATCTAGGTGATGCAAGTAAAGGAGCTGGTAAAGGAGAAGTGGTTTCTTATAATGGGAGATTGTATCGAGCGCTTTACTGGACTCAAAATAATAATCCTGCTACTAGTGCAAACTGGACAGACATTGGTTCTTGTGAAGTTTTAACTTCAATTGAATCAAGTGAAAACATTTCTTCAATTCAAATTTATCCAAATCCAAGTAATGGTATCATTAATATTTCAGTTTTGGTAGATGAGGTTCAAATCAACAATTTAATTGGTAATGTAATTTTGTATTCACCTAATCCAACAAACGCTATTGATATTTCACATTTAAACAAAGGAATGTATTTTATAACTTTAAAAATTAATGGTAAACAGTTGATATATAAATTAGTAAAAGAATAATTTTCAAGAAAATAATCGGACATTGGTATTTTTTACTTTGTCCGATTATTTGATTTTTCAAGATAAACTAAAGATAAATTATCATTAACTAATTGTCGTTTAAATTCTTGGTAACCAAATTTTTTATATAAATACAAGTTTCGTTCACTTTTGTTCCCTGTAAATAGTTCATATTTTAAACAAGTACTCAGTCTGTTTTCAAGCTCATTTAGTAAACTTTGACCTAGTTTTTGATTTTGAAATATGGCATCAACAGCTAATTTTGAGATATATGAAATTCCTTCTTTTGAAGTATAACCTCTACCAGAAGCAATAATTTTGTTATTAATTACAATTTTTAAAAATAAAAATCCTTTATCAAATTCATCTATAATTGATTCATATGTTTGAGTAAGTGGAGGTATATTGAATTCATTATGAAGTATTGCTTCTGACAAATAGCTTTCTTTTTGTAATTTTAAAATAGCATGTAAATCTTCTTTTTGGGCAACTTCAATTATATATTCCATAAAATTTATTTATTAAAATGTACATTAATATAGTTTAAATTATACTTAAAAAAACTAACCCAAAACGCACATTCCTACATAATGCGACAAAGTAGAACTAATGTTGATGTTCAATTACTTTAACTCTTGCAATTTCTGCAATTAAATATCTTCTGCCAGTAGCATTTTCTTCGCAAAGGCTACGAGTACGTTTAAGTTCTTTTTTGGTGAATATGCGACCTCTAAAGTTAAATGATTTGCCTACAGAAATTGATTCAAGATATACTAAACCATCTTGTTTTTTATCAAAACTTTGTAGCGTAATCATTAATGAAGGGTCAGAACAAGAACTAGCTCCCGGATTGTGCATATAACTAGTTATAGCTTTTTGAAGCGTATCAGGAAAAATGTTTAATGCTAAAAAAGGATTCATTGTTTCTTTAAAACATTCTTTCCATTCTCGGCCATGTGGTGATACTTTCCAGCCGTGTTTTTTGTGGGTAATTAAATGGGCAACCTCGTGTAAATAAGTTACTAAAAATGCATATTGGTTCAAATCTCCATTAACTGTTATAGTGTGTGAACCGTTGGAGTGTTGGTAACGATAATCACCAAACTTAGATTTTCGTTTTTTGCTAACTATAAACTTAAAACCATGCGCCTTCCATAAATCCAAACACATTTTAACGGTGTGTTCCGGAAAAAATCTACCAAAAACTAATTCAGGCTGTGGAGTGTCTTTGCTTTGCATACTCAATTTTAAGCATAAAAAAAGGCTTAAACAAATGTCTAAGCCTTTTTTTAATCCATTAGCTTTCGCTAGCTGATTAGTGTTTCGCCTCAGCAGCTTTTTCTTCAGCTGGAGCAGCAGCAGGTGCAGCAGCAGAATCAGCTTTAGCAGCTGTATCAGCAGCAGCAGCATCAGCAGCAGGAGCCTCTTCTACTGCAGGAGCAGCAGCAGATGAATCTGTAGCAGCAGCTTCAGTGTTTTCTGATTTTGAACAAGAAGCGAATGCGAATGCACTAGCAACAGCAAGGATAGCAAATACTTTTTTCATAATAGATTTTTGTGATATTAGATTTAGTGTCACAAATGTATATTAAGTTTTTGTTATAACAAAATGTTTGGCAATTATTTTTTTCTAAAGAATAAAGTAATTGGTACTCCCTCAAAACCAAAGTGTTTCCTGAATTTATTTACCAAAAATCTTTGGTATGATTCTATAATATCTTTTGGATAATTACAGAATAATAAAAATGTAGGAGAATTGGTTGGTAATTGTGTTAAGTACTTGATTTTAATTTGATTACCTCTCGCTGCTGGAGGTGGGTATAAATTAATTTCGTGCAGTATTACATCATTTAGTAATGAGGTACTTAAACGTTTTACTTTGTTTTGATATACTTCCTCTGCTTTTTCTAAAACTTGGAAAATTCTTTGTTTTGTTTCTACAGAAGTAAATATTATAGGGAAATAATCTATTGGAGCAGTTTTAGCTCGAATTGAATCTTCAAATTCTTTGGCGGTTTGGGTAGTTTTTTCAATTAAATCCCATTTATTTACCACCAACACTATACCTTTTTTGTTTTTATGAGCCAATGCTATCAAGTTCATATCTTGACTTTGGAAACCTAATGATGCATCAATCATTATGATAACTACATCACTTGTTTCTAAAGTTCTTAATGAACGTAACACCGAATAAAACTCAATATCTTCAGTTACTTTGGCTTTTTTACGAATACCAGCAGTATCGGTAATAATAAAGTTTTTTCCGAATAAGGTATAATGTGTGTCAATTGCATCACGAGTAGTACCTGAAATATCTGTTACAATACTTCTTTCTTGCCCAATTAATGCATTTAACATAGATGATTTACCAACATTTGGGCGACCAAGAATTGCGAATCGTGGTATTCCTGCGTGTGGGTTGGCTGCGTCTTCGTCTCTAAAATTTGAAACAACTGCTTCTAACAATTCACCAGTTCCTGAACCGTTTTGTGCCGAAACTGTGAATATTTCTAAACCAATATTTAAGGCATAAAACTCACCATAATAATTGCTTTTTGCAGGTGTATCTGCTTTGTTGGCAACTATGTATATTGGTTTTTTAGTTCTACGAAGTACGTTTGCAAATTCTCTATCTAAGTCGGTAACACCTGCATCAATATCAACCATGAAAAGAATTACATGGGCTTCGTCAATAGCAAGGGTAACTTGTTTTCTGATTTGTTCTTCAAACACATCATCTGAACCAGTTACATATCCTCCGGTATCAATGATGGTAAAGTTTTGGTTTTGCCATTCAGCAAATCCGTAATGACGGTCACGAGTTACCCCGCTTACGTTATCCATAATGGCTTGTCTGTGACCTACTAATCTGTTAAAGAAAGTGGATTTCCCAACATTTGGCCTACCTACTATTGCTACTATATTTGACATTCGTTTTTAATTAATAATTAGTAATTAAGAATTAATATTTTTGTAATTGACTTGATAGTTAAATTTAATATTCATTTAAAAATCAGTTATTTTAATTTTCACTTACTAATAAAGATCTAATATCTAGCAAGACGATATTTGTAATAGTTAAACTATTAATTACTAATTGTTAATTCTTAATTAAATTCTAAACTATCCATTCATTGAAAGCAAGAATTCTTCGTTGCTGCGTGTGTTTCGCATGCGATCTTGAAGGAATTCCATTGCTTCTATTGGGGTCATATCTGACATATATTTACGTAATATCCAAACACGAGCTAGCTCATCTTTATCCATCAGTAAATCTTCACGACGAGTACCTGAAGCCGGTACATCAATAGCTGGATATATACGTTTGTTAGCGATTTTTCTATCCAATTGAAGTTCCATGTTACCAGTTCCTTTAAATTCTTCAAAGATAACCTCGTCCATTTTAGAACCTGTTTCAATTAATGCTGTTGCAATAATGGTAAGCGAACCTCCATTTTCAACATTTCGTGCTGCACCAAAGAAACGTTTTGGTTTGTGCAATGCATTTGCATCAACACCACCTGAAAGTATTTTTCCAGATGAAGGAATAACAGTATTGTAAGCACGGGCTAAACGTGTAATTGAATCGAGAAGGATTACTACGTCATGTCCACATTCTACCATACGTTTTGCTTTTTCAAGCACCATTGTTGCCACTTTTACATGGCGGTCAGCGGTTTCGTCAAATGTACTTGATACTACTTCGCCTTTTACACTACGTTGCATGTCGGTAACCTCCTCAGGGCGTTCATCTATAAGTAATACTAATAAATAAACTTCTGGGTGATTATGCGCAATAGCGTTAGCGATATCTTTTAATAATACAGTTTTACCTGTTTTTGGTTGTGCTACTATCATACCACGTTGTCCTTTTCCTATTGGGGCAAATAGGTCTAAAATACGTGTTGATAAGTTGCTTGGAGAAGTTGTTAAGTTTAGTTTTTCTTGAGGAAAAAGTGGTGTTAAATGCTCAAAAGCAACTCTATCTCTTATAGCTTCGGTAGTTTTACCGTTAACTGATTCTATTTTTAATAAGGCGAAATATTTTTCTCCTTCTTTTGGTGGACGTACCGAGCCTCTAATTGTATCACCTACTTTTAATCCAAATAATTTGATTTGAGATGGTGAAACGTAGATATCATCTGGTGAAGCTAAGTAGTTGTAATCCAATGAACGTAAAAATCCATATCCTTCTTGCATTACTTCCAATACACCTTCATTTTCAATGATACCATCAAAATCTTTTAAGTTAATTGATGGAGTTTGGCGTGCAGGACGACGGTTTAATTGTCCAGCCATTGGGTCTTCAGGTAGTACAAATCCGTCTGGTGCTTTTCTACGGAAAATCCCTGTTGTTTCTTCTGTACCTGAATTTGATTCAGTAGTTGTGTTTTCTGAAACTGGGTTTGATTCTGCAATAGTATTATTTTCAGCAACTATTACTTGTTCTGATTCAATTTCATTATTGCTATACTCTTCCTTAAATTCAACTTGCTCTTGAGGAATTTCTACGGCTCTCTGACGAGGAGCTGGTGAAACTCTTGATGGGCGTGATGGAATTGTAGGAATTTCTTGAGGAGCATTATTGTTTATTGCCTGACGTGGTGCAGGAGCTTGACGAACAGGTGCTTGTAATGGTTCATTGTTTTCAACAGCTCTTTCTCTTGGGCGAGGTGCAGGTGCTGAACTTGCTACTGGCTCTCCGAAAGAAATAGTTGGAATAGGTACATTTACTGCTTCACGTTTCACTCTTGAACGAGGTTGTTTTGAATCAGCAGCACTTTCCTCATTACTTGGAGCTTGTGCAACTTTTTCTCTAACAAACGATTTTCTAGGAGTTTCAATGGTAGGAATTTCAACTATTGGAGCTGCTTGATTTTCTTCAACAACAGGAGCTGAGTTATTTACAGGTAAAATATCTGATTTCTTAATTTTATCAATTTCAGCTTGTGGTAAAACGGCTTGCTGATCCAAAATTTTGTAAATAAGATCTTCTTTTGATAGGCTTTTATATTTTTTAAGCCCAATTGTTTCTGCTAATTCTCTTAGCTCCGACAATAGTTTGTCGTTCAATTCGTCAATGTTATACATAAATAGTATTAAAATCTTCTGCAGCTAGTGTAGATTAACACTTGGCAATGACAGTAAATGATGGAAGATGATTTTTTAGATATTCGTTAAAAATAAAGCAATTACAAAATCGAAGCGAGGCAATTTTTCTGCTTTAACAGTGCGAATATATAAATTATTTTTGATACAATATACTTTTGATAAAATAAATGAATTAAAACACTTTCAATATGTATTTATTAATGTTTTAAATGAAATAATAGGTTTAGTAAATTTAAAATTTAATTAGTGTTTTGTTTAATATAATTGATTTTTATCCTTCCTTCGCTTGTTCCTCAGCTTTTAATCTATTAATTGTCTTTAGGTTAAAAGTGTACATTACTTCTACTTTTTGGCGAGCCCAAGGGGTTTTGCGTAAAAATGATAAACTTGATTTAATATTGGGTTCGTACATAAAACAGCGAATTTTTATTTTTTCTGCCATTTTTTCCCAACCAACATATTTAACCAAATCAGTTAAAATAGTTTCTAAAGTGATGCCGTGTAATGGGTTGTTTGCTTGTTCCATTTTTTAGTTTATAGTGGTCAGTTTTCAGTAGTCAATTGTCAATAATCAGTTTTCAGTAGGTATAATCAAACTGAAAACTGATTACTGAAAACTGATAACTACTTAATTACTCCTCTAATTGTTAAAATTGTTTGTGCCGGTATGGTATTAGCCGAAATCGTTAGTGTTTTGTTAAACATTCCTGATTTTCCTTTCAGCTTGTAACCTGCTTTAATTACAGCTGTTCTACCAGGAAGTACTGGTGCTTTGGTCCAATCAGCAAGTGTACAGTCGCAAGCAGTTTGAATATTTGATATTACCAATGGCTCTTGGCTTGTATTTTTAAACTTAAAACTATACCAAATAGTATCGCTACTTGCTTTTACAATGCCAAAATCGTGTTCGGTTTTTTCGAAACTAAAATCTGCCTGAGCTTGTGTTAAATAACTGAATCCTAATAGGATAATTAATAATGCGAATAGCTTTTTCATATTGAATGAGGTTATTAATTAATGTTTAGTTGATACGTGCTTGAGTTTGCAAGTAACTCTGGTTGTAGTTACTTTTTTGCCTTTGCATACTGTACAATGTTCTTTTTGTTTTAGTGTGCCTTGGCATCGTTTACAAGTTTCAAAACCTGAACCGTTGCACACACTACAATCTTTGTACCAAATTGTAAGTCCGTTTGATTGTTTTATTACTCCTTGCCCAAAACAATGACTACAAGAAACTTTACCTGTGCTTTTACACACTGTGCAAGATGTAGTTGTTTCTCCAACACCTTTACATACTTTGCATGTATCACTATGTAAATATGTGCCTTTGCCTTTACATTGAGTACAAATTTGAATGCCTATTTCTGCAATAGCTTTTTCATTTTGTGTGTGTAAACTACCTGTTCCTTTTGATAGAGATTCATATTTCTCGAAAAACTGTAACGCTTTTTCTAATTTGCCATTTTTGGCTAATGCTATTCCATAATAATAGCAAAGTTCATCAGGAAGAACCTCCTTACTTGAAAATGCTTTACGTAAAGTATCTTCAGCAGCTTTGGTTTTACCTTCAATTAATAGTTTTTTACCTTTCTCTAATAGTGTATGACTTTGGTGTTGAGCCATTCCACAGATAGATACTAGCAAAAATGATATTATGAAAACAATATTTTTTAGTGAATATTTCAGAATAATAAGCAATTATAATTTATAGCTGATTAAATTTGTTGCTAAATTAACGAAAATACGATGCAAAATAATATACTTACTCATATAATACATATTACTTGTGAAGATGCCAAAGGTTTAGTTGCTGCAATTACTACTACTTTGTTTAACTATGGCGTAAACATTGAAGAAATGCGTGAGTATGTTGACAAAGAAAATGCTCGATTTTTTATGCGTATGGAATTAAGTGGAGCACTTGATATTGATATAGTTAAACAAGAATTAGCTTCAAAATTACCAACTGATGCACAAATTGATATTAACCCTAAAGAGAAAAAAGATATTGTTGTATTAGCAACAAAAGAATACCATTGTTTGAGTGATTTATTATTAAAACATCATTTTGGAGAATTAAATGCTCGCATTAAATGTGTAATTGCTAATCATGAAGTGTTGGGCGATTTAACAGCTCGCTTTGCGATTCCATTTTATCATGTAAGTACAGAGGGTAAATCAAAAGCCGAATTTGAAGCTGAAGTTATTTCTATAAGTGATAGATACACTCCTGATTATTTAGTACTTGCTAAGTTTATGCGCATTCTTTCTCCTGAGTTTGTATCACATTATCCAGAAAAAATTATCAATATACATCATTCATTTTTACCTGCATTTATTGGTGCAAATCCTTACCGACAAGCACATGAACGTGGTGTAAAAATGATTGGAGCTACGGCACATTTTGTAAATAATGATTTAGATGAAGGTCCAATTGTAACTCAAAGAACAGTTTCTGTTGACCATACAGATACTTTAACAGATATGATTGAGGCAGGTAGAGAAGTGGAACGTGTTACGCTTGCTGATGCTTTGAAATTGGTGTTAGATGATAGAGTTTTTGTAAGTGGTAATAAAACGGTGGTTTTTAGATAAAATATTGTTTTTTTTTGAGCTAGACAGATTTAATTATCTGTCTGGACTTTTCCCACTTAGTAAACACACCTTTTGGCTTAGTTTATAATTTTTTACTACTGAATATCTTGGCTAAATTGCATTGCAATAAAATCATCAAAATGAAAAAACTCATTTTATTTATATTTATTTCATTAGTAAGTATTCAGGTATTTGCCAAAACTCAATTTGGTGGTTTACCAATTGAATACAACAATGCAATTGATTCTGCTAAAATATTTATCAATAAAAATCCTTCAAAATCAATTGTTTTACTTGAAAAAGCATTGAATATAGCTATCAAATACAGAAGTTCAATTGATGAAAAAGATTGTTATAAACTTTTAGCCAAAGCCAATTTAAACTTAAAATATTTTGACCAAGCTATACTTTTTTATGATAAAGCTATTTCAACTTCATCATTTAAATTGAAATCAAAAACAAATTCAAAAACGAACGATATTGAAATTTTACAAGGGTTGGCACTAGCTTACGAAGGTAAAAAAGATTACTCAAAAGCTTTGACTTATATTGCTCAAATTGAAAACGACATGGCATATATTGCCAATGCTAATAACTTGGCTTGGATTCAAAATGCAAAAGGTAGAATAGCTTATTTTCAAGGAGATAACGCAAAAGCAATTAAATATTTTAAATATGTTTCGGATGCTGGAAAGGCAATTACTAAACACGAATTAGTTGTTGAAGCCAATGATTATTTGAGTAAAATATATGCACAAAACGACAGAAAAGCTGAATCGAAGGTGTATTTAAAAAACTCAGTAAAAGCTGCCGAAAAATTGGATGACAAAAAACTGGTGCTTGAACAAAGTAAAAAGCTTAAAAAAGCATACAACGCTGATAAAGAGTTTGATAAATCAATTCAATTAAGTGAGGAAGTTGCAGTTGAGGAGGAAAAGTCAGAGGTAAATAATTCGCTTATCATTGATGATGCTAAAACTTATATTGAACAAAATAAACCCGACAAAGCGATCCCTATCTTGGAACGTTCTATTAAACAATCCGAAAAATTCGGACAGTTTGAGGAGAAAAAAGAAGCCTACAAAGCCCTCTCAAAAGCCTATGAGCAAAAAGGAAATGCCGAAAAAGCATTAGAGAATTATAGAAAATATGTTCGCCTAAATGATTCATTAGAACGTCAAGATGAAGCTTCGTTGAATGACATGCTAGAAACCCAAAAAAGCATTTCGGAGGTAAACCAAAGAATAAATTTTTTATTGAAAGACAAAGAACTTAATCAACAAAAAATCAACACATTAGAAAATGAAAAGGCTTTCAAAAACACTTTGATTTATGGCTTAATTTTAATCATGTGTATTATCATTGTTTCAGCTTATTTGTTGTATAAAAATATTCGTCAGAAAAAAATAGCGAATCAATTATTGGCATTAAAATCATTGCGAAGCCAAATGAATCCGCATTTTATTTTTAATGCATTAAACTCTGTAAATAGTTTTATTTCGGCTAATGACCAACGTACTGCAAACAAATATTTGGCTGATTTTTCAAAGTTAATGCGTTCAGTATTAGAAAATTCACAACAAGATTTTGTTGCACTTTCGGATGAAATTGAGGTTTTGGAATTGTATCTAAAACTAGAGCATTTCAGGTTTAGCAATAAGTTTGAATATACATTTGAAGTATCGCAAGAAACATTTGTTGAGCAATATAAAGTGCCACCCATGTTGATTCAACCTTATATTGAAAATGCCGTTTGGCATGGCTTAAGATATATCGAAACCAAAGGATTACTAACTGTAAATATTTGGGCAACAGATAAATGCATTGAAGTTCAAATTACAGATAATGGCATTGGTAGAAAAAAATCACAAGAATTAAAAACCCATAATCAAAAGAAAAATGAATCAATGGGTTTGAAAAATATTGAAACCCGTTTGGCAATAATCAATGATATTTATAAAACTGATTTGAAGGTTGTAATCACTGATTTAAACCCAAGTACTGGTGCTGGTACAAAAGTAAATATATCTATTCCGTTTATAAGAGTTTAGGGTTCAGAGTTCTAAAACTGTACACTATCAACTATCCACTATCAACTACTACAAATGACTGCAATAATTGTTGAAGACGAAGAATCAGGAAGGGAAACCTTGAAAAACTACTTGGCAAGTTATTGTCCGGAGGTAACGCTATTGGGTATGGCTGATTCGGTAAAGACTGGTGTAGAATTGGTTCATAAAACCAAGCCCGACATAGTATTTTTAGATGTTGAAATGCCTTTTGGCAACGGATTCGATTTGTTGGAGCAAGTTGGTGAGTGTAATTTTGAAGTTGTTTTTGTAACTGCATTTAGCAATTATGCTATTAAAGCATTGAATTTGAGTGCATCGTATTATATTTTAAAGCCAGTTGATATTGATGAATTAATTGAAGCTGTTCAAAAAATAAAACAAAATAAAGTTAAATCAAACCAACCTGATCACACCAAAATACTGATTGAAAACCTCAAAAATGTAAATAAACTTTCGAAAAAAATTACCTTGCCTATTTTAGATGGTTTTGAGGTAATTAGCTTAAGTGATATTATCCGTTGCGAAGCTCAAGATAATTTTACAGAGTTTCATTTAGTAAACGGCAAAAAACTGCTTATATGTCGCACACTTAAGTTTTACGAAGAATGTTTAACCGAATTTGATTTTGTAAGAGTACACAAATCACATTTGATTAATATCAACTTTGTTACCAAATACACCAAAGGCAAAGGTGGCTACATTACCATGAGCGACAACACGCATGTGGAAGTTTCGCCTACAAAGAAGGATGAGTTTTTGGGTAAGTTTGTGTAGGTTATATTTTTCTTAATGGGGTTAGAAATGTAAAATAATTACAAATTAGATTTACATTTTACCGATGGGCTATACCCATCTCTAAGTTATATCGCCCTTTCAGGGCTTTGGAAACACTCAAGCCCTGAAAGGGCGACATAACACAGAGCATTCTGTTAGGGATTTTTGAAAATTTTTATAAAAGGTGTTAAAAACGCCACTCTCGCAACAACCTCGTTACAAACGAGGTCGAGTAGGGTAAATATAAAATAATGAGTGATTTATCATTATTTTATATTAAACTCATAAATAAAATTTTTATTAGTATTACCAATTGAGTCAATCTTGACAACTTTGAATTTATATTTATTAAAGAGATTGTTTTTAATTACTTCAGATACTTTTTGCAATGTCAAAGTATCTGTAACAACTGGTTCAATAAGCTCAATATTTAAAAATGGAAAATCTGCTTCTTTCCAATTATCCAAGTCAACTCTTTTGCATTTAGTTAGCTTTTGGATACTTGATTTGGTATTTTCTTCAGATAAATATTTTCCGCTATGTATCAAATCACCTCCATATGTTTCAGTCCAATCTCCTACTGGTATTCCATTTGAATATTCACAGGTAATAACATTTTCTTTTGTTATTTCACTTGAAGGAGAAGAAACGCTAATATATTGACCGTCTAAAGCATCTCCACTATTAGAGTCAATATAGAGACCGTCTTTGATTTTTATATTATCATAATTAATACTTTGTTTGCAAGAAACAAAAAAGAATGTTAGATAAATATATATGATAAGGCATTTATTCACTTTCTTAATCTTTAATTTTCCTACCCCACCAAATTAGTATAACTATTTAATAATGAGATAGCATAATGAGCTGTTAAATCATATTGTGTTGGCACAATTGAAACATAATTGTTGTTGATTGCCCATTCGTCGGTGTCTTCGCCTTTGTCGGTATTTACGAAATTACCTGTCATCCAATAGTAACTTCTGCCGTGTGGGTCTTTGCGTTCGTCAAATTCTTCTTCCCACTTAGCATTTGCTTGTCGGCAAACTTTTACACCTTTTATTGCTTCGTGTTGTTTTGGAGGGAAGTTTACATTTAAACATAATCCTTTTGGTATGCCCGAGTTTAAAACTTCTTTTGCTATTTGTACTATATGCGATTCAATATGCGAAAAATCGGCATCTGCTCCCCAATCGCAAAGTGAAAAACCTATGGCAGGGTAACCTTCAAGCGCTGATTCAATTGCTGCCGACATGGTACCTGAATACAACACACTTGTTGAAGTATTGCTTCCGTGGTTTATGCCACTTACTACTAAATCTGGGCGACGCTCTTTAAATATTTGATTCTTAGCTAATTTAACACAATCTGCCGGTGTGCCTGAACATTGATATGCTTGCACATCTTCAAAAATAGAAACCTTATCTAATCTCAAAGGTTTGGTTATGGTAATGGCGTGCCCCATTGCCGACTGCGGACTATCAGGTGCTACTACTACCACCTCGCCTAATTGTTTCATTAATCTTACCAAAGTGCTTATGCCTTTTGAGGTAATTCCGTCGTCGTTTGAGATTAAAATTAATGGTTTACTCATTTTATATCAATGATTTATAGAGTTCGTGTAATTGATTGATTGTAATTTCGGGTCTAAACTTTTGTACATGTATTAAACCTGCATTACGCATTTTTGTTTGTTTTTCCTCATCATTCCAAACTGTATCTACAGCATTTGCAATAGACGAAATATCATTTGGATTAATATATACCGCACCTTCGCCAGCAGCTTCTGCAAAGCACGAACCTAAGGATGTAATAATGGGCGTACCCATGTTTGCTGCTTCAACTAAAGGTATTCCAAAGCCTTCAAATACAGAAACATACACATTTATTCGAGCACCTTTATACAAAGCCGGTAGGTGATTGAGTGGTATGTAATCTAAAAACTGAACTTGTGAATGAAGTTTTAATTTTGCTACTTCAGCAACTACTAGTTTTTTATAATCTGTTGGTTTGCCAGCAAAAACGAGTTTAATAGACTTATTATTTGTTTGGGCTAATGCTTGAACGAGTTTTAATTGATTTTTTCGTTCTTCCATTGTTCCTACACAAATAATGTATTCATTTTGGGTAAGATTATATGTTTTTAAAATTGCATCAATCTCCTCATTACTAGGTTTTTGATGATATAGTGAACTACAATCTTGGTAAATAATCTTGATTTTTGAATCATCAATCTTGAAAAACTCTTGAATATCATTGGCTGTTTGTTGCGATATGGCAACTATGGCATCCGCTTGATTACAAGCAAGTTCAAACTTTTTTTTGTAAATTAATCTATCAAAAAAAGGATAAAATTCAGGAAACCGCATAAAAATTAAATCATGAATTGTAACTACCGATTTAATTTTTTTGAGTTTATCAATACCAAAAGGTAATTCATTACTTAAGCCGTGAAAAATTTGAATATCGTTTTTAACAAGTTGATTTTTAATAGAGAAACTTCTCCAATACGCTTGTTTTAATTTTGATTTTGGGGCAGTGATTACTGTATTGTTTGCCTCTGGCGAAAATCTATCAGTAATTTTGGTGGTGTAACTAAAGTAATTGTTTTCGGGAAATTGAGTTGATAATTGATTGATTACAAATCGTGAATAATTACCTAATCCTGTGCCATTTACAAAAGCACGTTTGGCATCAAAACCTATATTCATTACTGCTTTTGTGTTAATAAATGTTCAATTTCTTCTTGTACAATTTCACTTCCTATTGAATCAGGATTATCATTTACAACATATCCTCTTTTGTCAATAATAAAAAATTTAGGAATGTATTTTACATCATATTCCTTACGGATTTTGCCTTCGTCATTCGAACCAATAGCATTTGCATGTACACCTGCAGGTTTTCTGTCTATTAAAAACTGTTTCCATCTGGTTTTGTCCTTATCAACTGAAACATAAAAAAACACAACAGTATCATTTTGAGCAAAATGTTCTTTTAATTTTTTGCTTTGTTTCATTGCCTGAATACATGGTCCACACCAAGTAGCCCAAAAGTCAAGCACCACCACTTTGCCTTTGAATTGCGAAAGTGAAATATCATTTCCAAGTGAATCTTTAACAGTAAATTCAGGTGCGGGGTAAGGTTCAGAAGTCCGTGGTTTGTTAACGTCGTCATTAAATTGTGCAAAAGCCATATTACTCAATAAAAATATAGCTAATACTATTTGTAATAAAGCTTTCATAATGAATACGTTTTAAGTAAAAGTAGTTTAATTCTTTAGGTTAAACTGCTATAACAAAAGTATGAATTTATATTTCAGAATCCAATAGCTTGGAATTTGAACTTATTGTTTGTACGATTAACAAGGTCTACGACCGTTGTTAACGTAAAAATTATAATTTATAGTTGTATTCAGCGAAAAATTAACTTTACTTATGCTTCGACAGGCTCAGCAACCGAAAAGTTCATTTTTCGAGTACTAATAACTCGAAAACGGTCACTGAGCTTGTCGAAGTGTAAGTTTTCGCTAGTTTTTTTTATAATACATCACTCCAACCTATTCACCTTCAACACACCTTTTACTCTTGTAATTCTGTGTAAAAGCATATCAAGATGTTTAGTATTGTGAATCAGTACTTTAATATGAACTTCGAGTAAGCCATTGTGTGTATCAAAACTTGCAGCTCTGATATTTATTTTAAGCTCTTTGCTAATTATTTCAGTTATTTTGTTGAATAAACTAATGTCGTCTTCGGCAATCACTTTTACATTACACTGAAAGGAAGTGCTTTCTTCGGTATTTCGCCATTTGGCAGGCACAATTCGGTATTCGTACATTTTATGTATTTGTGCCGAATTGGGGCAGTTAATTCTATGTATTTGAATTCCTTCGCCAAGTTTCACAAATCCAAAAATTTCGTCACCAAATATTGGATTGCAACAAGCCGCTAATTTGTACTGAATATTTGCCAATCGCTCATCAATAACCATGTAATCGCCACCTTCAATGTTTTTTTCAACGGTATTGATTTCATTAATTTGATGCTCAACTGGTTTATCTCCAGTGTGTTCTTCAATAAATTCTTTAATTTTAGCAAACTCAAGTTTATCATTAGCCAAAAGCGAATACATTTCTGTAATTGAATGAAGTTTTAGCTTTTTCAATAACAGATTTGCTACTTCGTTTGTGAGTTCAAGTTTCCAATTTTTGAGTCTTCGGTCGAGTTGTTCCTTACCAAGATTGGCAATTTTCATTTCCTCTTCCTTCAAACTCTGGCGAATTCTGTTTTTTGCTTTCGAAGTAATTACAAATTGCAACCAATCTGAAGTAGCTTTTTGATTTTTAGAAGTTACAATTTCAACTAAATCACCATTCTTAAGGGTTTCTTTAATCGAAACCAAACGTTTGTTGATTCGAGCACCAGTACAATGCACACCTACTTCGGTATGAATATCAAAAGCAAAATCAAGTACCGAAGCACCTGCGGGAAGTTTTCGTAAATCGCCGGTTGGGGTAAAAACAAAAATTTCTTTTTGGTAAAGTTCTAATCGTAAGTTTTCGGCTAAATCGTCGTGATTTTCGGAATTGTCGAGTAGGTTTCGAAGTTCAGTAAGCCAATCGTCTAAACCTTTTTGTTGGTTTACACCCTTGTAGCGCCAGTGAGCTGCAATACCGTTTTCGGCAATTTCGTCCATGCGTTTGGTTCGAATTTGCACTTCAACCCATTTACCACCTGGCCCTACTACTGTTGCATGCAAAGATTCATAACCATTTGATTTTGGTATTGATATCCAATCTTTTAACCTTTCAGGATTTGATAAATATTTTTCTGAAACAATAGAAAAAACCCTCCAACAAGCCGCTTTTTCTTGTGTAATTTCTGTATCAAGAATAATTCGGATGGCAAAAATATCATAAATATCGTCGAGACTGATGCCTTTCTTTTTGAGTTTGCCCCAAAGTGAATACACAGATTTGGTTCTACTTTTAATCTCGAAAGTTAAATCAGTATTGCCCAGTGCTTCACGTAATGGAGCAACGAATGATTTTATATATTCTTTTCGTTGGGATTCACTTTCAGCAAGTTGTGTAGTTATTTGTTGATAAGCTTCAGGTTGGGAATACCTTAAAGCTAAATCTTCGAGTTCAGATTTTATTTTGTACAAACCCAGTTTATGCGCCAATGGAGCATAAAGTGTTAAAGTTTCGTCAGACTTTTTAAGTTGTTTTTCAATAGGAAATAGATGCAGATTTCTCATCACATCTAATCTATCAGCCAGTTTTATTAAAATTACCCTTGGGTCGGTGGCAAATGAAACCACCAACTGACGGAAATTGTCGGCTTGTAATTGATTTGTTTTAGGCGCTAAAGCCGATATTTTATTTAAACCAACAACAATTTCGTTAACTTCTTCTCCGAACTCTTTTGCGATAGTCTCCACAGCCATGGTGCCCACATTTACAGCTTCGTGCAGTAAAATGGCCATGATAGAAGTAGCATTTAAACTAATTTCGGTAACTGCAATTTGAGCCACAGCCAATGGGTGGTATAAAAATGGGTCGCCATTTTCACGTTTTAAACCATCGAGAGCAGTAGCAGCAGCACGTAGTGCATGTTTAAGTTTTGCTAAATCTTCGGGAGCATTTAGCTGTTTACTTAAACGATAAAGTTCAATAAGTTTTGCAAAGAGTAAGTTCCTTTCCACAATCCAACAGATTTAAGGGTAAAATTGCTAGTTCCGAATATAGCAAAAAATGTATTGTGAATGCTTGCATTAAATAAATACTTCTACAAAAAAAGGGCAAACCTCACGGCTGCCCTTTTCTATATTATAAACTGAATGTTAAAACTAAGCGTTTATAACATCAAGTAATCCTAGATCTCTTGCTTCAAGTACTGAACTACCCGTTAAGTAGATATCTACAGCTCTTGCAGCTTCTCTACCTTCAGCTATTGCCCAAACTACCAATGATTGTCCACGGCGCATATCACCTGCAACAAATACATTGTTTACGTTTGTTTTATAGTTGTCAGCTTTTACATTTCCTCTTTCGTCAAGTTCAACACCTAGTTGTTGTAACATACCATTGTGTTGTGGATGTACGAAACCTGCTGCTAAAAGAGCCAATTCGCAAGGAATTATTCTTTCAGTACCTGGTTTTTCAACTAACTGAGGGCGTTGACCTGGAAGATATTCTGTTTCAAAACCTACTTCAACGATTTTTAATCCTACTAAATTACCTTTGTCGTCGCCAACAAATTCTTTAGTATTGATTGCCCACTGACGGTCACATCCTTCATCATGCGATGTTGAAGTACGTAACATCATTGGCCAATGTGGCCATGGAGTCAAGGGGCTACGTTCGGTTGGAGGTTTTACGTTGATTTCTATTTGTGTAATAGATTTTGCTTTGTGACGGTTTGATGTACCAACACAGTCAGCACCAGTATCACCACCACCAATTACTACTACATTTTTATCTGTTGCAAAAATATCACCATTCGTGTATTCAACACCAGTGTGGTCAACTTTTACATCAATACCAGCATTACGTTTATTTTGTTGGCTTAGGAATTCCATTGCAAAATGAACACCTTTTAAATCACGACCAGCAATTGGTAAATCACGAGGTACTGTTGAACCTCCTGTTAAAACCACTGCATCAAAGTCACGAGTTAAATCGTTAGCGTTAATATTTACACCAATATTTGCATTGGTTTTAAATATTACACCTTCTTGTTCCATAATTGCAATTTTACGGTCAATAACCCATTTTTCTAATTTGAAATCAGGGATACCATAACGTAATAAACCACCAATTGCATCAGCACGCTCAAATAAAGTTACTGTGTGACCAGCTTTATTTAATTGATCAGCTGTAGCCAAACCTGCAGGACCTGAACCAATTACTGCTACAGTTTTTCCTGAACGTTTGATATTTAAAAGTGGTTTTACTAAACCATCTTTATAAGCTCTTTCTGCAATATTTTTTTCTATTTCCTCAATAGCTACAGGAGGTTGATTAATACCTAACACACATGCTGATTCGCAAGGTGCTGGGCAAATACGACCTGTAAACTCTGGGAAGTTATTGGTTGACGATAAAATTTCGTAAGCCAATTCCCAGTCATTTTGGTAAACAGCATCATTAAACTCCGGAATTATATTTCCAAGTGGACATCCGTTGTGGCAAAAAGGCACACCACAGTCCATACAACGAGCAGCTTGATTATTAACCTGCTCTGGAGTTTGTTCAATATATAGTTCTTTGTAATCGTTTACACGAACTTTAGGATCTCTTTTTGCTGGGAGCTCTCTTGTGAACTCTTTAAAGCCTGTAGGTTTACCCATTGATCACTTCCTCCTTTTTTTGTTTTCTTTTTAACAACACTAATTTGTAATCTCTTGGCATTACTTTGATAAAGTTTTTCAACTCAGCATCAAAGTTTTTCAGTATTTCTGCTGCTACCTCCGATTTTGTATAGTTAAAGTGATTTTCAAGTAATGTTTTCAAAGTTTGGATATCCTCACTTTCAACAGTCTCTAAATCAACCATTTCTTTATTACATTTTGGCTCGAATGATTTGTTTGCATCATAAATAAATGCCATACCACCACTCATACCAGCTGCAAAGTTACGTCCTGTTTCACCAAGAATTACTGCAATACCGCCTGTCATGTATTCACAACCATGGTCACCCACACCTTCAACTACCGCAGTTGCTCCTGAGTTACGCACACAGAAACGCTCACCTGCCATACCTTTAATGTAAGCCTCACCTGAAGTAGCTCCGTAGAATGCTACGTTACCGATGATGATGTTTTCACTTGCTTTGAAAGTTGATTCTTTAAATGGATAAACGATTAATTTACCACCACTTAAACCTTTTCCAAAGTAGTCATTACTTTCACCTTCGATTTCAAGTTTTAAACCTTTTGCTGCAAATGCACCAAACGACTGACCTGCTGTACCTGTAAATTTAAAGTGGATAGTATCTTCTGGTAAACCAGCAGCTCCATAAACTTTAGCTATTTCATTTGATAAAATAGTACCTACTGTACGATCAAGGTTAGTAACTGGGTGTTCAGCATATACTTTTTCTTGGTTTGCAATAGCTTTCGCTGATTGCTCAAGAAGTGTAAAGTCAATTACACCTTCTAAACCATGATCTTGTTCTTCAGAATTGTATAAACCAGCCTCTGCGCCAAGCTCTTGTTTGTGTAAAATTCCGCTTAAGTCAAGTGATTTATATTTCCAGTTTGCAACATCAGCACGTTTTTCAAGTAAATCTACTCTACCAACCATTTCTGAAATTGTACGGAAACCTAACTCAGCCATTATTTCACGTAACTCTTCAACTAAGAATTTGAATAAGTTAACAACATGTTCTGGTTTACCAGTGAAACGTTTTCTTAATTCCTCGTCTTGAGTTGCAACACCCACCGGACAAGTATTTAAATGACATTTACGCATCATGATACAACCTTCTACTACTAATGCAGCTGTTGCAACACCCCACTCTTCAGCACCAAGTAAAGTAGCAATTGCAATATCACGACCAGTTTTTAACTGACCATCAGTTTGCACCACTATTCTACTTCTTAATTTATTTCTTACCAATGTTTGGTGAGTCTCAGCTAATCCAAGCTCCCATGGTAAACCTGCATGGCGGATAGACGATAATGGAGAAGCTCCAGTACCACCATCGTGACCAGCGATTAACACTACATCAGCTTTTGCTTTTGTTACACCTGATGCAATAGTTCCAACACCCGCTTCTGATACTAATTTCACAGAAACACGTCCTTTTCTATTTGCATTTTTAAGGTCAGATATTAACTGAGCTAAATCTTCAATTGAATAAATATCGTGATGTGGAGGAGGAGAAATCAAACCTACTCCAGGAGTAGAGTGACGTGTACGTCCAATCCAATCATCTACTTTATGACCAGGTAATTGTCCACCTTCACCAGGTTTAGCACCTTGAGCCATTTTAATCTGAATTTCGTCAGAGTTAGTTAAGTAGTTGATAGTTACACCAAAACGTCCTGAAGCTACTTGTTTAATAGATGATCTCATAGAGTCACCATTTTCCATTGGTTTGAAACGAGCTTCGTCCTCACCACCTTCTCCAGTATTACTACGAGCACCAATTCTATTCATGGCAATAGCTAATGTGCTATGTGCTTCATGTGAAATAGAACCAAATGACATTGCTCCTGTAGCAAAACGTTTTAATATTGATTCAGCACTTTCAACTTCAGTAATAGGAATTGGATTTCCTTTTTTGAATGTTAAAAGTCCTCTTAAAGTTGCTGCTTTTTTAGTTTGGTCGTTTACAACTTTAGCATACTTTTTATATACTGAATAATCACCAGTACGAGTAGCATGTTGTAATAAGTGAATTGAATCAGGGTTGAATAAGTGGAATTCACCACGACGTTTCCACTGATACACACCACCTACTTCTAAACGTTGTTTTGGAACAAATTTCTCTGGATAAGCTAAGTTGTGTTTAATCAACGCTTCTTTCGCAATTCCATCTAAATCAAGACCTCCAATACGAGATACTGTTCCTGTAAAATATTTATCAACTACAGATTTGTGAATACCTAGGGCTTCGAAAATTTGACCACCTGTGTATGATTGTAAAGTTGAAATACCCATTTTAGAGAATATTTTCAACAAACCTTCACCAATAGCTTTGATGTAGTGATAGTGTAATTTTTCTTCTGGTAAATTTACCGACAACATGCCTTGTTTGTTCAAGTTGTCAATAGATTCAAATGCCATGTAAGGGTTTACTGCACTTGCACCGTAACCAATTAAAGTAGCTACGTGATGTGTTTCCCAAATATCACCAGCCTCAACTATTAATCCAACCTGACCTCTTAATCCTTTACGAATTAAATGGTGGTGTACTGCCGCAACAGCTAATAATGAAGGAATTGGTGCATGGTCACTGTCAATATCTCTATCCGAAAGAAGAATAATTTCATAGCCATCCTCAACTGCATCTGCTGCATATTGGCAGATTTTGGTTAATGATCTCTCTAATGAACCTTCTTTTCCATCAGATTTGAAAAGAATATTGATTTTTCTTGTTTGGAATTTAGCGTGGTCAATATATTTTAACTTAGCTAATTCTTTATTTGTTAATACTGGTTGTTTTAAAGCAACAGTATGGCAGTGTTCTGCTGATTCGTCTAATAAATTAAGTGCACCACCAATATATGATACCAACGACATAACCATTCTTTCACGAATTGGGTCAATTGGTGGGTTGGTTACTTGTGCAAATAATTGTTTGAAATAGTGTGATAAATGCTGACTTTGGTCAGAAAGAATTGCTAAAGGAATATCAACACCCATTGAGCCAAGAGGTTCTTTACCATCTTCAGCCATTGGAGCAAGAATTACTTTTAAATCCTCAGCTGTATATCCGAATGCAAGTTGACGTTTCATTAAAACATCTTCTTCCATTGGTTTGTACGATGCCGAAGCTTCTGGTAAATCTGCAATGTTGATTTTGTTATTTTTCAACCACTCGCCATAAGGTTTGCGTGAACAAATATCATTTTTTAATTCTTCGTCAGAAATAATTCTACCTTGCTCTAAATCAGCAACAAACATTTTACCTGGTTGTAAACGACCACGGAAAACTACATTTGCTGGATCTACATCTAATACACCTGCTTCTGATGCCATAATAATACGGTCATCGTTTGTTACAATGTATCTTGATGGACGTAAACCGTTTCTATCAAGGGTAGCACCTACTATTTTACCATCTGTAAATGAGATAGAAGCTGGTCCATCCCAAGGCTCCATAATGGATGCATGGTATTCATAGAAGTCTTTTTTCACTTGGCTCATTTGCTCATTTCCGTCCCAAGCCTCAGGAACTAACATCATCATTACATGTGGTAATGAACGACCAGATAAAGTAAGTAACTCTACTACGTTATCAAGGTTAGCTGAATCTGATTGAGAAATGTCGCAAATTGGTTTAATCATCTCTAACTCTTCTTTGCTGAAAAGTTTTGATGTTAAATTAGCTTCTGCAGCTTTGATCCAGTTTACGTTACCTTTAACAGTGTTAATTTCACCATTGTGAGCAATGTAACGGAAAGGCTGAGCTAATTTCCAAGATGGGAATGTATTGGTAGAGAAACGTGAGTGAACTACAGCTAATGCAGATACAACACGCTCATCATGTAAATCAGGGAAATATGGGCGAACTTGTGCAGTTGTTAACTGACCTTTATAAACGATGGTTTTGTAAGAGAAAGTTGGAATATAAAAGTTTCCAGCTAAGTTACTTACCGAATCAACGATTAAGTTATTTGAGTAATTACGTAATACATAAAGTTTACGCTCAAATAAGTCAAGATCTGCGATAGTTTCGTTTGCTTCCACAAACACTTGCTCAATAGTTGGTTGAGCATTGAATGAGGTTGGTCCGATGTCAGCAGTTTTGGCATCAGTTGGGATAGCTCTATAGCCTAAAAGCTTAAAGCCTAACTTCTCAATATTTCTATTAAGAATAGTACGGCATTCTTCTCTCTGCTTATCGTCTGATGGGAAGAAAACCATACCCACACCATACTTGCCGAAAGAAGGCAGCTTAAAGCCTAACTTCAAACACTCATCCACGAAAAATTCGTGAGGAACCTGTATAAGGATACCCGCACCGTCACCAGTGTTGGTTTCACAACCACAAGCACCACGGTGCTCCATACGAGTTAGCATGTGAATAGCATCCTCGATAATCTGGTGTGATTTTCGTCCTTTAAGGTTAGCAACAAAACCTATACCGCAGGCATCGTGCTCGAAACTTGGGTCATACAGACCGTTATTTACTTCGTTCATCCTTTATCTAATCCTCAGGTAATGTATTTATAACTATTTATTTGGGCAGTTGTTTTTTGTATCTGCTTTGATAGGTTTACCTTAAGCCTACAAATATAGGTTTAATTTTACAATCAAAGAAATATTTATTTTCAATACTGCATTATTTTTTTGTTAAATGGTGACTAGTCCTGAAAAAAGTTGACACGGTCTTTATTTACAAATTTATATATAAACCTCGGAAGATTTTTCTTTCGAGGTTTTTTTCTTCCACTTTTTGAGTCTTACACTATTCTGTATATGCATTT
>JBEEOW010000042.1:0-26614 GCA_041191405.1 Bacteroidota bacterium
AAGAAGTATTTGCATTTACAATGTATCCTGATAATCTATATATTAAGTTAAATAAAGTTTAGTTTAATTACCTAATTCTTTGCCATTGTTCCGATTTTCCAAACATGTGTAAACCTATAAATGCTCTAATTTCAATTTTACCATCTACATATTTCATAAAGCAATCATAACTAGTACCTGTGCGGGCATCATAAATTTTGCCGTTATCCCAAATTCCATCTTTATAAACGAAATTGGTTAGGAAAACAAAGTTTTGAATTGGTCTGTTTCTTAGTTTTGGGTCAGGATTATTGATGTCTTTTCTGGATGTTTTGCCATCTTTTTCAAACATATCATTACCCCAAACAAGCCTGCCAAAATATGTATTCCCTGATTTGAAAATTTCTACTTTACCATCTTTATTTTGTGTAAGCCACAATCCTATAATTTGGTCACATGCAGCTTTGTGTTGTGCATCCATTTTAAAAATCAACAAAAAAGAAAAGATAATTACAACGATTATATTTTTCATTATTACAATTTACCGCAATAAAGAATTGATTGGTTAATTTATAATTATCAGAATGTTAATTAATTGTAGGTTTAATTTGGTGTTTATTTTAATTTTTATTTGATAATTACATCTTAAATAATATAATCCTTTTACATAAAGATTATAAAACAGAAAATCATTATTGAAAAAACATAAATAAATCATTATTTTTTTATAGAATTGCGATTACCTTATTAGTGAAAAATATATCTAATTGCAGAGGTTTCACGTATTACACAATTGTTTGAAAATTATATCATTATGGACGTTACCAGAGTATTCGATTTATTACCTTATCAATTAGAGAAATTTCCTCAACCTGATATGGTTGCAAGCAAAGTAAATGGAACTTGGAAAAGCTTAAGTACTGAATATGTTGCTGCTACGGCAAATGCTATCAGTTTAGGGTTGATTCATTTAGGTATTGAAAAAGGTGATAGAATTGGTATTGTTTCAATGAACAGGCCAGAATGGAATTTTGTAGATTATGGTATTCAGCAGGTGGGGGCAGTAAGTGTACCTGTATATCCAAGTATTACTGTTGAAGATTTTAAATATATTTTTACCGATGCTGGTGTTAAAATTATTTTTGTTGCAACCAGGGAATTATATGATAAAATTAAATTAGCAACTGCTGATTTAGATATACAACAGATCTATACTTTTGATGAGATAGAAGGCATTCCTAATTGGACTGACCTAAGAAAAATTGGAGAAAAAGAAAATATTCATCGTTTAACTCCATATAAAAACTCTGTTGAACCTGATGATTTATTAACACTTATTTATACTTCGGGTACAACTGGAAACCCTAAAGGTGTAATGCTGACTCACAATAACTTAGTGAGTAATTTTAAAGCTGCAACGCCTTTTATGCCAGTTGATAACCGACATAGAGCATTGAGTTTTTTACCACTTTGCCATGTGTATGAACGTATGCTAAGTTATATTTATGTATATAACGGTGTATCCATTTATTATGCTGAAAGTATTGAAACAATAAGCGAAAACTTAAAAGAAGTTCATCCTCATATTTTTGTTACAGTGCCTCGTTTGCTCGAAAAAGTGTATGATAAAATTTATGCAAAAGGAGCGGAGCTGACAGGAATTAAGAAAGCGTTATTTTTCTGGGCTTTAAATTTAGGTTTAAATTATAAACAACATACTAACCAAGGTTGGTGGTATAATTTTCAACTTAAATTAGCTAATAAGCTGATTTTTAGTAAATGGAGAGAAGCTCTTGGTGGAAATATTAGAGCCATAGTATCGGGTGGGGCAGCTTTGCAACCTCGTTTGGCTACAGTTTTTATGGCTGCACAAGTTACTATTCTCGAAGGTTATGGTTTAACAGAAACTTCACCAGTAATTGCATTTAATCATGCAGCTCCTGAAGAAAATATGATTGGTACAGCCGGACCAATTTTACCAGGTGTTGAAGTGAAAATTGCAGAAGATGGGGAAATTTTAAGTAGAGGTCCACATATTATGAAAGGCTATTTTAATCGCCCTGATTTAACTGCCGAAGCCATAGATAGTGAAGGTTGGTTCCATACTGGAGATATAGGTACAATTGTAAATGGTACTTTCTTGAAAATTACAGACCGTAAAAAAGAAATATTTAAAACATCTGGTGGTAAATATATTACACCACAAATGATGGAAAATAAATTTAAAGAATCAGTAGTAATTGAACAAGTAATGGTTTGTGGTGACGGTGAAAAATTCCCATCAGCCTTGGTTGTTCCTAATTTTCAAGCTTTAAAAGAATATTGTGAACATAAATCTATTCCATATTCTAGCGATGCTGAAATGATTAAACATCCTCAAGTAATTGAAAAATTTGAAAGGGAGATTGAACATTATAACAAATCATTTGCGAATTATGAGCAAGTGAAACAATTTAAGTTATTACCTAAGTTATGGTCAATTGAAAGTGGTGAATTAACACCAACTTTAAAATTGAAACGAAAAATGATTAAGGAAAATAATTTGAGTCTAATCAACTCAATGTACGAACATAATTTATAGTATTTAATGAAAATAAAATATATGATAATAAGCTTGTTAGTATTACTAACAGGCTTATTTTATGCTTGTAAAAAAACAACTTCAGAGGAAATTGCAAGTCCAATTGCTACTTGTGAATTTACAGTAAAAGGACATTATAATGATACAATAATGCCAAATTCTATTTTATATTTTTATGATTCAGAAGCAAAATATGAGGCATCAAAATCAAGTATTAGTGGTGATTTAAATGCGGTTTTAATTGATACTACTGATGCAAATGGAAAATTAACAGTTGATTTGTCGGCAAATAAAAAATATTGGGTACGTGTAATTTCGAAAGCTGTATTTAAGAGATTTAATGATTTACCTTATTTTTTTAATAACGATAATTTAGGTAATTCTACTTTAGAACTTTTAGCTGATAAAAAACAAAAAGCATTTTACACTTTAAAAGTTGATAATGAAAATCCGTTTAGTTTACTTGTTGTATATTGTTCTGATGCTAATTTGATTAATGCAAAAGTGCAATTAAAGAATAAATCTACAAATAAAGTGGTTTCTAAAACTTTTGGGAATAAATTGAATGATACAATCTCTCAAGTTTCAGCAATACAACCACCCTTAAAGTCAACTTTAGGCGACGAAAAAAATTGCATTTTTTATCTAGTCAAAAAAGGCGAATTTACTATTAAATCATTATCAACGAACGGTTTAATTACTAGCCAAGATGTTAGTATTGATGGAGAAGGTAAAATTTATTATTTTGATTTAAGAGGAAAAGAAATAGCAAAAATTAATGATGGAATAAAATTGACATTTTATAGTTTTAATACAAATAAGAATGCATTTCCTTATAAAATTTACATAAACGGAGATACGATTGGTTACTTAACTGAAAATTCAATTCCTACTGCTGGTGTGCCTTGTAGTAATCCAAATTCACCAAAAGTATTTACTGTAATTATTCCAAAAGCGGTTAGCAATGGTTATAACTATTCATTTGCATTTCAGTCAAGTTTGTCAAGTTCAGCACCAATGAATGCAGTATTAAATATTCCAAGTAATACTTCTTGTTTTAGCTATGAAATAAAATAATTATGTTGAGAACACTTACTTATATATTGTTTTTTATTTTTGTTAACATACAAAATATAAATGCTCAAAAACAGGAGTTAGCTGATTGGAATTTGGATTTGCGTATTCATAATGTTACTCTTCAAAAAGTAAATGCTGAAGAGCATCCTCTTGCATCGAAAGAATCATTTTTTTACAATTATAACCAACAACAATATGTTTCAATTTCTTTATTAAAAAAGATACAATCAAATTTACTATTTGGTGGAAATTTACAAGCATTGAATGCAAGTAAAACCAATATTTCATTAAAAAGTACTTCGATTGGATTGCAAATGCAATATTTTTATCCTTTAGGTAAGCGATGGGCATTGATTGGAGAATTCAATCCTAAAATTTCGTTTTTAACTATAAATAGAACAGCACATTTTACAAAGTTAACAGACGATTTATTGTCTAAAAATTACTCATCAAGTTCAGGCGGTTTAATTCCTGATTCAGCAAGCTATTATTTTAGTAAATATAATATTACCAATGCTCCTGTTTTAGGTTATAATTTGGGTATTGGGGTTGAATATCGTTTTTTCAATGGTTGGAGTATAGCCTATGATATTCATTATAATAGAAATTTTACTAAAACGGCTAACTATTTACAAAATAATTTGCCTGACTCAGAGAGTTTTCAAAAGTCAACCATGGTTTTTAGAAGTTCAGGATTAACATTAAGAATACCTCTAAAAAGAAAGAAAGCAAGCATTGATAGTATCAATTCTGTTAAAAAAACATCAGTAGTATTAAATCCTGTTGCTAATTCTAATTCAAAATTGACTATTGTTGGTAAAATTGAAAATAAGCTACAACTATTAGGTCAACAAGTACTTTTACAAAATGAAAATGGGAAAACACTTGCAAAAACTCAAACTGATAAAAACGGTAATTTTATATTTAAAAAATTAGAAAATAAATATTACCAAATCGTTCTTGATAATGAGGTAGAAGGAGCATTGTTAACTGCTCAAAGCTATCTTGAAGACAATTCTGTGTTATTAATAATTCCTGATTCTGTTTCAACTCAAAAATGGATAACTGGCAATGTGCCAACAAATTCTTTAAATGGAAAAGATGTAATTATTGTCAACAATAAATCAGGCGAAATTCAAAGAGGGAAAGTAAACGAAAAAGGACATTTTGTATTTAGAAATCTTGCGAATGGTGATTATAATGTGTTGATAGATAATACTATTGTTAAGAATGATGTTGTTTTAAATACAGTTGCTGTACCTGATACAATTAAATTGATTTTAGATGATGTGATTGTTGGTAAAACCCAAGATTCCTCACAAGTGTTGGCAGTTAATGCTAAAGGCGAAGTTGTATCGCAAACTAAAAGAGGTAAAAATGGATATTTTGCATTTCATAAATTAGGTGAAGGTGAGTTTTATGTGGTAAAACATAGTTCGCAAAATGAAAATTTAAGTGCAGGAGTTAGTAAATCAGCAGCTGCAATTGACCCATCATTAAATCCAAGTTTTAAATACAGGTATTTGAAAGATGATAAAACAGTTGAAGATAATCACAAACAATTAGTAACGGGTGAATTAGCTTTAGGGAATAAGTTTTTAGCTGACCAAACAGTGTTGTTGCTTGATAATGAGGGGAATGTAATTGATGAAACCAAGTCAGATAATAAAGGTAAGTTCAAGTTTTCGTCATTAATACCTAATGAGTACAATGTAGTTTTGGGTCCAAATGGGAATTTAGAAACCAAAATTAATTTATTTGGAAACTCTGATCAAACTACATTAATTCTTGACAAAGAAGAAATGGGATTCAAATACAAAAAATTAAATAATGATACCCAATTACAACCTGATAATTACATTATTTCAGGGGTTGTTCGAAATTCATTAAATGCTGCAATTGAGCCTGATATGTCGGTTTTATTAATTGATAATGATGGAAAAGAAATTGCAAATACTTCAACTGATAAAGATGGCACATTTACTTTTAGAGGTTTAAAATCAGATAATTATAAAGTTGTTGTGCAAACTTCGAGAAAAGATGTTCAATTATCTGTACAACTATTTTCTGATTATAATTCTTCTGAAAATAAAAACTCCGTTTCAAGTAAAAAGCTAGATGTATTGTATGCTAAAAATGAATATCTCTTAAATCAATCTCAACAAAAAGAATTGTTAAGTTTGGTTTCTAAGTTGAAATCATCTAACTCAAAACCAAAATCAATTAATATTGAAGCTTACGGCGATGAAACTGGAACTGACGAGTATAATTTGCAATTAACCCAAAAACGTGCAAATGAGATAAAATCATTTTTACAAAAACAAGGTATTAAAATTAAAATAAATGCAGTTGGGTTGGGTAAAGCAATTAATTTGGCTGATAAAAATGCCACTTCTGACCCAGCTTTAAATCGAAGAGCTGAAATACTGTTTGTTAATTAGATGATAGATATTAGATGTTAGATTTTAGAAATAAGTTATCTAAAATCTAAAATCTAATATCTATCATCTAAAATCTAGAATTTAATGAATCTTTTAACCTCAATTGCATCATTTGTTTGTATTTTTAAAATATAAATACCTGTAGGTAAATCACTAATATCTGAAACTAAATAAGTATTGTTGTCTTCAAATTGAATTACTTTGGTAAGTTGAGTATTTATTGAAGTAATTTCTGCTTTTGTAATTTCAGTTTTTCCATTCCATTGAATTTTTAGTTCTTTATCAACCGGATTATTAAATATTCTGAAATTATCGTTTTTGCTATAATTGTTTTCCCAAAACGAATTTCTACTTGCGTTTACATCAAGTGTTGAATAATTAAACATCAATGGTCCATTGATAAAATCAAGAGCACTCACAGTAGTGTTACTTGGGTAATAAGTTTCACTGTTTATGTTTGTTATTTCGCTGGTAGTCATATTGCTAGGTGAGTCGGCAGCAAATAACGAATAACCATAAATGGGACTATTACTTGTTATACCTAAATCAGAATAACTTATAAATACACCTCTTAAATTTTGAGAAGTTAATTGTACCGTAGGTTCAAAATAGGTATCAGGCGTATTTGAATTGGTGATTCCTGTTGCTGTATTATATGCTGTGTTATTTAATGCAACTTGGTCATTTTTAAAAATGTTTGTAACGAGAGTGGTGCCAGTGTTTCCCCAATGAGTTGAATTATTTACTGAAACCAATGCACCCCAAGCTGTTGGGTTGTTACTTCCATCTATTGCTGTAATTGCTGCAATTTGAAATGCATCATTACCTCCACGTTCAAGTATTAAAAAACCATAATCTGAAATTAGAGCAGTACTTAAATTAGTACTCCATACCTTGTCAATTCTCTCAATAGTATTAAAATTGTAATCAGTAATTCCACTTCCGTTTAAAAAAATATTATCAATACCTCTATTAATTACTTCACTTTCAAGTTGAGCCTTCATAGAAGATATTTTTTCAGGTTTTAAATTTATTGTTGTACCAGAAACAGATTCTTGTTCATAATAAATAATTTCTCTACTTGTGGCATTGGGGATATTTGCATTTGATTTTCTCTGAAAACTTACAGTTCCTGAAGTATTTCGAGCGTCAATCATAAAAGTAGAACCTGAAACAACAACACTATTTAATTTTAGATTGTTATTACTTCCAACCCTAAATTTTACATCATAATTGGTGCCTATTGGCCAACCTGTTCCTGCTACTGAACCAGAGCCAGGTGTAGTGTAATCATTGGCTGTAGAACTACCTAATGATTCGTAAATTGTACTTGCTGATGTGATAGCTGTTTGTGCACTATCTGGATTCGCTAAAAAAAGAAAAGATATAAAAGCCAACACTGTTAAAAACAAACATTTCTTGGACGAATGTAAGTCATAGCGTTTCATGGTTTTATAGTTTAGTGCGTACTAAAACGTACAAAAAAAAAGATAGTTACAAATTGTTGCAACTATCTTTTTGGATGTTTTAATATTTAATTTCTTAGGCTGTTCCTAGTTTTTTTAACATTGTAATATGTGAACCCAATGCTTGTCTGAATGTGCTTTCAGAGAAATAGGGGATATTGTATTCTGCAGCAGTTTTTGCAATAATTGGCGATAATTTATTGTAATGTATATGGCAAATTTGTGGGAACAAATGGTGCTCAACTTGAAAATTTAATCCACCACAATACCATGAAAGTATTTTGTTTTTTGGAGCAAAATTAGCAGTTGTGAATAATTGATGTACAGCCCAGTTATTTTCAATATCATGGTCTTCATTAGGTAAAGGAAACGCTGTTTCAGGCATGACATGTGCCAATTGGAAAATTGTGCTAAGAATAACTCCAGCCACAAAATTCATTAAGAAAATACCCAACACAATTACCCAAGCCGATGCATTTATAAATATTAATGGCAATACAATAATATAAATGTAATAGAATAATTTACCCAAAATACATTTAGTCATTAACTGATTAAATTGTTTTTGAGAAGTAATTAAACCCATTTCTCTAAACTTATATAACTGACCAAAGTCTTTGATTGTCATCCAAGATACAGTTAATAAACCATATAAAAACCAAGCAAAAATATATTGATTTTTATGGTAAGATTTTAATTCTTTGTGAGGCGAAAATCTAAGTAAAGGAACAGAATCGATATCAACATCAAGACCTTCAACATTAGTAAATGTATGATGTAATCTGTTGTGTTGCATTAACCAATTGTCTTGATTACCCCCAACAAGGAAAATAATATAACTCATCCATTTGTTTACAGTTTTATTTGGTGAATAGGCACCATGATTAGCATCGTGCATTACAGATAATCCAATGCCTGCCATACCGATTCCCATCAAAATCCATGAAAGTAAAACTAAATAAGGATTAGAAATAACACCACTTATCATTAAAGCATAAGGTGTAACAAAAAAAGTAATCATACAAACAGTTTTGAAATACATTGTAAAATTTCCGTATTTGGAAATGTTATTGTCAGAAAAATATTTATTGACACGGTTGCGAAGTTCGTGCACAAATGCAACGTTAGAGTTTTTAACGAACTTGTAGTCATTAACATTCATAAGAGGGCATTAAATTGGTGATAATTTGATAATTGTAATATTTTGATTTTTACCCTCTGTTTCAAAAATATGTTTCAGGAAAACTTAAAATATAATTGTCTCTATGCAAATATAAACTATTATAATTACTTAAAAAGGAATATTTTAACTTTCTTTTGTATATCATCAAATAAAATGATATATATATCAATTTTGTTTAAAGTTCATTATTAATCAATTCAACTAAAATGATAAACGAATAGAAAAATTACTTTACTTTGCATAAAGTTTTGTTCAAAGTGAAAGAAAAGGAAAGCAAAATAGGTAGCATTTTAGATTTTAAAACCATCAAGGGTTTATTTGCTTTTGCCAAACCTTATATTTTTAAATTTTATTTGCTTGTTTTACTTACTTTTTTGTTGGCAGTATTGGGTCCAGTCAGACCATACTTAATTCAATACACCTTAGATAAACATGTGGCAGTTGGCAATTGGACTGGTTTGCAACAATTTACACTATTATTGATTGTATTGCTTATTTTTCAAGCTATTGTAGAATATTCTCACACTTATATTTCAGGTTGGCTGGGACAGTCAGTTATCAGGGATATGAGAATTAGACTGTATAAGCATTTGCTAAGTTTCAAGTTAAAATATTATGATACAACTCCCATCGGGCGATTAGTTACTAGAACAATTTCTGATATTGAAACTCTTTCAGATGTATTTAGTGAAGGCTTTGCGAATATTGCTGGCGATATTTTACAGATTATTTTCATTTTAATTTTTATGTGTATCACAGATTGGCAACTTACTTTGGTGAGTTTGGCTATGATTCCTTTTATGTTTTTGGCAACCTATGTTTTTAAAGAAAAAATCAAAGTTTCATTTGCTGAAGTTCGTACTGCGGTAGCTAATTTAAATACATTTGTGCAAGAACATATTACGGGAATGGCTATTATTCAAATGTTTACAGCCGAAAAACGTGAATATGAAAAGTTTACTAAAATAAATCAAGAACATACAAAAGCACATATCAAATCAGTTTGGTATTATTCAGTATATTTTCCTGTGGCTGAGGTGATAAGTGCTGCTGGTGTAGGTTTATTGGTTTGGTATGGCGCAGGAGGGGTAATACAATCTAAAATTACCCTTGGTGATTTGATTGCATTTATTATGTATATCAATATGTTTTTCAGACCATTACGTATGATTGCTGATAGATTTAATACTTTACAAATGGGTATAGTGAGTGCTGATAGAGTATTGAAATTATTAGAAGATACCCATGAAGTAATGCAAGAGGGCGATTATTCACCTCAAAAAGTTGAAGGGAATATTAGTTTTGAAAATGTTTCGTTTGCTTATGTAGATGAAAATTATGTGTTGAAAAATATTTCATTTGAAGTAAAGGCTGGACAAACTGTAGCCTTGGTAGGAGCTACTGGTGCAGGTAAAACATCGGTTATCAATTTGTTGAATAGATTTTATGAAATAAATAGTGGAACAATAAAACTTGATGATATTCCGATTGAAAACTATAAATTAGAAGTGTTGAGAGGTAATATTGGAATTGTATTACAAGATGTATTTTTATTTTGCGATACAATTTATAACAACATAACTTTGGGGAATACTTCAATTACTAAAGAACAAGTAATTAAAGCCACAGAAATGGTTGGTGCAATGAAATTTATTGAGCAACTTCCACAAGGTTTTGATTATGTTGTTATGGAAAGAGGTGCTACTTTGTCTGTTGGTCAACGACAGTTGATTTCTTTTATTAGAGCATTAGTGTATAACCCAACAGTGTTAGTACTTGATGAGGCAACTTCAAGTGTTGATACAGAAACAGAAGAAGTGTTGCAAAATGCTATCAACTTAATGATGAAAGATAGAACATCTATTGTAATTGCGCATAGGTTAAGTACTATCAAAAAAGCCAATCAAATATTAGTTTTTGATAAAGGCGAAATTAAGGAAAAAGGCACTCACGACGAATTAATTGCATTGAATGGTTTTTATGCCCAACTAATTAATACTCAAAAACAATCTTTAAATTAATATTATTTTATGAAGAAACATTACATTATTTTGATAACAATGTTCGTTATACTTGCGGTTGGGGCGTTGTTTATTTACAATAATATGGGCGGTTTTACAAGTCCAGCCACGAGTTTACAGGCTGCACCAAACAGAATTATTGTTGGTAAAATGTATGAAGGTACTGTAATGGATAAAAAATTTGGTAAACTATTTAATGAAATAGAAACTGAAATTAAAAAGGGTAAAATCAAAGGTAAATTAGCTGCATATTATTTCAATAACCCTGATAAAAACAAAGGTAAAATGAAATGTATTGTTGGTATTTTATTGGAAGGGGATGCTACTAAACCGTTTGAACCTTATGTAATTGTTGAAATTCCTGAACGAAAAGTGATTAGAACTACAGTAAAAGCACATATTTCGGTTGCAGCTAATGTGTATAAAGCGGCTGAAAAATTTGCAGAAAAAAACAATTTAAAATATTCAGATGAAAATGTGTTGGAGATTTACCCAAGTGAAAATGAGTTTATCATGGAAGCTCCAATAAAATAATTGTGTTAAGTTTGATAACTATAAATTCAATTATAATTTTAACACATAGGAAAATAGAATATTTAAAAATATGGATGTGAAAGCTACTATGAAAACGGAGTTTTTTCTATGTATACTTTTAAATATCTAAAGTAAAATAGTAAAATAAAATCTATGTATCTATGTGTTTAAATTAATTAAGATTTATAAAGAATATTAACTTAAGAATACATAGAAGATTTATGCTAAATCCTGTTTGTTTAAAATAATTACTCACAGAATTTTCTTGAAATAATTATTTCTTAAATAAAAATAGTTATTTTAGCCACTTATTTCATAACCATTATTTTTGCGAAAGCATTTATTGACTTATTTATAAATAAAAATGTTGAATTACAAAAAGATTAATAACATAGCTGGTTGGGCTGTGTTTGCTATTGCAACAATAGTGTATCTACTTACTGTAGAGCGCACTGCAAGTTTTTGGGATTGTGGCGAGTTTATTGCCGCTTCATACAAATTACAAGTTCCTCACCCTCCAGGGGCGCCATTGTTCCTTTTAATTGGAAGAATGTTCTCATTTTTAGCAATGGGTGATGTAACCAAAGTTGCTTATTGGATAAATGTTGTTTCGGTACTTTCTTCATCATTTACCATATTATTTATGTTTTGGTCAATTACCATGTTGGCTAAAAAAGTGGTTGCACCTAAAAATAATCCAGATTTAAGTCAATTAATCGGAATTATTGGTAGTGGTGTAGTTGGAGCATTAGCTTATACATTCTCTGATAGTTTCTGGTTTTCAGCTGTTGAGGCTGAAGTGTATGCAATTTCATCATTCTTTACAGCATTTGTATTTTGGGCTATTTTAAAATGGGATTTAGTTGCTGACGAACATGGTTCTGATAAATGGTTATTATTAATTGCTTATGTTATGGGTCTTTCAGTTGGAGCCCATTTACTTAATTTAGTTACTATTCCAGCTTTAGCATTTGTATTCTACTTCCGTAAGTTTGAATATAAATTCTGGACAGCAGTTTTAACATTTATCATCAGTATCGTGTTGGTACTTGTAATACTTGAAGGTATTATTCCAGGCTTACCATCATTAGCAGGTAAATTTGAAATTTTCTTTGTTAACTCTCTAAGTTTGCCAGTAGGTGGAGGTATTGCATTTTTTGCAATATTATTTATTGGAGGTTTAGTTTGGGGTATAAATTACTCTATTAAAAACAACAAACGTTGGTTAAATACAGCTTTATTAGCCTTGTCATTTATTTTAATAGGTTATATTTCATACGGAATTATTTTAGTTCGTTCACAGTTTAACCCACCACTCGACGAAAACAATCCTGAAAACATTATTTCATTTGTATCTTATTTAAAAAGAGAGCAGTATGGTGACAGACCATTATTTAAAGGTCCACAATATACTGCAAACCCAATAGCTCAAAAAGAAGGTGCTGCTATTTACAGATTTAATGAAAAAACTCGTAAATACGAAATTTACGATCACAAACAAAAATTAGAATATGCCCCAACAGACGAAACTTTAATTCCTCGTATTTGGAGTAAGCAACCTGGTCATATTCAAGAATATTGTAGAATACTTGATATGCAACCAAATGTAAAACCTACTTTCGGTCAGAATTTAGAGTTTATGTTTAAATATCAATTTGGAACACAGTTTTTCAGGTATTTTGGTTGGAACTTTGTTGGTAGAGAGTCTGATATTCAGGGAGCTGGTGTTTTAACGCCAATTGTTAAAGATTCTGATTATCCAAAATCAATTTTAGATAATAAAGCTAGAAATAACTTTTATTTCCTACCATTGATTTTAGGTTTACTAGGTTTGGTTTGGCATTTTTATCAAGATAAAAAAGGATTTACAGTAGTGATGTCGTTGTTTATTTTGACAGGTTTAGCATTATCATTCTACTTAAATCAGCCACCAATTGAGCCTCGTGAACGTGATTATATTTTCGTCGGTGCTTATTATGCTTTCGCAATTTGGATAGGTTTTGGAGTACTTGGATTGTGCGAAATGCTTGGAAATGCAATAAAAAATCCTAAATTATTACCTATTGCATCAACAGCAATTGGTTTATCAGTACCAGCAATTATGTTAGCACAAGGATGGGATGACCACAATCGTGATAACCGTTATCATTCAGTTGATTCAGCTAAAAACTTATTAAATAGCTGTGCTAAAAATGCAATTTTATTCACAGGTGGTGATAATGATACATTCCCACTTTGGTATGTACAAGAAGTTGAAGGTTTCCGTACTGATGTAAGGGTTTGTAACTTAAGTTTATTAAATACAGATTGGTATATTGAGCAAATGAAAGATGTAGCTTATGAGTCTAAACCACTTCCAATTACATTCCCATTTGAGCAAATTTTACAAGGTAAAAACGATTATGCAGTTTACCGTGAAAACCCAAATGTTGCAGGTGGTATTCCATTAAAAGATTATTTGGATTTAGTAAAACAATCTAATCCAGCAATTATGGAGTCGTATCCAGGTGGTTCTTATACAACATACCCAACTGATATTTTTACATTACCTATTGATTCTGCTAATGTTGTGAAAAGTGGAATTGTTCCAGCAGGTTTAGAAAAATACATTTTAAAAGAGTTAAAATGGAGTGTTGGTAAAAATACATTAGAGAAAAAGGATTTGATTATTCTTGATATGATTGCGAATGGTAATTGGGAAAGACCAATTTATTTCTCAACTACACTTGGTCCTGATAATTTCTTGAACTTAAAACCTTACATGCAATTAGAAGGTTTGGCTTACAGATTATTACCTGTACTAGCTCCAAATACAAGTGAAGATGGTCGTGTACAAACAAATATTACATTTGATAACATGACTAAAAACTTTTTCTGGAGAGGATTGAACGATAAAACAATTTATTATGATGAGAACTATAGAAGATTCCCATTAAACGTTCGTTCAAGTTTCCAAAAATTAGCAGAAGCGCTTTTACAAGAAGGTAAACCAGAAAAAGCTAAACAAGCAATTAATTTCTGTTTAGATAAAATTACACATGATGCAATTCCTTATGACTACGCAGTAGCTCAAATGGTGCCAATTATGTTAAGAGTAAATGATAAAGCTAGAGCTGAAAAAGTGTCTGATATTTTGGTTGAAAAAGCTAATGATGATTTGAAATACATTGTTAAAACAAATCCAGGAGATTACGAGTTAAAAAGTAATTTATACATCATTAATCTACTTTCAGAAAGCTTCAGACAAGCTGGGGATGAGGGTAGAGCTAAAAAGTATATGTCAATACTTCAGAATTATCAAAACTATATGCCTCAGCAATAGTATTGTTTGATTCAAAACATAAAAAAAGACCAGTTTGAAAATTCTTTCAAACTGGTCTTTTTTTATTCTGTTATTTCGTTGTTGTTGGCTTCTCTAGCTAATCTTTCTTGTTCTGCAAGGTAATCTTGTTCTTCTTGTATTTGCTTCGCTATACGAGCTTTTTCTTGTTTATCTTTAGCAATAATTTCTCTTTCTATTTCATTCGTTTTTCTAATCAGTTTTTGAATTTTTTCTTTTTCAATTGCTTTTTGTTTTTGAATTTCTTGTTCTTTTTGCAAATCAAGCTTTTCTTGTTTTAGTTTGAGTTGATACCTTTTTCTGCTTTTTCGTTTTAATTCTTTAAGTTCATCATTTACATAATTACTTTTTTTGATTTTAAAACTTCTAAAATAGAAATAAAGCCCAATAATAATGATACTTACAACAAATGTAAATAACATCCAAGGGAATGCTTTTTGTGATTTTATTGCGATTTGAAGTATCATTTAGATTTATTTTTTGCATTTAGTTTTTTTCTCCATGGCATGTCAATTTCCCAATCTCCTGCCATAATACAACCATAAGGCATAATTTCATCTACAATTTCTCCAAGATCAAACTCTTTCATTTGCTCTTTTACTGTTTCTGCATTTTTGTATGCACTTGGTAATTCTGAAATATCAATATTCCCAGAAAAGAATCTAATGTCAAGGTTTTTAGTTTCCTCTGTAAAAATCTCTTCAATAGTTTTTTCGCTATTATTTCTTTTATGTTGACTACGACTAATATTTCTACCTGCACCATGAGGAGCAAATCCTAAATTATTATCAGTTGTTTGACCTTTAACTATTAATATCGGTTGACTCATATTTAATGGGATAATCCTTAAATCATTTTTTGAGTCAGGTACAAACTTAGGGTCTAAAGGTGTAGCTCCTTTGGCATGATAAAATAAATCATCATCTTTAAATACAAAATTATGTTCATTCCAAAATCTATCTTTGGCAGAAATATTCATTTTTGAAAGAATAGCTTCGTGAATAGTTTCATGATTTAATTTTGTCCAACTTCTCACAATTTGTAATGCTTCCCAATATTGTTGTCCTTCCATTGAATCAAAAGGGATCCATGCATTTTTAGAAAGAACTTTTGGTGCTAGTATTTTTCTGAAATTTTCAGCAGTTTTCATTCCTTGAGAATACAAATTTGCTCCAAAACCTCTACTTCCATGATGTGTAACCAAAATTGTATCTCCTGTATTTTTTGAAATACCTACATACAAAAAGTGGTTTCCATCGCCTTGTGTACCTAAATGCTGTTTTGCAAAAGATATACTTCTATCTGTTTTTAAGAAATAATTATTTTTGATTGAATTTTCAAGTTCAATTGGTAAGTCTGAATATTCTGTTCTTCCACCGCCACCGAAATGTGTTGTGGCAAATGCTGTATCTAATAATAATTTAGGATTAATATTTCCAAAGTTTGTTAACATTACAGAACAACAAATATCTGCACTATGCATACCTGGATGAATTGCATTTTTTGCCACAGTTACACCACCAACTGGAATTTGACCAATTTCAGCGGTAGGACAAGCATCAGGCATAATTGCTCCATTTATCAATGTTGGAGTTTTCATTAACTCGTCCATTGATTTAAATACATCATTTACATTACTAATTTCATCCGCTGTTTCAGCTTTGATGTTTTTAAAATAATGAGTAGGAGCGTCTAAAGGTGTAATTTGTATGTTTTTTTCGTTTATTTCTTTTAGGTAAGATATTATCTGAGATTCATTTAAATGATTGTTATTAATAAAAGCAATTGCTTCCTTAAACCATTTACTTGGTTTATATCCTAATTCTAATAAATCGTTACCTGTAATCATTTTTATTTTTTTCTACAAAATTGCTAAAATATGTCTAAACTCGTATTCAAATTGAATGTTTTTTAATTCAAACAAAAAATGCTACCCATTTCTGAGTAGCATTTTAATATTTTTGAAAAATGAATTTATGTTAAAATCAATAACTCTTAACTCTCAACCCTAAACTCTACTTCCCTTTTTGTTGTTTTTTCAATTCTTCTTGTGCTTTCATGGCTTCTTCCATACGTTTCATGAATCCACCTTTTTTAGCTGAACCGCCACCTGCTGCGAATTTCTTACGATTTTCTTCCATTTTGGCTTTGATTTTATCTTCATCAACAAAATACTTGATAATATATTGTTGAGCCATTGTAACTATGTTAGATACAAAATAATAGAATGTTAAACCTGCTGCATAAGAGTTAAGTACAAATGTGAACATGATTGGCATTAAGTACGACATGGTTTTCATCGGTCCTTGTACTGTACTTACTTGGTTATTCATCCATGTGTAAGCTAAAGTTGATAATGTCATCATGATAGTGAACAAACTCACATGTTGACCGTATCCTGGAATTTTGAATGGTAACGTGTAAACCGAATCAAAACTTGATAAATCATGTGCCCAAAGGAATGATTGTTGTCTTAAATCAATCAAATTAGGGAAAAATGAGAACATAGCAATCAAGAATGGCGCTGAAAGAAGCATTGGTACACATCCACTTAATGGATTTACACCTACTTCTTGGTAAAGTTTCATACTTTCTTGTTGAATTTTGGTCATGTCGTCACCATATTTTTCTTTTAAAGCATCAGTTTCAGGTTTCATAACCCTCATTTTTGCCATAGATAAATAAGATTTGTATGAAAGTGGTAATAAAACCAATTTCAACACCAACACTAATAAAATAATTACTAAACCGTAATTGCCAATTCCTTTAACTAACTCAAATACTGGATATACAAAATAACGGTTAATGTGTTTAATTACAGGCCAGCCTAAGTAAACGTTCTCTCCAAATGATTCACTAACACCATCAAGTTTTTTGATGTCGTTGGGACCAAAATATAATTTTAAACTAGTTTTAGCTAATTGATTACTTGGTATTTGTAATTGAGCATCAAAGTTTTTAATTACAACAGAATCTTTTTCATCAGCTTTTTGCTTGATAGATGCTTTGGTAAATAAACCTTCATTTATAACACCTAAAACAAAGAATTTCGATTTAAAACTTACCCATCTAACTTTTTCTAATTCAGCTTTTTCTTCATCAAAACTCGATTCACTTAATTTATCAAACTCTTCGTCAGCTAAATAGTTAATTGTAGAAGTGATTTTTTGTTGAGCTACATCTAACTCAGTACGAGATACTTTAGTAGATAAACTCAATACTGCTGCTTCGTTTGTTAAACTTCCTGCAGCTAATGAACTGTTAAAAGTATAATTTACTTCATAGCTATTTTTATCTTTAAAAGAGAAAACATGTTCAATATATTCATTTGCTGAAATATTAGCTCTTAATGATAAAGAAGTTGCAGTTAAAGTTGGAGTATAAGTTAATTGCGAAAGATTAAATAAACCTGTTGGCGTAGGTATGCTTAATTCTAATTTTGAGTTGATTGAATCAGCTAAAATTAAAGCTTTACCATCGTAAGTTTTGAAGTTTTTAAGTGTAACTAATTTTAATTTAGCACCTTGTGTGTTAAAGTCAATTTTTACAACTTCGTTTTCTAAACTAACAACTTGATTTGAATTGCCGATTGCAGAAGCAAATTTGCCAAAACGTTTTACAAGTAATTCTTTTTGTGCTGAATCAATTGCTGTTACAGCTTTTGCATTTTCAATTTTAGCTGCAGCTGGTGCTGATGTGCTAGTTTTTGGTTTCTCTGGAGTTTTTAATGTTTCAGGAGAAGGAGCCATAAACTGAAAATAGACAAATAAAAGTCCGGTAATCAGTAAAAGCCCAATGGTGGAATTTCTATCCATTTTTTGGTTGTTCTTAAATTATTAGTTAATTTTTTTAGAATAGTCTCTTGCAGCTTTCACAAATTTCACAAACAAAGGATGTGGAGCTAAAACTGTACTTTTTAATTCAGGGTGAAATTGTGCACCTACAAACCATGGGTGGTCTTTTAACTCAACAATTTCAACTAAACCTGAATCTGGATTTAAACCTGAAGCAATCATTCCGTTGGCTTCGTATTGCGCAAGGAATTGATTATTAAATTCATAACGGTGTCGGTGACGCTCAGAAATTTTAGTTTTACCGTACACATTATATGCTTTTGTTCCTTTTTTGATATCACATGGGTAAGCACCTAAACGCATTGTTCCACCTTTTAATGTGATATTTTTTTGGTCTTCCATCATTGCAATTACAGGGTATGGCGTTTCTGGATTCATCTCGAAAGAGGCAGCACCTTGTAATTTTAACACATTGCGAGCAAACTCAACAACTGCACATTGCATTCCTAAACAAATTCCAAAGAAAGGAATTTTGTTTTCTCTTACATATTTAATTGCATTGATTTTACCTTCAATTCCACGCTCACCAAAACCTGGAGCAACCAAAATACCGTCAATATTTTTGAAAGTATTAACAATAGTTTCTTCATTTAATGTTTCAGAAGAAATCCATTTTAAGTTTACTTTGGTTTCGTTTTCGGCACCAGCATGAATAAATGCCTCAGCGATAGATTTATATGCGTCTTTTAATTCAACATATTTACCAACTAAACCAATGTTTACTTCGTCTGTTGGGTTTTTAAGTCTGCCTAAAAATTCTTTCCAAGAATCTAATTCTGGTTCACCTTTAGCTGGAAGTTTTAACTTGCTAATAACACGCTCGTCAAGTTTTTCTTTACGCATTAATAGTGGCACATCGTAAATAGTATCAGCATCCATCGCCTCAATTACAGAGTTGATAGATACGTTACAGAATTGAGCAACTTTTTTACGAATATCAGCTGGAAGAGGATGTTCTGTTCTACAAACCAAAATATCAGGTTGAATTCCTGATTCAGAAAGTTGTTTTACAGAGTGTTGTGTTGGTTTTGTTTTTAATTCACCAGCACTTTTTAAGTAAGGAACCAATGTTAAGTGCACAACTAAACCGTTGTTTGCTCCTAATTCCCATTTTAATTGACGAACAGCCTCCACAAATGGAAGTGATTCAATATCTCCAACACAACCGCCGATTTCAGTGATAATGATATCATAATCACCAGTTTCGCCAAGAAGTGTAATATTTCTTTTAATTTCGTCTGTAATGTGAGGTACAACTTGAACTGTTTTTCCTAAAAAAGCACCTTCACGCTCACGAGTTATTACGGTATTATAAATTCTACCAGTAGTTACGTTGTTAGCTTGCGATGTAGGAATGTTAAGAAAACGTTCGTAGTGACCAAGGTCAAGGTCAGTTTCGGCTCCATCTTCAGTTACATAACATTCGCCATGCTCATAAGGATTAAGCGTTCCTGGGTCAATGTTAAGATATGGGTCGAATTTTTGTATCGTAACTCTATAACCTCGAGCTTGTAATAATTTTGCAAGTGATGCTGCTATTATACCTTTTCCGAGTGAGGAAGTAACTCCACCAGTTACAAATACATACTTTACATTATTGGAGGTCATAAACTAAGCCTAATTTTATCAAATTACAGCTGACAAAGTTAATAAAAAATGGCAATTAAACTAAATAATTGTGTTTTTGAAGAGATATTTAAGTAATAAATATTTATTCAAAATCGTTTATGTACTTATTGGTTTAAACAAAAAACTTCGTAATGAAACTGTTTTATGGTTTGAAAATTAGATTATTAACAATTCAATGCTTTAGTTTTAACTTTGAATGAACAATAAAGTTTTTATAAATTAAATATTTACTCAATGTTTTATATAAATTTGACATCTAAATAACTTAGAATTACTATGGATTTATTATTAGCTATTAATTGGAATGTTGACCCTGAAATTTTTGGAATTGGTTCATTAAGTATCCGTTGGTACGGATTAACTTGGGCATTGTCATTTTTATTAGGTCAATATGTGATTACTAAGTTTTATTTAATTGATGGAAGAACTGAAAAAGAAGTAGATAATTTAGCTATTTATATCATTTTGGGTTCAATACTTGGAGCAAGAATTGGTCACTGTTTATTTTATGGATACGATGCCGCTTTAGGGTATAATCCATATTTGAGAAATCCATTTGATATTTTAAAAATTTGGGAAGGTGGTTTGGCTTCTCACGGTGGTGGATTTGGTGTATTTTTAGCAATGTGGTTATATGTGCGTAAAACCCAAGGAATTAGCTTCTTATGGTTAGCTGATAGAGTTTCGGTAATCACTTTACTTTCAGGAGCTTTGATTAGATTTGGTAATTTAATGAATTCTGAAATTGTAGGAAAAGCTACAGATTTACCATGGGGATTTAACTTTTTACAATTAAATGAAAATCCTGTAATTACACGTCACCCTGCACAATTATATGAATCAATTACTTGTGTAATAATGTTTGTGATTTTGTTGTGGGCATATTACAAAACTGATATTAAGCAATTTGAAGGCAGAATGTTTAGTATATTTTTGATTTGGGTTTTTGCACTTCGTTTCTGTTATGAGTTTTTAAAAGAAAATCAAGCTGATTTCGAGAGTTCATTAACCTTAAATATGGGGCAAATTTTAAGTATCCCTATGGTTTTAGCTGGTGTGTTTTTGTTGGTTAATTCGTTTAGGAAAAAGGCGTAAAGTAAGTCTTGAGTATAAGGTACAGAGTACTGAGTACAGAGATTTAATTATAATGAATTAACTTGAAAAGATTTATAACTATATTATCGATATTTTTTTTAATTGTTGCAAACTGTTTTGCGCAGAATATCAATAGTAAAAAACCATTACAAAGTAGATATACAAATTGGATGAATATTGAATATCTAAATTGTTTAAAATCACAGTTACCTTGTGAAGGTGAAAAATCAAAAGAATATTTTTTAATCAGCTTAGATTCAACTAATAAATTTGTTTTGATGTATGACGGAAGTGCAAATAATGACTACAATCGCTATGATTTTAATTTAGTTACAAAAACAAATTTTGAAATTTATAGCAAACAATATTCACAATCATTGATGGACGACACCATTACAATTATTGGTCAAATAAAAATTAAAAATGACACTTTATTTTTTATAGAATCTTCAGGGAAATTGTCAAAATTTATTTATTATAGTTCTGGTGACAATGATAGTTATTTTAAGGAACATATAAAATTGCTAAACTTTGAATTGAAAGTTAGAGGTTATGATAAATTGGATGAAATATTACATTCAGACAGTTTGAAATGTTGGTGTAATTGGGAACTTGATGGAGGATTAAATATAATTTTTAGTCCGAAAAAAGATTGGATACTTGAAAAGAAAGAAAATGAACTTTTTATTTATGAATGGACAAATCCTCCTCATGAAAAAACTATTGACTTAAAAATTAAGAAAAAATTAGTTAGAAAGTTTAAATGGTAGAATGATACTAGTATGTAAATTGAAGTTATTATTTTTCTAAATTTTTCAAAATGGCTATCAAATCAAAATACTTGAAATTGCTTTTGTGGTTGAAATTAATTTCAAGAAAAAACTATAGTTTTAATGAAGATAATGAAATACTTTTTTCAAGATTGTATGATAAAGTGCAATACGATGATGGCTCAAATATGAAAGACCAATATGATTCATATTTAGATTATTACGGAAATTTTTATTTGAATAAGTTTATGATTTCTCCAAGCCGAAATTTAAAATATGCAACAAGTATTTTAGGAGAAGTATTTGAGTTATCTAATTCTAAAGTATTGAAAATTACTGTTAGAAATAATTTCATTTTCCCAATATTATTAATTTTATGTGTAGTAATTTTTGTTGGTTCTAAAATCTATTTTATTCAATTATTGTATTTATACATATTAATAATTCCCATTTTTATTGTTGATATAATGTTAACCGAAAATAGAGCAATTGTTTTTTATAGATTGATGGATAAACTTATTTAAATTTTTATTGGCTTTCTTTTTTCCAAACAATTTTTATTTCAAAAAAATATCAAGCATCTTTATATTCCAAAACCATAAACTTTTATGCCTAAAATATTAATCATTGACGACGAGAAAAGTATCCGTTTTACACTTCGTGAAATTTTGGAATACGAAAAATATGTAATCGAAGAAGCCAAAGATGGTGAAGAAGGTTATCAATTGATTGCCAATAATCACTACGATTTAATATTATGTGATATTAAAATGCCTAAAATGGATGGTTTGGAATTACTTGAAAAAGTAGCTGACCTAGATAAGGATTTGACTATCATTATGATGTCGGCACATGGTAATATTGAAACGGCTGTGGAAGCTACCAAAAAAGGTGCATTCGATTTTATTGCAAAACCTATCGATTTAAATAGACTTTTAATTACACTTAAAAATGCACTTGAACGCAAAACTTTAGTTACAGAAACCAAAGTTTTAAAACAAAAAATTGCAAATAAGTGTCAAATTGTTGGTGAATCTGAGGCTATTAAACAAGTATTAGCCGACATTGAAAAAATTGCTCCAACTGAAGCTCGTGTATTTATTACTGGTCCGAATGGTGCAGGTAAAGAGTTAGTTGCTAAAGAAGTACACGAAAAAAGTAATCGAAAACAATTTCCTTTAGTTGAAGTTAATTGTGCAGCTATTCCTTCTGAGTTGATTGAAAGTGAACTGTTTGGACACGAAAAAGGGGCTTTCACTTCGGCTATAAAACAACGAATTGGTAAGTTTGAGCAAGCCGATGGTGGTACTTTGTTTTTAGATGAAATAGGGGATATGTCGCTTTCGGCACAAGCAAAAGTGTTGCGTGCTTTACAAGAAAAAAAGATTACTCGTGTAGGTGGCGAAAAAGAAATTGCTGTGAATGTGAGGGTTTTGGCTGCAACTAATAAAGATTTAAAACTTGAAATTGAAAAAGGAAATTTTAGGGAAGATTTATATCATCGTTTGAGTGTGATAGTGATAAAAGTACCTTCACTTGACCAACGTAAATCTGACATTCCATTATTGATAGAAAAGTTTTTAAATGATATTGCCATTGAATACGGTACTAAACCTAAAACTATTCAAAATGATGCCGTGAAATTATTAATGGATAGAAGTTGGACAGGTAATATCCGTGAATTACGTAACGTTGTTGAGCGTTTAGTAATTCTTGGCGAAGAAAAAATCTCTGCTGAAAATGTAAAACAATACGTGCTTTAGTATTTGACAATGAAACACTTGCTTACAAAACCAGAAGCTGATTTAGGTTTTGGTAATAAAACCACCCAAGAATCTCCTGAAAGGTTTATCAATAAAGATGGCTCTTTTAATATTGTGCGTAAAGGAGTTCAACACTACAGATTAATTAACATTTATAGCAATTTAATTGCTATGTCGTGGTTTAAATTCGGGATTATTGTAATTCTGTATTATACCACTGTTAACCTGTTTTTTACATTTTTATACTTATTGGTTGGGGTGCATCATTTGTCGGGCATTGAAGGAAATTCCTTTATTGACAAATTTTTGGATGCATTTTTCTTTTCTGCACAAACCTTAACAACAGTTGGTTATGGTAGAATTAGTCCTGAAGGCTTACCAGCGAATATTGTTGCTTCGCTTGAAGCATTGTTGGGTGTATTGGTTTTAGCAATTGCTACAGGTGTTTGTTACGGACGATTTGCTAAACCTAATGCCAGAATTGCATTTAGTAAAAATATGATAATTGCACCTTACCAGGATGTAACAGCATTGGAATTCAAAATTGCTAATTTACGTAATAATCAGTTAATTGATGTAGAAGTGATTTTAAATTACTCTTATTTAGAAACCAATAAAGAAGGCAATAGAATTAGGAAATACAAAACTCTTGAACTTGAAAGAAGTAGTGTTAATTTCTTCCCTCTGAGCTGGACAATAGTTCACCCAATCAATGAGGATAGTCCACTTTGGGAAGTTTCTGAAGGTGAATTAGCATATTTGGATGCCGAATTTATGATTTTAATTAAAGCCGTTGATGATACTTTTGCTCAACAAGTGCATGTGCGTTCGTCATACAAATTCAATGAAATAATTTTTAATGCTAAGTTCAACTCAATTTTTGACAAAGTTGAAAATGGACAAATTATTTTAGAGTTAGATAGAATTGATGAATTTCAGAAACTTTAGTTTTCAGTAATCAGTTATCAGTTTGTAGAGACGTGGTATGCCACGTCTTTTTAAATCAAATTTCCATACTTTATTTATGTTTACAATATTATATATAAATCTGTTTTTCTTTCCTTAGGAAAAGTGTGTTTTGATACATTTTTTCCATTGAAAAAGTGTGTTATGTTACATTTTTTCAATGGAAAAAGTGTAATATTAGCAAATTTCGCCAAGAATCGTGGTTGAAAAATGTACCATTGTATGCGGTGAATAATATATTTTAGATATTTTAGATGTTAGATTTAAGATTTTAGATATTTTAAATCTATAATCTAAAATCTAACCTCTCATATCTTAATTAATGCTATTTTTGTAATTCTAAAATCATTTTCAATTATGGCTAACAACTGGAATACATTGCAAGATTGGGATAAAAAACATGTTTGGCATCCATTTGATTTAATCAATATAAATCAAAATCTTGCAGTAGAGAAAGCACAAGGTTGTGAATTATTTTTAGATAATGGAGATGTTATTTTAGATGCAATTGGTTCGTGGTGGGTAAATATTCACGGACATGCACATCCTGAAATAGCTTCTGCAATTGCCTCGCAAGCACATAACTTAGAGCATGTTATATTTGCTGGTTTTACACATAAGCCAGCTATTGAATTAGCAAAATCTTTATTAGATGTAACTAATATGGGTTTTGACAAAGTGTTTTTTTCAGATAATGGCTCAACGGCAGTTGAGGTTGCATTGAAAATGTCATTTCAATATTGGTACAATAAAAATAAACCGAAAACCAAAATTGTAGCTTTTGAAAATGCCTATCATGGTGATACATTTGGAGCTATGTCGGTAGGAGGGAGAAGCAAGTTTAATGAACCATTTTTGCCATTTTTGTTTGATGTTCAGTTTATTGAAATACCAACAGACGACAATATTGAATCATTAAAAATTCAGTTAATAGAAATCTGTAAAAATAATGATGTAGCTGCATTTATATTTGAACCATTGGTACAAGGTGCAGCAGGAATGCAAATGTACAAAGCGGAACATTTATCAAGTTTAATTGAAATTGTGCACCAACACGAAGTACTTGCCATTGCTGATGAGGTTATGACAGGTTTCGGACGTACAGGAACTATTTTTGCTTCACATCAATTAAGTGTTAATCCTGATATTATATGTTTGTCGAAAGGTATTACGGGCGGATTTTTACCACTTGGCATAACGCTTTGTGCCGACGAAATTTATCAAGCATTTAATACTGATAATCCTTATAAAATATTTTTTCACGGACATTCATATACTGCCAACCCAATAGTTTGTGCTGCCGCAAATGCAAGTTTGAAATTGTTATTAGAACCTTCTTGTAAACTAAATATTGAAAGAATTTCTACAAAACATACAGCTTTTGTTCAGGAAATTAGTACTCAAAATTGGGTGAAAAACGCACGTTCATGCGGAACAATATTGGCCATTGAATTTCAGACCAATACTGCAAGTTCTTATTTCAATTCCCTACGTGATGATTTGTATCATTTTTTTTTGGAACAGAAAATTTTACTTCGTCCCTTAGGGAATATAATTTATGTAATTCCGCCTTATGTAATTTCTGATGAACAATTAGAGAGAATATATGCTGCAATTAGAAAAAGTGGAGAGTTGGTTGTAAGGTAGTAGCAAGACTTAAGATTAAAGACTTAAGACCTGAAATTAATATTTTATCTTAACCCTAAAACCTAAACTCTTAACCCTAACCCCCTTATTCCACTTCAAAAAACGTAGGATTAATCATGTTTAACTCTACAACACGTTCTACTTTTTCCTGACTTCCGCAAATTATTAGTAATCATTCTAAATAATCTGTTAAAATGTTTATAATTAAGCAATTGCAATTTTTATTTGAGTGATTTTGGGTGTCCCAGAGTTGTTTTGTAGCTTTGAG
>JBEEOW010000043.1:0-25699 GCA_041191405.1 Bacteroidota bacterium
AAGCTTCGTAATAAATTTAAAATACATCTACAATCATATCAATATTTTGATTTAAATACAAAAAGTTTACTTTATAATTTAAAAGTAATTAGTCTTCACAAAATTTATACAAATTGTATTCATTAATTAAGTATGATATTTTAAAGATAATAATTGCTTAATTATCAGAGAGTTTTTATTTTTATTGAAAAGGTTCTATTTTTTATTAGTATAATTATATAATTTAAATAAGATATCATAGTAAATTTTTTACATAAAACATTTTATTTTTCTAAATATTTATTGAAAAAAAATGCATATCGTTGCAATAAATATACTGAAATAATTATATTTGTGTGGTAAACTTAAATAATAAGGCTATGTTTGGTTTTTTTGAAAGTGAGAAGACAAAGAAGAGAAAAAGTCACTTACGTAATTTGGTTGCATTAGCAAAGCTAGACGGAGTTGTTTCTAAAGAAGAGTATAACTTTTTACTTAGAGTGGGTGATCGTTCTGGTGTGAAACCATCTGAGGTGAAAGATATGATATCTAGAACTACCACAGTAAAGGTAACAAAACCAAGTAATAACCTTGAAAGGTTTGATATAATTTATGATTTAGTTACAATGTCATTAGCTGATGGCAATATGGATGAGGATGAAATTGATTATTGTATCGATTTTGCTGCTCGTTTAGGTTTCCGTCCAGCAATTGCAGGTGTATTAACTCGTAAAATTGCTACAGATTTATTAAATGGATTAAGTAAAGAGCAAATTCAAGATGGAATTGCTTCATTCTTAACTATTAAGAAAAAATAATAAAACTTTCAATTCTATTGACTTAAGCTCAAGTACTCAATGTATTTGGGCTTTTTTGTTGGTTTATATTTTTATTTTACAACACTTAAATTTATTTCAAATTGAAATCAAATATATTAAATAAACTAGGGATACCTGTTTCTGAATCAGAATTGGCAATTCCAAATGTCTTAAGTGTAAAAACTCCTTCAGCTGAAAATGTAGCAAATAGATTATTAGTACTTTCGTATATGATGGGAGTTTACTATGATGTAGCAGGGGAAGAGCTTGAAAATCAGTTACGTAAATATAAATTATATGCTCATTTAACTGATAACGAAAAGTCTATCATTGCTAAAAAAGAATATACCGACGAGGATTTTATTGAAGTAGGTTGGTGGCAGGAATGTATTCAGGTATTGGCTTGGGCATTGGGTATTACCAACAAGATTGACCATACTGAGGATGCAGAAAGTGGCTTGGCTGAAAAACTTCCAATCATGAAAAAAAATGAAAGTTTTTTAGCAAATGCAAAGTTGAGAAGCAATGAAGAGTTGTATGCTGCTTACTTTGATTTATTTCATATTTACCAGTATTTACTTGAAAATGAGCATTTATTGTTAGATGCTGATAGAGTGTTGGAACGTTACAGAGCTATTGCTTGGGTGGTAGGTGATTTAAAACATTGGGATAATGTATAACAACATTAAACCTTTATTTGTAATAATTGGAGGTGGGGCAGCTGGTTTTATGGCTGCCATTACTTGCAAAGAAAATGCACCAAATGCAAGGGTAATTATACTTGAAAAAAGTAAAAATGTACTTGCAAAAGTGAAGGTGTCAGGTGGGGGAAGGTGTAATGTTACAAATGCTGAAACAAATCCCGTAAAATTATCTAAATTTTATCCTCGAACACATAAGTTACAACAAGATATTTTTAAGGAGTTTGGTTCAATTCAAACGGTAGAGTGGTTTAAAAAGAGAGGTGTAAAACTTCATACTGAGGCAGATGGACGAATGTTTCCTGAGTCAAATAATTCTGAAACTATTATTTATTGCTTAACTGAACAATGTAGAAAATTAGGTGTTGAAATTGTCGTTTCTACAAGTGTAAATAATATTATTCCAATTGAAAATGAGGGTTTTAAATTGGTTTTGAATAATGATTCAGATTTAATTGCCAATAAAGTATTGATTGCCACAGGTGGAACTCCAAGTTTGGATGGTTTTAAATGGTTATCAGGTTTGAAATTACCTATAGAAGCACCAATACCTTCGTTATTTACTTTTAATGTAGCCTCGCATCCATTGGTTTCATTGATGGGCTTAAGTGTAGAAAATGCCACAGTAAAAATAGTAGGTACAAATTTCTCAAATCAAGGTCCGCTGTTGATTACACATTGGGGATTTTCTGGTCCGGCGGTAATAAAGTTAAGTGCTTGGGCTGCAAAAGTATTAGCCGAAAAAAAATATTTATTTTCTATTATAATCAATTGGTTAGGCGCAGTTTCTGAGTTAAAAGCGATTGAGCAATTAAATGATTTTAAAGCTAAGCATCCTCAAAAATTGGTTTTAGGTAATAGATTATTTGATATCCCTAGCCGACTTTGGGAATATTTTTGCACAAATGCAGGTGTTTTACCGAATACAAAATGGTGTGAAATCAGTAAAAAGCAATTCAATAAATTGGTGCAAACTTTAGTGGCTGATTTGTATGAAATTAAAGGGAAAACAACTTTTAAAGAAGAGTTTGTTACTGCAGGTGGCATTTCGCTTGAAGCTATCAATATGTTAACTATGGAAAGTAAAACATACAAAAACTTGTATTTTGCAGGAGAAATAATGAATATTGACGGTGTTACTGGTGGTTTTAATTTTCAACACGCCTGGACAAGCGGTTATTTAGCAGGTAAAAATATGGCTGGAAAATGATGTTTTTAGAGATGGGCTATACCCATCTCTGTGTTATTTCCCTTAAAGGTCTAATTATTTACTACTTTTTCACTGCCACCGCAGTATTATTAACAGGGTCAAAATAGATGTTGTCATATTCAATTTGGGTAATTAAATCGCCTTTGAGGTTACAAACTCCATATTTATTGCCTTGTTTTACAGCTACAAAGCGTGTTCCTAACATTGCTACTTCGTCATATTTGGTAAATACAAATTCTTCGCCTTTTGGGTTTAACATGCCCCAATGGTTGTTTCTTTGTATGGCATAAAAACCATCGTTTTGATGTACTACTTTGCTATACAATGTTTTACATGCAATTTCTCCTTTTTTGTTTGTAAAGCCCCATTTGCCAGCTTTGTTTACTGCACCCAATCCGCCTTGGTATTGCATAACAGAATCATAATAAGGTTGCACCCAAAGAAATTCGCCTTTGTCAATATATCCCCATTTGTCTTTTAGGTTTATTGCACACATGTCTTCATGAAAATGAGCTGTTTTGTTGTAGCGAGTGGCTACTCTTAGTTTACCATTTTCATCAATAAAACCTAATAATCCCATATAAGTAACTCTTGCAAAACCATTAGAGTAATGCTCTATTTTTTCATATTTAGGTTTGGCATAAAGTACTTGTTTCCCATTTGGTTTAAAAGCCCTAAATAATGAATCTGTAAATGCAACTAACATATTTTCAGACCAATGTGCATTTGGAATGCTGTCAATTAAATCGCCCCAAACTACTATTCCATCAGGGTTAATTAAAGAAAGATTATGGTTGTTGTTTTCGTATCCGATAAATAATCCATTTGGAGATAAATCTAGTTTATCGTAGCAAAATGGCAAGGTTTGTTCGCCTTTGTGATTTAATAAACCATATTTGTTACTTGATTTACAAAGAATTGTGTTTTCTGCAATGATTTTTAAACTATCGTAATGATGTTTGTTTACAATTTCTCCGTTTTTGTTGATAAGTAATTGTACATTTTCTTTGGTTACAAGCGCTAAATTGTGAGTGAAATGTTGATTGATTTTTGTAAACTGAAATGGAATAATTTGGTCGGTTTCATGGTTATAAAATCCCCAATAATCTCCACGTTTAATTGGATACATTTCATTGCTTGGTGATTGTATTTCAGGATGTTTTATTTCTAATACAGTTTTTCCTAAACTATCAGTTAATCCCCATTTTGGTATTTGCGAAACAACTACCTTTGTATGGCCATAATCGTGAATTTCTTTGCCTTTGATGCGTATTAATTTTGAACTAGAATCTTGTACTAAGCTATCGTACTCACATGGTAGCAAAAACTTACCTTGAAGGTTTATTAAACCAAATTTTCCATTTTGTTTTACTACCGATGAACCATTTTTAAATGAACCAATGTAGTTAAAAGTGTTAGCCAAAATTACTTTTCCATCAGTATTCATCAATCCATAATATCCATTTAAACCATAAATGAACAAACCTTTTGCTGCTGCTTTAAATTCATCGTATTGGTGTAATGCAATCTGGGTTGAGTCATCAATAATGGCATAAGAATTAAAGGTAACTAAATCATAGCCTTCATTATTATTTGGTGTGATTGATTTGTAAATTGGTTCGTAAATTACTCTTCCATAGGTATTTACTAAACCCCATTTTCCAAGCTTGTCAACTTTTAATTCTTTTTCATTGAGTAAAATATAATCATTGTAAGCACATTGATGAATGATTTTACCTTTATTATCTGCGAAACCCCATAGGTAATTCTCATTTTGTAAGGCTATTAAATTGGGAGTAAGTGGACGTATTTGTCTGTAAATAAACGGACTTAACTCTTTGCCCATTTTATCTGAAAAACCAAGTCTGATACTTAATTCGGCAGGTTTTACAGATATCATAATGTAATGCCCAGTGATTGCAATGCCATTTTTGAAATTTTGAATTAATGCATCGTAATTATGTGGTAAAATTATTTTTCCTTTTGTATCAAAAAATCCCCAAACACCCTCCGGGTGATAACCATAAATTTCGGTTTTATTGGTAGCAATTAAACCTTCGGTAGGAGGGAGAATGGTGTTGTATTCCTGTGGAATAATTACTTTATTTTTCACAGAAACTACACCCCAAAAACCTTTTTTGTTTTGTACAGCAATCAGATTATCAACTACATATTTGCCTTTTAAACTATCTTGTTGCCAACCAATATGATGATATTTTGCTTCTAAAATTTGTTTTCCTTTGGTATCAATTAATCCCCATAATGAATCAATTTTAACACGAGCATAATTATTGGTAAATGCTTCGGCTTCTTTGTAATACTGTTGATTTAATGGCGTAAAATCTGGCTTAAGGTATTGATAACCAATTGAATCATTTTTTACTAACCAATAATTGTTTTCTAAATGTTGAATACTTGCATAGTTTGGTTTAATTCTCTGAATACCAGTACTATCAATTAATCCCCAATGCGATTTTACTTTAACCAACCATGATTTTTGAATACTCGGGATAATACTGTCGATTTGTAAGTTGTTAGCAATTAAATTTTTGCCATCTAAAATAGATTTGTAAGGATTTTTTAAAATCCATTTATTGCTTTGTAGTAATTTTACACCAATATATGATTCATTGTTGAATTCATTTAAAACAGGATAGGTTTTGTAAGTATTTGGAATTGAGTCAATAGCTGATTTTATGGTGTCGGTTTGGTATTGAAGTACAAAGAATTTCCATCTGTTTTGATAATGAATATTTTCTTTATGAAAACAAAGTGTTGAATCTTGAAAACGAATAGTGTCGTTAGTTAAAGTAGTAATTTTTTCAGAAATCAATAAGGCAATTTTTCCATCAGAATCAGGGCCGATAGTATGCGTAAAAATGGGAGTATGAACTTGTTCGCCTTTTGAAGTTAAAATTACATCGTGACCAAGCCAATGTTTAGCTACCGCCACATTGCCTTTAAAAGTAGTGTGATACAAATATTGAGGGGAAATTTGCCAAGAAGAATCTTCGCAAGTATTTGATTTTAAACCCCATTGATTACGAACTGAATCTAAACAAAAAACGCTTTGTGCTTGTAACTGAACATGCAAACACAAGGCAAGAAATAGCATTATTAACCTCATTCTCAAAATTAATAAGAATATTTGTTTCAATGCGTATTTGTAATGAAATGTTTGCTAAAGTTTATGACCTTGAATCATTAAAGTTGATTTTATTGATTGTTCTTTAAGGTGTAAAAACGATTTTCGTTCTTCATCTAGTTTGAAATTTTCAAAATCGTTCAAACTATCAAATTCAACAATATGAATTTCGTAAGGAGTTTCAATAGAGGAATCTATAATTGAATTTTTGTCAGGCCTTACTCTTAATAAAAGTCTGCCATTATATTTGGAGATAATTGGAATGGCTAACGATTCAAATTCTTGAAATACTGTTTCTTGATTTTGATTGAGATAAATCAATTGGGTAATGTATATTTTCATTCTTATAAATACTTTATCATTTTGATATTGGCACGTTCGTAAAGTCCAGATTCTAATTCAATTTCATTGAAGCCGAATTTTTGGTATAAATGTATAGCTGAACTTAGTTGAGTGTTCGAATATAAAACTAATGATTTAATTTTTAATGCATTCGCTTTATTTATACAATGGACTATTAGTTTCTCGCCAATTCCTAAACCTTGATATTTTTCTGATTTTAATAAATATTGTATATTTGTAAGGTATTATAAATTATAGAGATATGAGTACCATTACTTTAAATCTTAATGATAAAAAAACATATAATCCAGCATTTGTTTCTAAAATTTTAGAAAGCAAGGAACAATCCAATAAAGGAAAAGTTACAAGAGTTGAAAAGGATAATTTGAAAGAATTTTTAGGTTTGTAAAAAATAAAAAAGGTGGCTTGTTTGGCCACCTTTTAAATTAAATGTTATTGCTTTTATTATCAATACTTTTTTTAATTGATTCAATTAGCCCTTCTTCAGTAATAGGGTCATTACCATTAATTTGAATTACTTCTGTATCTGTAAAAACTTTTAATTTTTTTTGAAGGTGTTTTAAAGTTTCAATTAAAACATTTTTATAATTAATATTATTCTCCATAATTACTTAATTTAGATTGAATTATAACTGTTGTTGATATTAAACGATTTTACAAACTGCGTTAATAGAACAACCTGTGGTTAAAATTCTTTGATTAATATTTTTTTTTCGTTCACTAAGAGTATAACCCTCAAAAGTATTATTAACAATATTAGTCACAAGAAATGCACTGTAAACTAATTTACAGATTGTTTCTCCTTTTTCTTCGTATCGAAAATAAATGTCGATTGGTGTCTGATTAGCTATTGCACTTTGTAATTTCTTTAACATAACTATTATTTATTATTTAAATTAAACTCATACCTACTCCAAAACTAATTTTCTTGTATCTAACACATTATTACTTAAATCAAGGATTTTGATAAAATACAAACCACTTGCACCTAGTGAATTTACATTAACTTGTAAACTGTTATTTGACAATGAATTAGTGTATAATACTTGACCTAATTGATTGGTTATTTGAATTGAATAACTAGCATTTGGATTACTAACTGAAATATTCAAAACATCTTTTGCTGGGTTTGGATATACTTTTACTAAACCAAAATTATCAGGTATAGTATTTAAGCCTGTAATTTTACCAATTTTCAAAGTATCTGTTACTGATATTGTTGATAAACATTGGTTTTCATTATATAAAGCTAATATTTCAGTTTGATTTAAGGCTCTGTTATAAATTCTAATATCATCTAATGAACCATTATAAAAGTTATCTCCAATATTAGAACTCCAATATCTGCCAAAATTTAGGGAACCATTGATACAAGAATCTATATTACCTCCAATTGGTTTAAATGAATTAATTAATTGGTTATTAATGTAGTAATTCATGTTTGTGCCATCGTAATTTACTACAATGTGTTGCCAATTGTTATATTTAATTGAATTTTTATTTAAAATACATCTTTGCCATCCACTTCCTGCTACACAATTACTATTTCTTTTAATTTCAAAATTTGAAATACCAGTCGAATCCATACCAATAAGATATTGTTCTCCATTTGACGTATTCAACTGTGTTTTTGAAAGTATTACACAATTAGTTTTATTTGGTTTTAACCATAAAGATATTGTTAAGTTTTTTACTCTTAACGAGCTATTATCAGAAACAATTATGTAATTATTCTTACCATCAAAACTATATGCTGAATTTGGATTACCAAATCTATCAATGGTTAATGTAGCACCGTTTACTGTTCCATTGTTACTGTTATCAGAATAATCATTTGCATTGCCACTAAAAGGATACCAAGCTACTAAACCTTTTACAGGTATTTGTGCATAAGTTAGATAACTTACTAAAATTAAGGATGTGATTGTAATTAGTTTTTTCATTTTTGATTATTTTTATAGTATAACGCAAACCTACTTTTATTTTTTCTTGGTTATTATTCATATTGTGGGTAAATTCGCCACATACTGAATAATTTATTTGTCATTATGAATGAGATTAGTAGCATTGGTTTTAAGATAAAAAAACTTAGAGAGTTGAAAAATTATACGCAAGAGTATATGGCTGAAAAATTAAATATAAGCCAATCTACTTATGCTAGATTTGAAAAAGATGATTCAGATGTTACTATTTCTAAATTACAACAAATTGCTGAAGTTTTAGAAGTTACTTTAAATGATATTCTTGATTTTAATAGTCAATATATTTTCAACAATTATTCTAAAACAAAAAATGGTTTTAACATAAATCATTCTTCTGAACTTGAAAAAGAGTTGTTTGAAAAACATATTAATCATTTGACAAAAGAAAATGAATATTTAAGAGGAATGTTAGAAAAGGTTTTAGCTAAATAATTTTTTTAGTTTTTTTATCCTTTCAACTTAAAATCCTACAAATCCTAATTCAGATAATAACACCACAACCGCCACACAAACTGAAAAAATAGCCGCAATCAACACAGCTGCTGCGGCTACATCTTTTATCAAACCTGCTTTTGGGTTTTGTTCTGGGGAAACTAAATCAACTAACTTTTCTATGGCTGTATTTATGGTTTCTAAACTCAAAACCAAGGCACAACAAAGTAAAATGGCTATCCACGAATTTGCTGAAATTTTACAATAAAGCCCCAAACCCATAACTAATACCGTTGCCAATAAATGAAATTTGAAATTATTTTCTTTCAAAATCATATATTTTATGCCTTTGATGGCGTATTTGAAGCTTTTGAGCATTTTGGTTAAGTTCATTTTGAGTTGTCAGTTATCAGTCGTCAGTTATCTGTTGTCAGTTTTTTTCTTAAGTCTTAAGTCTTAAGTCTTAAGTCTTCTTTCTTAATTCTTTCTTGTTCAGACCGATAAATAATATACACCGAACCAATCAAAATGAAATAGACAATTGAAAATTCCCAAACATTTTTCTTTAAAATTAATTGAAGTATTTCACTTATTAAACTAAATGGTTGATTAATAATATTCCAACTGTTCCAACGTTCAACTCTGCCTAGGTAAATTCCGAATCCTGAAAGTAAAAACGACACTACAATGGTAAGTATTGCCAAGCCGTTTCCTAGTTTTGAAATTAACCAATTATGAATTACATCTGCTGATTTTATTGCCATGTACATGCCTGTGTAGGCAAACATAAACAATAACACTACATCAAACCAAATTACAGCACTTGTGCTATGGTTTATATGTACAAAATCTGTAACCAAATAGGGGGCATTTGGGAAAAATACCAACCAAATACAAATCAGTACTAACTTGATTTTCATTGGGATAGTTTCTGTATTTATTCTTGATGCAATAAAATAGGGTACATAAGCCAAGAGTAAATTCCATAACAAAAATATGTATCTGAAATTTTCGGTCATAAATACTCTGCATATCAGTAATATAATGCAAATAGTGGTTAAGAAACCAATTTGCCAGTTAAATGCTTTGATGGTTTTCATAATGAAATTGGTTTAAAGTTTCTTTTAGCATAAATCACAATACTTGCACAGATTATCCCTAAACCAATGTTGAATATCAGCCATTGGAATGGTATTGGACGCAAGGCTGTGGCTTTGGCAATAAAATTAGGATTGTGTAGGAGGGAAGTTACATCTTTCCAAAATCCATTTTCAAGAAATAGTTTTCCGTAGTCGTACATGAAAGTGTAAAGAATAAATAAGCTACCTAATGTTAATAATAACCATTCTTTTAGGATTAATTTTGCATCGAATTTTATTATTACATAAGCCAATAAAATCATTGCAAACGAACATAAAACAGGAGCAAGTACTGGACCGAGCCAAGTTACGGGTAACAAGAAAAGGATATCCCATTCAAATACCGATATTGGCCAATTTATAAAAACTTTGAGCCAGATATAATAGAAAATATCCCAAATGGCAAAGCTGTAAATAAACCATGCAAATCTTTTGTGAGATGATTTACTCATAATACAGGCTATGGTGTACAACATTACTATGGTTGCAAATTCACGGGTGAGTTCAGTTTTGATGATTAATTCCTTAATCGGGCGAAACACTATTGAAAATCCATCAGCGAAGTATAATTCACGAATATATACTACAACTGCACTTTCTAAACATGCCATCGCTATGGCAAATACGGTTAATATGATTGCTTTATTTTTCATTTTTTTAAGTATTAGGTACAGGGTATTAAGTCTTAAGTCTAAAATCTAATATCTATTATCTATTATCTAAAATCTCTTGATAAGCTACATAATCAGCATAATTCCACGAAAAGAATGTTCTTGATTCATAGTCTTTTATAAAATTAGTGGTGTTTTGTTTTAAAATTGCTTGACCATCAATAATGTTGTAAGGGTGATTTCTGTTTGTACCCAAATCTTTACCTATAACATCTTTATTTTTCCAAAGAATGGGTAATGTTTTAGGAGATAATTCTAACAAAAACACAAAATCAATATTTTCTTTTTTTGAATGATTGATATTATGGTTAGCAATAATGATGTCCCAATTAAAACAAGCAATTAAAATCATGGTGAAATAGCTTGCCCATGAGTTGATTCTGAGCATGAAATAACCTGATTTTGTTGTTTTTATTTTTATTATCTGTGAAACTAAACCAACAATTGTAAGTAGTAAAAAGAAAATAACTCCTATGCGTTTGTAAGCCAAACCGTGTTCGGTGATGTAATGGTAATTGCGTAAGGCAACTGATATTACCATTATAATATTTTGCCCAATCCAAACAAAGCAAAGCGTTTTAAGGAGTTTACTTTTGCTGTAAAAGTTTAAGTTTTTTCTGAAAAAATATTCAATGATACCCATTGATAATAAAATACTTGCAATTAATAAGTAAGTGCCTTCGTGTACAAATTGAGATAAATTTAATACTTTGCTAACATCAAAATTTATCCATATCCATTGAATATCAATACTGTTTACAATCAATAAAAGTGCATTGATTAAACCAACCATTAGTATTGCCGATTGGTTTTCGTTTTTGAGTGAAATACTATTGAAAAATGTATTGATTTCTCTTTTTGATTTATCAAATTTGGGTTTGTTTCTTATCAATTGATTTTGTTGCGTACTTTCAAAACCTAAAATGCTGTAAACTTTGGCTTTGAAAACTATGGTCATAGAAATTACAAAACCCAACATGGCAAACATGAATCTTCCAAATGAAAAATCTTGAAAAATGTATGCTAAGTTTTCACCAACTGCATTCCAAAAATTGGATGAAAGTCTATCAAATTCGGGGTTAGCTAATTTGTAAATCCAATAAAATAGTATCAAAAACAATATTGGAATAATACTTAATCGAATTTTTCGACCAATATTGATATTGTTGTTTTGGATTTTTTCTTCGTTCAAACTTTCATTTTTGAATGAACTCGGAATTTTTATAAAGCTTTCAAAAACAGCCACTAATGCATACAAAATGTTTTTTAATTCATTAGCATGTACAAATCCAACTAATATTATCAAACTCGAAATATGTGCAAATTTTGCCGATGTGGAGCCATACAAAACAACTAATATTCCTGAAATAATTGTTCCTGCCAAAGCAACGAGAACATTTTTTTGTTTGAAACTCAATGTATTCAACCAAGCCAATATTACAATTACGATTCCTGAAAATAGGAGCGAGTTGATTCCTAAATTATTATTCCAAAACAGCACATTGTGTGTAATGGTTAAAGCTATTGCTACTGTTAGCTTTTGTTTAGATTGATTTTTCATTATAATTGTGTTTAATGTTGATAATGAGATGATTGTTTTAATGTTTAAGCAAATGACCAGTATAATATGTCCAAAATGCTTACAACAGGAATGTATATGCTGGCATAGATTGACACTAAAATGTTTAAACTATACTCGAAAATACTTTTGTCGACTTTCCAATTATTTCTGATTAGTTGAAAAGAAGAAATAAAGTAGTAAGACATAAATAAAATATTTGGAATGGATAATATGGATGAAAAAGTTAGTGCTACCATTTCTTTATCTACCAATATGAAAATTATTGCTACTAACAACCATGACATTACATGGAATATGAGAATTGAATTTAATTTAGACTTCATAGTTTTGTGTTTAAAGTACTTTGAGTTGCAAAGTTTAGGGTGAATAAAAAAGGATAATTAAATCCCAGTGTAGATATTAGTTTTTTTGAAGATAATGTTTTTCAACTCTTCAAGATTGTGATTGAGAAGTGCTTTGAAATCCCAATGGGTAAAGGGGAGAGCATCTCTTCCTCTTTTGTAATGTTGGTAGAAATATTTCCATTTTTCAGGGTAAAATATTCCAGAGAATACAGCTGAACCAATGGTGTAAATGGAAACTTTTCCATTACCAATTAGGAAAAACGTCATGGCAGATTCTTCAATTACTTTAGTTTTATATTCAAGTAAAAGATGAAATACATCATGACTTTCAATTTTTTCTATTATTTCAAGTTCTTCACGTTGTAAAAACAAACCAAGTTCATTTCCCAATGTTTTTTCGGGAAACTGTAACAAATCATTCTTTTTCAAATTCCATGAATAACGTTTATGTATAATAAGTTTGTAAACAGGTACATATATACTGAGAACAAATAAAATAATTCGTTCTCGAAGAGAATATTCTGTTTTATATTTTATGATGATTGGTTTCATGGTTTGTATATTTTAAAGTACTTTGAATTGCAAAGTTTGTGTTTATTAAAAAAGGATAATTAAATCCTTCGTATTTAAATTGTCTGAATCAGGATTCTCAGGATTTTAGGATTAACAAGATTTTTAAACTCTTAACCCCAAACTCTTAACCCTAAACTCTTAACCCTAAACCCTAAATCCTAAATTCCCCAACTATCTACTTTTTAAGAAATTCTCCAGAGCATTTAAATGATCGTTAAAAGCCTTTTTCCCAAGTTCAGAAACGCTGTAAGTTGTATTTGGTTTCCGACCTACAAATTGTTTATTTACAGTAACATATTGTAAATCTTCCAAAGCCCTGATATGACTTGCCAAGTTACCGTCAGTTAATTGAAGTAAATCTTTTAGCGTACTAAAATCAACCAAATCGTTTACCATCAGTACCGACATAATACCTAGCCTAGCTTTACTTTCAAAAGCCTTATTGAAATTATCAGATAAAGGTAAACTCACTTTTCGTATTTATAATACATTACAATTCCGTAAATGATATGCAATACTCCAAATCCTATTGTCCAAAATAGGAGACCGTATCCTATAAAAAAGCTTGATAATAAGCCTAATACTATTTCACAAATTCCTAATTGACGCACATCGCCATGTGTATATTTGCTCGCATTTACCAATGCCAACCCATAAAAAAGCAACATAGCTGGAGCAATTAATCCATATAAATGATGTGTTAATATTGCTAAACAAAACACTCCACCAGTAATTAATGGAATCGCCATGTTGATTAATAATTTTTGTGCAGTTTTGTCCCAAATACTTTGCTTGTTTTTCTTTGCAGCTTTGGTAGTTAAGTAAATGCCGGTTAACAGAGCCAATAACAACACCGAGCCAGCATCTAAAATAAAAAATGCAAGAAAGTCTATTTTGATACCACCATTTTCGATGATATAATCATATCGAACTCTACTTGAGATATTAATTCTCAAATACCAATAAGCAGCACCAGCACCAATAATCGCATAAATTCCAGCGAAAACCCCTGATAAACCACTCAATGAAATAAATCTCGAAGAGCGTTCCATCAATTGGCGAATATCGCTTAGTTGGTCAAGTGGATTATAATTTTTGTTTTCCATTTAAAGTACTTTGTGTTGCAAAGTTAAAAATAGGTTTTGAATATGCAAGTGAATAGGGGAGAATTTTTTTTTAATGATAAAAGTCAAATTGTATATCATTTATAGCTTAACTATATTGCTTTAAATTTTAATTATAAAGTTTGATCAACTAAATTTATATTTAGTTTAAAATGGAAAATACTGTGAATAGTTGGATTACTTGTGAAGATTGTAATGGATTTGGAAAGAAAAATAGGAAGTTTAAGAAAAAGTCTAAACAACAGCTTGATAAGGAGTTAGAAGATTTTGAGAAAGCCCGTTTAGAAGGAAAATCTATTTTAAAACCTAATCTTCATCAATTTACTTGTCCAACTTGCAATGGTTCAGGTTTGCTTCCCCATGCAGGTTACCCAATTGCAGATACTACAATATTTCCTCATGTAGCCATTATTGGTGGAGGGATTGGTGGTGTAGCTTTGGCTGTGGCATGTTTGCACCGAAAAATTCCGTTTACACTTTTTGAAAGAGATACTAGTTTTGATGCTCGCTCGCAAGGATACGGGCTTACCTTGCAACAGGCAAGTAAGGCTATTCAAAGTTTCGGACTTTTAACGCTTAAGGATGGGGTAAACTCAACTAGACATTTGGTTCATACCATTGAAGGAAATGTAATTGGAGAGTGGGGGATGCGGAAAAGTAAAGAGTTTAACAAAAAAGCTAATCCTAAACGTACCAATGTACATATTGCCAGACAATCATTACGTTTGGCTTTACTTGAACAATTAAATATTGAAAATTCGGTACAATGGGGGCATCAATTGGTGAATTTAAAAGATTTAGATAATGAAGGAGTTGAGCTTGAATTTTTAGTTGATGGAAAACCAAAGAAAACCAAAGCTGACCTTGTAATTGGTGCTGATGGAATTAGAAGTATTGTGCGAAAACTTTTAATAGGAGAGGAACAGTATCCATTAAGATATTTGGGTTGTATTGTAATTTTGGGTATTTGCCCGTTATCAGCTTTAAAACATGTTGATAGCCATTTACTTGATTCAGCAACTGTTTTCCAAACTGCCAATGGCAACGAACGAATTTATATTATGCCTTATACCACTGATTCCGTAATGTGGCAACTTAGTTTCCCAATTGAAGAAGATGAGGCAAAGGCATTAAGCGCCAAAGGAGCTCAAGCTTTAAAAGACGAAGCTTGTAAAAGAACGCCTTGGCATAGCCCAATTCCTGAAATATTACAAGCTACTGATTTGTCGCTTATTTCGGGTTACCCAGCTTATGATAGAGAATTGTTAAATCAATCAACTTTAGAAAAGTTAGGGAATGTTACATTGATAGGTGATGCCGCTCACCCTATGAGTCCATTTAAGGGACAGGGAGCAAATCAAGCTTTACTAGATGCCTTATCATTAGCTCAACAAATTGCAAACTCTTGTAAATCAAATTCAAATTGGAGAGAAATTGGAATTAGAAAAACTGTTTTAACTGCATTTGAAACCGAAATGCTTGAACGCAGTGCAGTAAAAGTAAAAGCTTCTGAATTGGCTGCAAAACTACTTCACTCTGAGTTAGTTTTAGATGAAGGCGATAGGCCGAGGGGGAGATATCTGAAAGATTAGAATTGTTTACAACTTATGGATTGCAAATCACGACGAGCACGTTTTGCTAGCTTTTATTGTTAATTTTTAAGGGAATATGTGGAAGAACAGAAAATACACTCATATTCCTAACTGCCTTCTTACATAACGAATAATTGCTGCATGGGTAAAAAACACAACTACCAATCCAATGGTTATGAATTTATATTTTTTTCTTTCTTGGGTAGTAATTTCTAAAGTATTTATTTTCTTTAATGGAAATATAAATCAAAAAGGTATACTTGATAATAAGCAAAGGGGTAGCATCATTAATTTTCCAATACCTATATTTCCCTTCATAATTTCAACAATCCAATGAGGTATGTATCCACTTAAATAAACCCAGATACTAATTGGTAGACCAAAAAACATAGTTGTAACTGTATATGGCAATGTGTCTTTTCCTTTTTTTAGAAAAAAAATATATACTCTCCAAAATACATAATCAAAATATCTTCTAATATTATTTAACATAATTTTAATGATCATAAAATATTGCATAATTTATTTTATTATAAATCATTTGTCTTGCTGAATATTTTGCTGTTCGAGATACACTACGCTAACATTTAGAACATTAGTTAAAACGGTTCTCAGAACCGATTTTAATTAATAACCCCTTACTCCGAATAAAAAACCCTTTTCACTCTATCCGAAATATTAGTAAGAATTTCGTAAGGAATGGTATCAATAGATTTAGCTAATTCAATGATTGATAAATCTTTACTGAAAACTATTACTTCGTCGCCTTCACGGGCATCTATGTTGGTAATATCTATCATACACATATCCATACATACATTGCCTACTATATGCGCTGTTTGTCCTTTGATTAAAACTCGCCCAACGCCGTTACTAAATTTACGACTAAATCCATCACCATAACCTATGGCTAAGGTAGCTATCGTCATATCTTCCAAGGCTTTTCCCTTGCGACTATAACCAATAGTATCACCTTTGCGGATGTGTTTTATTTGTGAAATAATGGTTTTGAGTGTGCCTACAGTTTGCAAACTTTCTTGCTCAATTCCTGTGGCTTCTACACCATACAAACCAATTCCTAAACGAACCATATCAAACTGGGCTTGCTTAAATCGAACGATGCCAGCGGAGTTTAAAATGTGCTTAATTACAGGGTATTGCAATGATTTTTCAATCTGCGAAGCCATGTTTTCAAATGTTGAAATTTGGTCAAGCGAAAAATCATTAAACATATCTTCGTCGGCACCAACTAAGTGACTAAAACACGATGCAACTTTGATGTTAGTGTTTGATTTGATGATATTTAGCAACTCGTCCATGTCTTCAGGTACAAAACCCAAACGGTGCATGCCTGTGTCAAGTGCAATATGTAATGAAATTGATTTTCCATCTAAATAATCAATCAAACTTTTAAGCATACTGATACTATAAACCTCAGGCTCAAGTTTGTATTGCAATAATTTATCAAATGCTTGTGGCGAAGGATTTAGTACCATCACTGGCACTGTAATGCCGTTTTCTCTTAAAATTACACCTTCGTCAACATACGCAACTGCCAAATAATCAACCCTGTGAAACTGTAAAAGATGTGCTACTTGGGTAATGCCAGCTCCATAAGCTTGCGATTTCACCATGCACATAATTTTGGTTCCCGGTTTTAGCTTGTTTTTATAAAAATTTAAATTGTGCGAAAGTGCATCTAAATTTATTTCGAGCACTGTGCCATGTACTCGCTGTTCGAGTTGGTTAACTATACGTTCAAATTCAAATTTACGAGCTCCTTTAATCAGTATTAACTCATTGTTAAACTGCTTTTTATCTAAAGTATTTAAATACGATTGTGTATCTGGATAAAATTTAGCTGGAGTTGTAAAAAAGTGTTTATGTGTTTCAATTCCTTGCCCAATACCAATTAGTTTGTCAATATCTTTGGCATGAAGCAAATCAGCAATGTATTGGTACAATTCCTCGTCTTTCAAACCAGATTCTAATACATCAGATAAAATAACCGTTTTGCGAGCATGTGGTTTTTGTTGACATAAAAAATCTATTGCCAATTTTAATCCTGCCAAATCATTGTTATAAGTATCATCAATAATTGCACAACCATTAATTCCTTCTTTCAATTCCAAACGCATTGAAACAGGTTTCAGTAACCTAATTCTGCTTTGAATTTCTTGAGGTTCAACCTTTAAGAAAATCATTACTGCTATACAATGAATTAAATTTTCAATAGAAGCATCGTCGGTAAATGGAATCTTGAAAATTGAATATTTTTGATGATATAAAATATGTGGCGAACTAAATTCAAGTATGCTTTCGTGTAAATCTCGGCTGATGATATCAACTTTTAGGTCGGCAGTTTCGTCATAACGTGACCAAGTAAATAAGCGAGGTTTGTGCGTTAATCTTGCATAATTTATTGCAATTTCATTATGAATTGATTCATGATCTTTGCAATAAAAAAGTAATTCGGTATCCTTAAATAGTTGAAGTTTTTCTCTAATTTTTTGTGCTTCTGAATCAAAACCTTCGCTATGAGCAGTTCCAATATTTGTAAAAATTCCCAAGGTAGGTTTTATTACTTTTTGTAAGTGAGCCATTTCGTTGGTTGTAGAAATGCCCGCTTCAAAAATAGCAAAAGAATGGTTTGTATTCATTTGCCAAACACTTAATGGTACGCCCACTTGAGAATTGTAACTTTTGGGACTACGAACAATATTAAAATCCTTACCTAGCAACTGTGCAAGCCATTCTTTTACAGTAGTTTTAGCATTGCTACCAGTAATTGCAACTACTGGAATATCAAAGTTACTTCTATGGTATGAAGCCAAGGTTTGCATGGCAAACAATGGATTTTTAACTTCTAAAATATTGGCACCAGGGAAATCAGCTTTGTTAATTTTATAATCCCTAGCTACTACAAATTGCTTAATTCCTTTCAGAAAAAGTTCACGCAAATACCTGTGTCCATCGTGACGTTCGCCATGTAAAGCAAAAAACACTGATGAGTCAGAAATAATAGCTTTGCGACTATCAGTTAAGATATGTTTAATAGGAAAGTCGTTTTGAAAATTCACAACTTTACCATTGCAAATATTGGCTACCTGAAGAAAAGTAAGCATATAACTAAGGATTTTTTTTCAAAGATAAACTTAAATTTAGTAATAATAAAGATGTAATCAGTTGTCGGTTGTCGGTATCCTGTTTTTTAATGTTATATATTCTCTTTTAAATTTTGAATGTTGCAATCCTAGTAAACAAATATTTCATTTTGCTAAAGCGAAATAAAATATATTCAATTACTTAGATATTCTAACTCAATAAAATTAAATTTGAAAATGCAGATAGAAATACTAGTTTTGTGTTGAAATGATAAAACAAAAACAACAATATTTAACAGTGCAAGAAGCTTTGCCAAAAATGGCGGCCTTTTGTGCTTATCAAGATCGTTGTCATCAAGAAGTGATTGAAAAGCTTGAATTACTTGGCATTAATGACGACGAAGCCTTGGAAGTTGTATCATTTTTAATCAAAGAAAAATATCTAGACGAAGAACGATTTGCTAGAACGTATGCTAGAAGTAAATTTCGTCATAAACATTGGGGCCGACTCAAAATTAAACAAGCCCTCAAACACAAAGGCTTAAATGATACCTGTATAAAACTAGGTTTGAGCGAAATTGACCCAAATGAATACTATGAGCATTTAAGTGATTATGCTCAAAAAAAATTATCATCACTTCAAAATGATAAAAATGCTACTTTTAAAACCATTCAATTTTTAGTTGGTAAAGGCTTTGAATACAATTTAATAACAGAAGTTTTGAGTGATTTGAAAAGCGATTTGTAAATATTAAAATTCTTATTTAAAAATCCACCCCTTGCTCCTCCCAAGAGCTCCCATGAGGGGAATTGGCTCATTAACAAGCAATTCAATTACTAATAGCAAATATAATATAATGGTAGTTCAATACTTTAGAAAGAGAAAAATAGCATTTACTTAGGTTTCGACTACGCTCAACCACCGTAAACGCTATTTTCCGAGTAACCGATACTCTAAAACGGTCACTGAGCGTAGTCGAAGTGTGAGTTTTCGCTGGACTATTTAGTAAATACAATTGGTATAATTATGAATTATTACAAACTCAAGAAAATGCTTTTAATTATTAGTTTAGAGTTTAAAAGTAGATTTTTTTAACTTCGAATGTAGGATTTTATTACAAAACTTGAGTTAACATTCGATATTCCCCGCCTTACAAATGAACACGAGAGTGTAAAATTTGATTGTGTAGCAAGGTTCGGGTTTAGTTGAATAATTTTTATCCCCCAAATTGATTTTCAAATATTAACTTTATTCAAAAAAACACGTTATAGCAATTAATTTTCACTACATATTTTTATATTTGAGTACCCTTTGAAATAATTAATGAACAAACCAACCAAACCACAAAGAAAAGTTCGTCCAGGAGATGTGTTGCTTTATAAACAAAAAAGCAATGTATTCTATTTCTTTGCCACCAATTCGGTCTTGGAGTTGAGTGTTATTTCGGATAAGGTGCTGAGATTCAGGTATAGTCAGGATGGGGATTTTAATTTAGATTTTTCGTATGCTACTCTAAATACTGATTTGCCTCCACTTGGCTTTTTAAATATCGAAGAGACTGACAAAAACTATATCATTTATACATTTTTTTTGCATTGCTTCGTAAGTAAAGAAACTCTTGCCATAACTATTTATAATAATCGTGGTGATATTATTCTTGACGACAATGGCGGTTATATTTTTCAAGAAAATAAAGACCACGGCGGTTATAATGTATTTTGTAAAAAGAAAATTCAGCCAAACGAAATGTTTTATGGCTTAGGTGATAAACCTACTGAGCTGAATTTAAAGTACAAACGTTTTATGAATTGGTGTAGCGATACTCCTGCCTATCAAAAAGACCAAGACCCAATTTACAGAGCAATTCCATTTTATTTGGGCTTGCAAAATGGATTAGGTTACGGTGTATTTTTCGATAATACTTTTAAAACATATTTCGATTTTGGTGTAAATGAAGCTGATACACTTACCTTTTGGGCGGAAGGTGGAGAAATGAATTATTTCTTTATTTATGGTCCTGAATTAGCGGAAGTTACCCAACATTATACTTGTTTGACTGGTAAGCCCAATATGCCACCGTTGTGGTCATTGGGTTTTCAACAAAGTAAATGGAGTTATTACCCTGAAAGTGTAGTTAGGGAAATTGCAAAAAGATTTAGAGATGAAAAGATTCCATGCGATGCCATTTATTTGGATATCGATTACATGGATAAATATAAATGCTTTACTTGGTCGCCTGAACATTTTCCAAATCCTGAAGAATTAATCAGTGATTTGAAAAAAGATGGTTTTAAAACAGTTGTTATTGTAGATCCAGGTATAAAAAAAGAGGCAGGCTACTCAGTGTATGAAGATGGTAAAGCCGGTGATTATTTTTGTAGAAGACCAGATGGACCATTATTAGAAAATACTGTTTGGCCTGGACGATGCCATTTTCCTGATTTTACTGACCCCGCAACTCGTATTTGGTGGGGAAGACTATACAAAGGTTTTGTTGATCAAGGGATAGATGGTTTTTGGAACGACATGAACGAACCTGCTGTATTTGAGGGAGGTACATTTCCTTTAGATGTTCGCCATGTGTATGAAGGCTTGCTTTGTAGCCACCGTAAAGCACACAATGTATATGGTATGTTAATGGCGAGAGCTTCAGCAGAAGGGGTTAGGTCGTTGCAACCAAATAAACGAAAATTGATTATTAGCCGAGCAGGATATAGTGGTATTCAGCGTTATGCTGCCGTTTGGACAGGCGATAACATGTCGACTTGGGAGCATTTACTTTTGGCAAATATTCAGTGTCAGCGATTGGCAATTTCGGGAGTTTCCTTTTGTGGGTCGGATATTGGTGGTTTTATTGGCAAGGCTGACCCAGAGCTTTTTGCTCGTTGGATTCAGCTTTCGGTATTTCAGCCATTTATGAGAGCCCATGCCACAAGTGAATATGGAAATAAAGAACCTTGGGTATTTGAAGATGATATTAAGCGAAATATTAAATCATTTATAGAACTAAGATACAAGCTATTACCCTACATATATTCAGCATTTTGGAAATATGCACACCAAGGCATACCGATGTTAAAAGGTTTGGTATTTCTTGATCAAAAAGACCCAGAAACTTGGTATCGCCAAGAAGAATTTGCCTTGGGAGATAACATATTAGTTTGCCCAATTTCAAAAGAAGGAGATATGGGTAGATATTTATATTTACCAAAAGGATGGTGGTATAATTATTTTACCGACAAACCTTATAAAGGCAAACGAGAACATTGGATAGATACCTCTATTGATCATACTCCTATGTTTGTTAAAGCTGGAGCTGTTGTACCACATTGGCCAGTGCAACAATATGTAAATGAGTTAGAAATTACAGAGTTGATTTTGCATATATATTACAATACAGGTTTAGAAATTGTTAAAAGCGAAATCTATGAAGATGATTACGAAACTTATAATTACGAAAACCAAGCGTATTTATTAAGAAACTTTGAAACCAATAATCAAGGAAATACATTTTCTGTAAAACAAACGCAAACAGGTAATTATGAATCAAAATACACCTCATTTAAAGTGTATTTACATGGTTTTCCTGAGATAGACTATATTAAATCAGATGATGACGAAGTAAGTTTTAACGACCAAGAAACAGTAATAGAATGTAGTTTAGCTGAAAAGTTTTTTCATATACAAGTTGAGTTGTTGTAAGGGGATTTTGAGTAAGTGAAATTTATTAATAAAATTTTGTAGTAAAATTAAATTTTTGTAACATTGTAGATACTACTTATAGTTTTTGCGCATTTTAAATATTTAAACAAAAAATATACAAAAAAACGCAATGCGTAAAATGAATATTTATTTTAATAACAAACTGATTTTGTTTACTTAAGAATCATTATTGTATTATTAAATAGAATTTCAAAAGTTGCGTGTATTTATGAGTTACCTGCTATGTTAGGACGACCTTAAACAACGACACAGTTTGACGTATGGACATTCTAACTTTGCAAAAAAACGGGGAAGCTGAAAACCGACCAGAGTAAGCAGAAAATAAAAAATAAAAATTATGGCATTATTCTTAATCACAGTAAAACAAAACAAGTATTCAAACGGAATTAAACTTGAAAAAGGAATGAGTGTTGAAGTTTCATCTTCTTATTCAAACCCGTTGACAACAAATGGCGGACACGAAGTTCAAGACGCATTTTTGCGTAAGTATGGACTTGACCTAAAAAAGAATGGCGGAAATTCAAGTGTTTATCTTGACGTTAAAAAGATGAACTAATGAGTAAGCCAAACATCTTTAGACTTGCAACAAAGGAGCTGTCACAAGACGGCTTCTTTACTTGGCTTTTACAGTGGGCAGACAACGAACACAGCCAACTCGACCAACAACTAAACGAAACTGCAAAAGATTTTGTAAGGTTACTCCTTGGGCAGACAACAGACTACAAAATCAGCAAAGTTGAAGCTAGCAGACAGTGGAACAACATTGACATTCGGGCTGAAATTAATGACGAGTATTTTATCGGCATTGAGGACAAAACAAATACTGGTGAACATTCCGAACAATTGGAACGCTACAAAGACATTGCGACCAATCACTACAAAGACAAAAATCACAAACTTGTTTTTGTTTACCTCAAAACTGGAAATGAAAGTTTATCTACAATTAAAAAAATAATAGAAAAAGGTTATTCTACAGTTGACAGAAAAACTGTTTTAAGTGTTCTAAACAAAAGACCAGTAACAAACGAAATTTTTAACGACTTCAAAGACTATTTAACGGTTATTGAAAACGCAACAAACTCTTATACAAAATTTGAAAACGTTACTTCTGAATGGAAAGCAGGAGAAGGTTTTTTTATGGCTCTACAAGACAAATTACAAGACGGTGACTGGCGTTATGTTGCAAACCAAACTGGTGGGTTTTTAGGCTTTTGGTATCATTGGACAGGCACAGACGAAATTGGAGAAATTTATATTCAAATTGAGAACGCATTTAAATATGGTATCAAACTCGTAATTAAAATTGCAGACTGGGAACCTAGCACCGAAACACTTTACGAATTGCTTAACGACATAAAACCGTTTGCAGAAAAAAATGGACTTTCAATTACAAAACCTGACAAATATAGAGCAGGTGCGACTTCAACTTTAGCAATTATTCAAAACGCATTTACGGTGGACAGTAACGGCAATCTTGAACTTGACCAATTCGTAGTGACACTAAAAAAATTAGAACAAACATTGGATGAATATTGCACTGATAAATAGAAACACAGCAGGTAACAGCACATTGGCAATAGGCGGGGTTTCGTCTCCGCTTGACAGTTTAGTGGTAGCCGAAAGTTCAGTTCTCCGAACAAACATTTGTGCTAAAAAGCCCGCCCATCGCCAATCTGCAAAACGTTACAAGCAACCCTAAAAGACGACAGTGCTAAACATGAACAGACAGAAAAACGACATAAAAGCCAACCGCACATTTAGCACATTTGGTTTTGCCCGACACACAAGCCAACGCTTCGCAAAACCAAAAGAGCTAAATTTTGCCAACGCACCGACCGACAATAAAAAGTAGAACATGAACAAAAAGGACTTATCAGAAGCCGACATAAAAGAGAAGTTTATAACTCCTGCCGTGACAAAGGCGGGTTGGGACGAACACACTCAACTTGGACGTGAAATATTTTTTACTGACGGACGCATTTATGTGAAAGGTAAAATTACAGCAAGAGGAAAACGGAAATTTGCCGACTACATTTTGTTTTACAAACCTAACGTACCTATTGCAATCATTGAGGCGAAAGACAACAACCATTCTGTAAAAGCTGGAATTCAACAGGCATTAGGTTACGCCAACACCTTGGACATTCCTTTTGTGTTTAGTAGCAACGGAGACGGCTTTTATTTTCACGACAAGACCGTTACAAGCGGAAACATAGAAACCGAGCTTTTAAATGACGAATTCCCAAGCCCTGAACAACTTTGGGAGAAGTACAAAAAATATAAAGGTATTGAAGACAAAGAAGTTGAAAACGTAGTTTCAACCGACTATTTTTTAGACGGCTCTGGTCGTTCCCCACGGTATTACCAACAAATTGCCATTAACAGAACCATTGAAGCAGTTGCGAAAAAGCAAGACAGAATTCTTTTGGTAATGGCGACAGGTACAGGAAAAACCTATACCGCATTTCAAATTATTTACAGACTTTGGAAAAGCGGAGCAAAAAAACGAATTCTGTTTTTAGCAGACAGGACTTCACTAATTGACCAAACAGCAAGAGGAGATTTCAGGCATTTCAAAGATGCAATGACAATCATTAAACATAAGCAAATTGATACAGCTTACAATGTCTATTTAGCATTGTATCAAGGTTTGTCAGACAGCAAATCAGACGATGCTTACAAACAATTCAGCCCCGAATTTTTTGATTTAATTGTTGTTGATGAGTGCCACAGAGGAAGTGCAAAAGAAGATAGCAAGTGGCGTGAAATATTAGACTATTTCAAAACTGCAACACATTTGGGCATGACAGCCACACCAAAGGAAACAACCGAAACTTCAAACATTCACTATTTCGGTGAACCCGTTTACACTTATTCACTTAGACAAGGTATTGACGATGGTTTTCTTGCTCCTTATAAAGTAATAAAAGTTACGCTTGACATTGATGCCGAAGGTTGGCGACCGACAAAAGGATTTTTAGATAAAAACGGAAATCCAGTTGAAGATAGAATTTACAACAGAACCGACTTTGATAAAAACATTGTTGTTGATGAACGCAGAGAATTAGTTGCAAGAAAAATAACGGAATTCTGTCTTGTCCTGAAATAGGTTTACACAAAGTAAGCATAAAATGGAAGGAAGAACAAAGGTTGTATACAGTGAAGCATTCAAACATTTAGTGTGTAAAGAGCACATCGATACAGGTTCAAGTTTGA
>JBEEOW010000044.1:0-23545 GCA_041191405.1 Bacteroidota bacterium
TAACAATTATCTTCTTTGTGCAAAGTTCAAATACAATGAAGATTGAGAAATTATATAGCAACTCAGAATTAACTTTTTACAAACCAATTTGCGAAACTAGTATCAAAATTAGTTTAGTTAGTTCTAGGATTAATGCAGGTTTTCCAAGTCCAGCGATGGACTTTGCAGAGGAACAAATTGATTTAAATGAGGAATTAATCAAAAATCCTTACTCTACATTTTTTGTGAGGGTTTCGGGTGAAAGTATGCGAAATGCAAGCATTTACAACGGTGATTTGTTGGTAATTGACAAAAGTATTGAACCTGTAAGTAATAAAATAGCTATTTGTTGTTTGAATGGTGAATTTACAGTTAAGCGACTACTTTTTGAAAAGGATAAAATTACATTAATTGCTGAAAACGAATCTTTTGTTTCAACAGTAATTACCAAAGAAGATGATTTTGAAATTTGGGGAATTGTTACGCATGCCATTAAAAAAGTATAGATATGTTTGCACTTATTGACTGTAATAATTTCTATGCAAGCTGTGAACGTTTGTTTAGACCAGATTTGAAAGGCAAGCCTATAGTTGTTTTATCCAATAACGATGGTTGTGTAATTGCTCGAAGTAACGAAGCGAAGGCACTTGGAATAAAAATGGGTGCTGTATATTTTCAAATCAAAAATGAAGTAGAGATTCACAAAATCAATGTGTTTAGTTCAAATTTTGCTTTGTATGGAGATATAAGTAGTAGAGTTATGAATTCTTTAACTCGTTTTTCTCCCGAAATTGAAATTTACAGTATTGATGAAGCTTTTTTAAAATTACAAGGTTTTGAGCGATTTGACATGAAAGAATATGGCAAAGAAATGCGAAAAATTGTAACTCGTAACACAGGAATTCCAATAAGTGTAGGTATAGCCCCAACCAAGGCTCTTGCCAAAATTGCAAACAAAATTGCTAAGAAATTCCCAAATGAAACCGACCATGCCCATGTAATTGATTCTGATGAAAAACGAATTAAAGCTCTAAAATGGACTGCCATTGAAGATGTGTGGGGTATTGGTTACCAACACTCTAAAAGACTAAAAGCTAAAAATGTAAATACAGCTTTTGATTTTACTCAAATGCCTGATGCTTGGGTGAAAAAAGAAATGAGCATTGTAGGTTTGCGTCTAAAAAAAGAACTTGAAGGGGAAAGTGTACTTGATTTAGACGAAATTAAAGAAAAGAAAAATATAGCAACTACTAGAAGTTTTGATAAAAACCTCAAAACATTTGATGAACTAAGCGAAAGAGTTGTAACATTTGCATCCTCTTGTGCTGAAAAATTACGCAGACAGAAAACACATTGCAATAGCTTAATGGTATTTATACATACTAATTTTCACAAAAAAGAAGCTCCACAATACAGTAAAAACATTGTAGTTGAGCTACCTTTCAGTACAAATTCAAGTATAGAATTAGCTAAATATGCCAAAGAAGGATTGAAAAAAATATTCAAAACTGGTTATTAATACAAGAAAGCTGGGGTAATTGTAATGTCAATAACACCTGAATCTCAGCCTCAGTTATCCTTATTTGAAAACACCAATCCAAAGCATAAAGAGTTAATGATAAGCATGGATAAACTCAATAAAACCATTGGTCAAACAAAGGTACGATTGGCTGCACAAGGTTTGGGTAAACAATGGAAAATGAAACAAGAAAAGCTTTCTCCACGTTATACCACTCGTTTTGATGAACTTTTAACGATAAAAATTTAGAATATGTGTTTTCATAATTCACTTACTACAGAAGCCAAGAAACTTGAAAACCGTTTTAAAGCTGAGTTGAAAAACAAGTATGTATATAAGCCAATTTTTCATGCAAATGGATTTGATTTCCCAAAGTGGTCGGTAATAACTACGCCAGGAATAATTGATTCAATGTCGTGGGGTTTGATACCTAATTGGGTGAAGGATAGCACAAAAATAAATGAGTATCGGTCTAAAACCTTGAATGCACGTTCAGAAACAGCTTTTGAATTACCTTCATTTAAAACAGCTATACAATCAAATAGATGTTTGGTTTTATCAGATGGATTTTATGAATGGATGACATTTAACAAACAGAAATACCCACATTATATTCATTTAAAAGACAATGAGCCATTTGCGATGGCAGGCATTTATGATACTTGGAAAAACCCACAAACTGGCGATTTAATACAATCATTTTCAATACTTACTTGTGAAGCAAACCCATTAATGGTTCGTATTCACAATGAGGGTAAACGTATGCCAGTAATTTTAACACCTGAAAATGAATCTCTTTGGTTAAATAACTCACTTACCCAAAATGAGATACTTTCATTAGCAAAACCTTATAATGAAAATTTGATGGATGCTTACACAATTTCTAAACTTATCTCAACCAAAGGTGCAAATACTAATGTTGAAGAAGTGAGAAATAAGTTTTTGTATAGTGAATTGGAAATGAGGTTGTTTTAAAATATAAAGAAGACTTGTTTTATAGATTGGATTTACTTTTTAATATTTTAGTAAGCTAACTTTATCAAATCAACTTAAGCTCTCTTGCAATATCTTGTGTAAATTTTGCTAATGGACGTAAGTGAATATCTTCTGGGCTATCATAATTTCCTATAATTAAGCGATTTATCATTGCCTTATCAGGAAATAGTTCTTTAAAACTATCAACTAATTCAGCTTTTGAATCATCATTATAAACTTGTGATAAAGTGGTTAAGTTCTCTAGAATATCTTTTTGAGTTTCATACAATTCTTCAATATAAAAATGAGATTTATGGTTTTCAAGCATTTCATTGTCTCCATTTAAATGAATAAATTTGACTATTAAGTCTGTATGATCCTTAGTAAGCAAATATTTATCTTTAGAATCATCTGTTAAGATAAAGCCAAAAACACTCAAATCAGATTGTTCCTCAGTATATAGATTAAATAGTGTTTTTTTATCCAGTTTAGCCTTATTACAGTTACTACAACAAGGTATTAGGTTATAAAAAGAAGCTGCTAAAAACGGAAATTGAGATTTTGGATAAAAATGATCCAATTCAAATCTTCCAGATTGGTCAACTTCTCTATCTATTACTATTGTTAATTGTGCATTACAATAAACACAAGATTTCAATTTAATATTTTGGTAGAAAGGTAATAGCTTTTCACGCAACGTTGTGTAACGAAGAGCATTAGTAATTGACTCATGAAACTCTTTAGAAATTTTAGTTGAATGAAGAATCAAGTTGAAATCTTGAACTAATTGAATTATTTCAACTGGCTTAGCAATTACAATTTCTTCATATTTGTCTATAATTGCTTGAATATATTCTGATTCATATTTGCCTAAACAAGTTGAATTATCCCATACTGATTTAAGATTTTTTAATTTATTTTTAGGCTTAGCAGTTAATTGCTCTAAAAATTTAGTATAGAATATATTTACACTGTCATGGAATTTTTCATCTACTAAAATTCTTCTCATAATCCCCTTTTTTCTAGTAGTGCATTAATTCTATCACGCTCCCTTAAAAGAGCCTCATTTGATTCATATTTAGTTCTATATAATTCAACCAATCGTTCTTTCAATAATGGTTCTCCAATCATATTAATAATTTTATTTGAATAAATACGTTCTTTCTCATCCAACATATCATCACCGATTTTTTCTTTTTTTAAATCATTAATTAACTGATGTATTTTTTCTTTAGAAAATTCACCTATTAATCCACCTTTCATAAAAAAAGACTCTCTTAATTGTAAATGAATATTAGCCCCAAAAGTCTCTTTAACCTCCTCCTTAACAATTTTACCCTCAAATAATTTTAAAACATTATTTGAGGGAATATCCGAAAGAATAAAAGGTGAATGAGTAAGGAAAAGTAAATTTAAACCAGCAATATTATCTAAATATTGAGGGTTAATTTTACTTAAATAATCACGTAATTCAAAAATGAACTTTCTTTGCCAATCTGGATGATAATACAATTCTATTTCATCTAAAACTAAATTAACATAATTATATTTCTTATAAATAATGGAGTTTACAGAGTTTAGATTAATCAAATGATAGGCAATAGAACTTATACTAAAAATCTTCTGCTTTTCTCCAGAACTTAATGAATTGAGTAATAAGTTATTTTCTAAAACTATTTCCTTATCAAAAAATGCTGGTGGTAATATTTCAATTGTTTGAAGAGTAGAATCTTTACTTTTAATATCCCTTATAACTTTAGTTAATTCAACTAATGAGTATTCAAAATTTGTTGATTTAACAGCTAAATCTGTCCATTCTCTATAGTATTTAATGAAATATATAGCCCTTTTAATTTTATATACAATATGAGAATGGTCATTCGATAAAATTTCAAAAAAACTTTCAGGCCAAATTCCTTCCAATACCGATTTGAAACGAATACTATTGTAAGGTTTATATCTTTTAACAATTTTTGATGCTTTAAATAAAATATAATTTAAACAACCATCTATTAATTTATTTTCATTTAATTCGTCAAAATTAATTCCGAAATACGTGTTAAACCACAATTTGTGATTCGGAGTATCTAAAAAAACATCATACTTAACAATTACTTTTGTTGGAATTTCTTGATTTTTATTATAAGACTTTTGAATTACATTAAATGAGATTAATTTCCTTTTATTAATTTTAAATATAATTGATTTAGCAATTTTGTTATTACCTAAATTTCTTAATGTGTCTGAATCATTTTTTTCACCAATGTCTTCCAATAAATTAGCGGTCAACCTATCCAGCAATAAATCTTTTTCATTATTTATATCAATATTTCCTTCCTCCCTAAATGGGTTTATAACTACAGGTGTTTGATAACCATCATTTTTATGAAATAAAGATTCAAGCCAAGCCCCAACCTCATTAGAATTAAATGAATAATGAGAATAATTAATCACAATAGAATAGAAAAAATCATCTATTAAATTTTTTATATAACCATATTCATCTTTATCTTCTTTTTCAGGGTCTTCATTTTTAATGTAATCAAAATTTGAGTTTGAAAATTTAAATTTTAGAACTTTGTCTTCATTGAAAAAATATGAACAAAGTTTACCATTATATTCAAATAGTAATTCGGATTCTATCTTTTCAACATGAAACTCTTCACGAACATCTGGAAAATTTAAATCAGGAATTCTTTTTTTATTTAATACTTTTGAATAAGCACCTAAATTGTATAGAGATAATAAAAGTAAATCTATTATAGAACTTTTTCCCGAACCATTCTCTCCAACTACTGCACTAATATTAATTTTAAAATTAGGAAGACTATATAAATCAATATCCTTTTCTGGATGATAAACAATTTTTTCAAAATCATTATTTGAGTATGAATAACAATGATAAAATGGATAAATAGTATCCTCTTTTAATACTTTCAAAAAAGGTTTATCGTTAATCTCAAAATTTTTAAATGTTTTGATAGCTAACACTCTAAAGCCTTTTTTTGAATTTGAAACTTTTTCTGCCATTATTTTATAATTTATCAAGAATTCAACAAAAAAAATAATTTAGAACAAACCTAATTCATCTCCACTATTCAATTCAAGTATTTGACCAACTTCTTTCTCAACTAACCCTAAAAACCTTTCCAAACTACTTGGAAATAATAATTCAGATACTTCAAATGAACCAGAATTTATTATATTCCAAATAGCCATACTACTTTTATCATTTGAATCGTAACCAATAACTGATTCAAGTTTTTTAACATTAAAATGTATCTTTTCTTTTCCAGCATTGTGAATCAAATTCCAATTCGTTGTAATCATTGATTTTGTTTTGGGAATTACAGAAGTATAAACAGAATCACTTTTTAGGTTTTCGAGAGATTCAATGTTTTCCAAAGTTTGAATATTTAATTCATTTAGCTCAAAATCCCAATCATTTATTACGAAATAATCAACCTTAAACCATTTACATAATTCAATCAAATATAAAGCTGTTGATTTCCCATGATGACAAACAATTGATATATTCTCGAAATTCAAAAATGTATCAGCATACTTTTCTTTGTCTAAAATATCATCATGATTAAGTATAAATGTTTTAACCTTTTCTTTGATAGCATATTTATATACTAAAACATCATTTGGCCCTTCAACCAAAATAACTTTTTTACTAAATAGAATTCTGTTTAAATTAGGTTCTATTGTTTTTATGAATTCATTATATCTTGAAAAGCCAATAACTTCTCCTGTATCAATATCCACAATTCCAGGATCAAATTCGTCAGTTTTATTGTATCGACAAACTGTTTGATTATTTTCATCCATTTCTAACCTAATTAATCCTTTTGTATCAAAAGGGTCAATCATTTTATCAGAATGAGTTGTATAAATTACTTGATGACCTTTTTCAGATAAACCACATAGTACAGTTTTATAAAAATACTCTTGGTGATTTTCATGTAAAAAGCTTTCTGGTTCTTCAAATAAGAACAAACATTTATCTTCTGTATTAGTTTCTGCAATTGCCTGAATAACAGCCATCACAAACATAGAAATAAAACCATCTCCAAAATGGTCAATTGGTATTAAATTTTCAGTATTCCCATTTAAACCAATTTTAAACATCATTTTTAAAAAAATATCTTCATAATTTGGCAATCCAAAATCAATCATACATGCATTATTGCGAAGATTAATAGAGTATTTTTCTTGAATAACTTTTACAAAATTTTCTAATTGTGATTGATATAAGACAGTATTTGTAGCGTCATTTACTGATGTTTGAAAACCTTGTTTTTTAGCATTCATTTCTTTGTCACTATCAACAATTTTCTGAATATGTTTTCCTAAAAAAGATTTTAGATTACCCCAGCTTGTTTTTTGTGTCGAAATTTCTTCTTTGATATTGTGAAAATTTATATAAAAAATACTAAAATATCGGGTTGCTCCAAATGCTTGAAAATTAAGGTCATCTTTACCAAAAGAATTTTGAACTAGGGTTTTTAATGATTCAATTTTACTACCTTCAATTTCATCTCCATCTATAAATATTTTCAGACGATGATAACCTGTAAGGTTGGCTTTTTTATCTCCATCAAATTTTTTTTCATCGCTACTTTCAACATTCAATAAAAAGTCTGGGACATTGGTTATTTGTTTATTATGAAAATCATTTAAAGTAAAACTATCCTTACTTACAAAGTTAACTTGTAAACCATATAGTATTGCATTCATTAAATTTGTCTTTCCTGAATTATTATATCCAACTATTGCAACTGGTTTTTTATAATTAGATTTAGGAAATTTAAAATTTTGTTGTAATCCAAATGAACGATAATTTTTTACTGAAATAGAATTTATTCTTATTGAAGACATATATAAAATTAAATAATTGAAAACTGCTAATTTATTTTTGATTTTAGGGCAATTTTCTACCCAACCATTCCATTTATAAACGTATCAACAAAGCCTAGAATCTTATTCAGGATTCTGTCACCGATTTTTTTGCGTTCAAGTAAGGTTGGTTTATCACCTTCTATGAGGTCTAGTACTTCGTCTCTTAATGGTGGTTTTTCAGCGAAAAGGTATTCTGCTATAAGCTTGTCGGTTTTGTCTTTTGATAGGTTTTCTTCTGTAACTATGTTGTTAAAAGCTTTTAGCTGTTCTTCGTTCCAGAATTTTTCAAACTCTTCTGTTACATTTTCAGTATCTTCAATAACTGGTAAATTTTCAGCTATGAACTTTTCAATCAGTTCTTTTTTACTTCTTAATGTTGATTCTGAACCTAATAAACCAAATATTTCTTTCTCAAAATTAGAAACATCACCTTGTACTTTTGATTTAAGTTTAATCAAAAGTTGTAAAATATAATTGACATTAATTTCGTCTCTATGAATCAATTCAAGCTCAAAATCAACATCTTCTAAAATTGAAACTTTCTCTTTTTCGCTTTCCTTTTTTACTTTGTCATGTAAGTCCAGGTACTTGCTTTTATAGTCTTCAAACTGTTGTTCATCCATTTCTAGTGTATCCCAGTCGAAATCAGCAAAGGCTGACAATACGTTTTTCAAACGCATTAAATCTCTAAAAGCTTTTATAAAAGCAAGTTCGTCTTCTTCTGATTTTAATTCATTAACACTATCAAGTGTTGGTGTAATACTTAATAATTCTTCAAATGCTTCATTGAATTTGCCTACATAATCTTCATAAGGCTTCATTACAATAACATCAATGGCATCTTTATTACTAAACAAGGTTATGGCATCATCAGTAGCTTTTTTCAAGTTACGGAATGAAACTATATTACCTTGTGATTTTAATTCGTCCTTGATTCTGTTTGTTCGTGAAAAAGCTTGAATTAAACCGTGGTATTTCAAGTTTTTATCAACGTACAATGTATTTAACCCTTTGCTATCAAAACCAGTTAAAAACATATTGACTACTAACAATATATCAACTTTTTGCTCTTTTACTTTCTTTGATACATCGTTGTAATAGTTGTAAAATGATTGGGTGTCTTTTGTTGAGTGACCTGTACCAAACATTTTATTGAAATGGACTATATACTCGTCTAATTTTTCACGACTATGTTTACTTGGAGCTTGTTCATTGTATTTTGCTTGTGGTTCTGCAACCTCATTTAAGTCTAAACTATCAATATTACCAATTTCTAATTCATCTTCATTGGCAGCAAAACTAAATACTGTTGCTATGTTTAAACGATGCAATCCAGCTTCTTTTTTGGCTTGAAAAATATCGTAATACTTGATTAATGTTTCCACGCTACTCACACAAAACATACCCGTAAATTTTCGACTATGGGTTTTACGGTCATGGTGTGCAATGATGTAATCCACAATTTTTTCTAATCTCGTGGGGTGTTCCATCAACTCCTTAGTATCAATGTCTTCTACCTCAATATCAATATTGGTAGCTACGCCATCTTTTTGTTTATATCTGCCTACATACTCAATGGCAAACTTTAAAACGTTTTCATCTTTGATGGCATCTGTGATTACATATTTGTGCAAACAATCACCAAATAATTCTGTGGTGGTGCGTTCACCCAAGGCATTTTTAACTGAATTTTCAGCTAAAATTGGCGTACCTGTGAATCCAAACAATTGCACATTTTTGAAATATGCCATGATGTTTTTATGTGTATCACCAAATTGTGAACGGTGACATTCATCAAAAATAAATACCATTGGCTCATTTTCTAATGCTTTCATTTTTGAAGCATATTTGGGCTGAATGGCATTGTTTAGCTTTTGTATAGTGGTTACAATTAGCTTGGTATCATTTGCGAATTTATTGACTAAATCTTGGGTATTGTTTGTGCCATCTACACTTCCTGCACTAAACTCGTTAAATTCTTTACTTGTTTGGTAATCTAAATCTTTTCTATCAACTACAAATACCACTTTTTTCACTTGTGGTAAATTCATTAAAATCTGACTTGCTTTAAATGAAGTCAAGGTTTTTCCGGACCCGGTAGTATGCCAGATATATCCACCTTTATTGGTGTTTTTTACTCGTTCAACAATGGCTTCCACAGCGTAATACTGATATGGACGCATTACCATTAAACGCTTATTACCTTCATGCAAAACAATGTATTTGCATATCATTTTCGAGATATGGCAAGGCTCTAAAAAGTCGCTTGTGAAACCGTTTAAGATATTGGTTAGACGTTTGTTGTTGACATCTGTCCAATAAAATGTTTGGGTAAATTCTGGTTTAGTAGTACCAAAATTTGAATAGTATTTGGTGTTTACACCATTACTGATGATAAATATCTGAACAAATTGAAATAAAGCTGCACCAGTACCAAATGAATGTTTTTGGTAACGATTGATTTGATTGAAGGCTTCTTTTAATTCTAAACCTCTGCGTTTTAATTCTATTTGAACCAAAGGTAAACCATTGATAAGCAATGTAACATCATAACGATTTTTGTACTTGCCTTCCATGGTAATTTGATGTGTTACCTGAAACTCATTCTGACACCAAAAATCAGTATTGATAAACTCAAAATAGAGGTTATCACCATTATCACGAACAATATGTTGTTTGGCTCTTAGTGTTTTAGCCTTTTCAAATACAGAACCTTTATTGAGAATATTTACTATTCTATCAAACTCTTTATCTGTCAATTGAATGCCATTATGCTTTTCTAATTGCGATTTTAAGTTTTGTAAAAGTGATTGCTCATCTTTAATCATCACATAGGCATACCCCATGTTTGAAAGCTGTGCAATTAATTGTTCTTCAAGTATTTGTTCTGATTGTTTTGACATAAATATTTAAACAAACTAAATAATAAAATTGATTTTAAATGAATTTTTCTAAAGGTACTCTTGTTTTATAGCTAGTTTAGTACTAATATTGCATTGTTCTCTACCTTTGGTTTGGAACTTACAAAGGTCTTAAACGTTGAACCCGAATCAACGTTTTTTTTTGCTCTTTACTTTCCAAAATACTTTTCAGTTCTTTCAAAATCAGGACTATCTAAAATATTGTCAATATCAGTTTTCTCATAAGCTGTAACTAATTTAGCTTTCAATAAGCCTGTAAATCTTATAATTACAACATAATTTCCCTTTACTATAGCTAGTCGTCTGTCTTTATAATATTCTTTGTCTTTTGTGTTCCAACCCTTTTTTAATATTGCGGTTGAATCCATTAGAACATCTTTTATCCACAACATTTTTTCCAATCTATTGTATGAAAGTATAGACTTGTCTTTTTCTATTCTATCTGCACTTTCAAAGAATACATGGTCAAACATATCTTCATAAAATTTCACTTTGATATTATCAAATGTTAAAATTTCTGAAATGCAATATTCCATTTTCCATAATTGCCGAAGTTCTTCCTCAGTCATCTTTTGAGGTTTTATTTTTTTGTATTCCATTACCAACCTCCTTCAAGATTAATTTTAAATACATTAAATTTCTCCTCAGATTTTGGAGTAGGTGTAATACTTGACCCTAAATATTTTCTTTCGCAATATTCTATTATAGTTTTTTTTGTTACACTAGTAATTTCATTATTAAACTTAGCATTCGTTAAACCGGTTAATATATCTGCTAGTTGAATACCTAATGACTGGTCAGAAGGTAAACCTTGTAATTGAATAATTTCAGAAGTTAAATTTGTACTAGATAGACATTTATGTAAGTCATGTAAGCGTCCTCTATCTCTGTTTTTTTTTAGGTCAAGATAGATTGAATACGTATTAAAATCATAAATCCAATGGTGTAGTAACTGGTAGTAAAATTTATAAAAACCTAACTCTCCATCTTTATTATTAAATTTAATATTATCAACTTTGTCTGCCTCAATTAAAATAACCCTAAAACGAAGTTGTGGTGATTGAAAAAAGAAATCCAAAATTTCTTTATACAATTCTATATATGCTGGAGAAACTTTATTCCATTTCAATTCTCCATTAATGCCATATTTCTTTTTAATTGTAGTCATGTTTGTTTTAAACACAACCCTATAATCACTAGGCATCCAAATACCGCCAATGGCAGTAAATTTATGAGCTTCTTTTTGAACTAAGGCTTCTAAGCCACTTTCGTCACTATAAACTTCAAAATTCATATTGTCGTTATTTTAACAAAACATCCCCTGTAAAAGCCCCTTTTTCCAAACTTCCATTTTAGCTATTTGCTCACCACAATGATTGATTTTATCATCTATGGATGTAAGGAAATTGGCAATAAGAGTTTGTTCGTGAATGGACGGAATTGGTATTCTTAATGATTTAATTATTTCGGCTGATAAATTTCCTTGACCACCTTGGATGTATGTATTAATTATGTTGTCCTTATTCAAAATAAGGAAATTACATAAGTATCTATTATCTAATTTGGTACGAATACAAAGAATCGCTTGGTTTATAGCACCATTCATTTTTGAAATACCTACTTCTCCACTAGTAGCTCCATATAATGCGTATAGTAAATCACCTATTTCAACCAATTTAGCTGAAGAATTTTTAAGCCCTTCTGCTGTAATAAATTGTTCTGTTTTGTCTGAGTGTATTTCACCTGACCGAATAAATTTTATATCGCCACCAAAATATTCTCTTTTCGATGTTAAAGGTGTTCCTCCTGAAAAAAATGTCCCAACGTCCCCCAAACTCTTCACTTCCCACTCAGGGAAATCATTGCCATTTTCATCTTTAAACCTTAATTCTTGAGAGAAAATCTTTTGCATTACACCTTTTTTGTATTGCTCCAAAAGGCTTTTCTTTTTCTTTAAGGCATGTAGCTTTTCGTCAACTGAGGTTAAGAATGTGGCTATTATTTGTTGTTCGGCAATTGAAGGGAAATTGATTTCAATACCAGAAGTTCTTCCTACGTTTATACTTAAAACTTTTGAACCTTGGGATTCTTTTTGAATTTGTAATCTTACTTTATTTGATTTAAACAAATATCCGTTAAATCCTATATGAAAATACCCTTTGTGAGGTCTTGCTAACAAAGTATGTAAACCTGCAAGAATTTTCTCATTATTAAGATTAACAATTTCAATACTTTTTCCAACATCATTTAAATCCTCTGAGGCATCAGCAAAAATCAAATCACCTTCTTTACAATAAAAATCTTCTGATATTCTTTCAATTGAAATTTCTTCATTTATAAAAGGAACTACTTCTTTTGTAATATCAAATAAGGTTTGAAATTTAGTATGAATATCACCGTAATGGATATTTTTAACATTACCAGTTTCATAATTCAAATTATCTCTTGAAAATGAATTAGTAACTTTAAAATCAGCAACATCCCCTAACTTCTTTTTCTCCCATCCCCCTTTAAATTCAGGAAAACGTAATTTTGGTATTAGTTTTTCCATGATTAAAAAGGAGTTGAAATATTTAATTGTTTACAAAAATCAGCAATCAGTTTATCGGTTTCAACCATTTGGCTATCCAATTCTTTAATTTCTTGGGCTATGGCATTGATGTCAATACTGTCTTCGGCTTCAAAAGTATCTACATAACGAGGAATATTGAGGTTATAATCATTGGTAGCTACATCACTCAATAAAGCTAGTTTACTGTATTTGTCTTCTTCGGTACGGTTACGGTATGTTTCTACAATTTTGTCAATATGGAAATCACGCAAAATGTTTTGCGTTTTCACTTTATCAAAATGCTGACTAGCATCAATAAACAATATATTTTGAGGGTTTTCTCTACATTTTTTGAATACCATAATACAAGTTGGAATACTTGTACCATAAAATATATTGGCTGGCAAACCAATAACGGCATCTAGGTAATTGCGTTCCTCAATCAAATATTTACGGATATGCCCCTCAGCACCACCTCTAAACAAAACACCATGTGGTAATACAATTGCCATTGTACCATTTTCAGCCAAATGATGAATCATGTGTTGCACAAAGGCAAAATCAGCCTTACTAGAAGGTGCTAGTTTACCATATTGGCTAAAACGGTCATCATTCAAATGTATCAAATTCGCAGACCATTGAGCCGAAAATGGCGGATTTGCCACAATAGCCTCAAAGGTTTTGTCCATGTGTTGCGGACGTTCAAGCGTATCTTCTTGCTTTATATCAAATTGGCGGTAATGAACATCATGCAAAATCATGTTCATTCGAGCCAAGTTGTAGGTAGTACGGTTCAGTTCTTGTCCGTAAAACTCACTTACTTTCACTTCTTTGGCTACACGCAACAACAACGACCCCGAACCACAAGTAGGGTCATAAACCGACCTTAATTTGCTTTTGCCTGTGGTAACAAGCTTTGCCAATACTTTACTTACTTCTTGTGGGGTATAAAACTCACCAGCTTTTTTACCTGCACCACTTGCAAACTGTGCAATAAGGTATTCGTAAGCATCACCAAGTACATCAATTTCAGCATCTTCTAATTTGAAATCAATTTGGTCAAGGTGAAAAAGTACTTTTGAAATCAGTTGATTTCTATCTTCGGTGGTTTTACCAAGTTTGGTACTGTTTAAGTCCATATCCTCGAAGAGATTATCAAAATCCTCTTCGCTTTCAGTACCCATAGTACTGTTTTGGATATTGTTTAAAATACGCTGTAAATCTTCAAGAATGAAATTGTTTTCATTTTCAGAATCATTATTGCCACGTTTGGCAATTTCCTTAAACAGCTCTGATGGCTTTAAGAAATAGCCCAGTTTATCAATAGATTCTTCGTGTAGTACTTGAATAAATTCCTTACCCGATTCTGAATTTTCGTCAATAGCTGTGAAAGTAATCTTATCTTCTTTCAATATACCATTGGCATATATTTCTTGCTTTTCAGAAAGGTATTTATAAAAAATAAAGCCTAAAATATAATCTCTGAACTCATCTGCACCCATTTTTCCACGTAGTGCATTGGCTATATTCCAAAGTTGTTGTTCTAAAACTCGTTTTTGATCTTCTGACATTGTACTCTATTGAATAATTTATTTCAAATATATTGAAATTTGGGTAAAAGTAAGAAGAAAACAAAAATTGAAATATGTGCGTATTCAAATTATTTTATGTAAAAATCACGAATATACAACCATCGCAATTTCGGTATGAAGCTTGGCAATTAAATAATTTATTTATGATGATTTCATCTATTGATAATTAACGAACATTGCCAATTTTAAAGTAGTGTTTTTTACTTAAAAAATATATGTAAACTTTTTGTAGTTAAAATAAAATTCTATAAAATTGTAAGTATTAAAATATCACAACAGATATACTTTCATTAGCCAATTCATTTTATAACAACTTAATGGAAGCTTATACTATTTCAAAATTTATTTCAACAAAAGGTTTAGATTAAAATGCCCAAGTAGTTAGAATCATGATTTTGTATAGTGAACTGAAAATGTGGCGGTTAAAATCTATTAAATTATTATAAAATGGTAAATAAAGCTGTAAATTCAGGAATTGATGCACTAACTGGGTTTGCATTTCAAAGGAATACTGCACTATTTCTTTTATTAGAACACTATGAAGAAAAATTTAAGAACAAAAAATATTTCATTTGCTTAGAACATCTTGATGATTTTCTATTTTGTTTTTTGGATGAGAATAACAATGCCAAATTAATTGAAGCATTTCAATCTAAAAAAAAATCAACAGGTAACTGGACTATAAATGAAGAAATGCATGAAATAATTTTCAAGATATTAAATTCTGGATTAGCTATTTTAAATGATTCGATTCCTAAAACTAAAGATTTCAAGAACTTATTGTTTTTTACAACTAACCAAACAATTTCTTTAGATTATGAAATTGTAGTAAATACAAAAAAGAAAAAACAATCGGTAAAAGTAAAACAAGATAATGAACTTATTCAATTTCTAAATTTGCCCGATGAATTAAAAAGTATTTTTAAATCCAAAATTAATGATGAAATTATTCAAAATGAATTAGACAAACTTCATTTTTATTGGATTGACTTAAACAGAACAGTTCAAAAACAAGAAAATCAATTAGTAGGTCAATTAGAATCCATCTTTAAAAAAGAAATCATAGATCCTAGAGCTGCTGTAAATAGTTTAATTTCTTTGTTTAATCATATAGAAGTCATTTATAATCAAGGTAATATTGCAAAATTACTTGATAAATCAAAGAGGGTCTCCAGTGATCAAATAGAATCCGCTTTTAATATTTTAACAACTAAATCAAAGGCATTTGATGAATGGAGGGCAGAAAAAGATAATATTGCTAATGCAATAAAAATTCGACATTTTGACAGAGATTCATTTGAAGTAAAATTTACTTCTGCTTTTGATTTATTTAAAGATTTATCCCAATCAGAACATCAAAAAATATTTTTCTTTGTAAAAGAAAACTATGAAAAATCTACCCAAATTAATCTAGGCGATATAATTAACGAACTATATGATAATTTTTTAAAAAATTACAATAGTCCATTCTCTGGGATAGATTTAAAAGCAATTATCTATGCAGCTTACTTTGAGTCAACATTTAAAAGAAATTCTTAATTATGAAAGCAATTATTGAATATAAACGTTTTTTTGCATATTCTGAAAAACAAAAAAAATGCTTTAATACTATATTTAAACCAGGTATAAATCTTATCCATGGTAAAAATACATCAGGTAAAAGTACATTAATTCAAGCTATTCACTATACTTTTGGAATTAATGATGAAAAGCATAAATTAGCTGAGGTTTTAGATAAAAATGTAATTTTTAGACTTGATTTTACATTAAAAAAAGAGGATATCGAAAATATTAGTATTTTACGTGATGGAGAATTTATTTATATAAGACGTGAAAATATACCAATACTTAAGTTTTCTGGGATAAGTGCAAATAATGCTATTGAACACATTCATTTAAAAGAATATATTAGCGAATTATTTGGATTTAATTTAAAACTAGAGAGTTCGGGAGAATATAAATTAGCTTCATTGGAGGCTATGTTTTTACCATATTATGTAGCCCAAGATTATGGTTGGGTATTAGCATTAAAATCATTTAGAGGACTAGACTATTTTAAAAATTTCAAATTTGATTACTATGATTATTATCTTGGAATTACTAATGAATATGATAGACTCAAAAAACAAAAGATTGAATTAGAAAAAAAAAATTTAGAAAGTGAAATACGATTTCTTTCCGAAAGGGAAAAAGGAAAAGATGAACTTCAATTATCAAAACTGAAAGATGAAGCCTATGTTGTAAAGGCAACAGATTATATTATAAAATTCAAAGAAAACAAAGATGAATTAATAAAACTTGAAAAAGATTTTATAGAGAAGAGTAATAAATTAACTTTTTGGGAAGAGAGATTGAAAATCTTACGAAAAGTGAAAAACGCACTCAATAATCAGATACCATTAGATAGTGTATGTCCTACTTGTAATCAAAAACTACCAAATTCTTTTGAAAATATTTATGAACATTTTCAAGATTTGAACGATACAGAAAAACAAATTGAAGAAATAAATAGTGCAAATGGATTAATAAAAGATTTAAAAAGTAAAATAAATGCTTTAGTCTCGGATATAAATTCCCAAAAAGAGTTAGTTTCAAAAGATTATTCTTTATTATTAGAATACAAAATTGAACACTTAACATTTAATACTTGGCTTGATAATAAATCAAATGTTAGACTTTCTGAAAATATAATATCTCAAATAGGTGAAGCAACCGTAAAATTAAGTACTACTATTGAAAAATTAAAAGAATTTAAAACGGAAGATGATTTAAAAAAGGAGAGAAATGCAAAAGATTATGTATTTAAAAGTTATTTTGAAAAGAATTTAAATGAACTAAAAGTGAAAGCTTTTGATGAACCAAAATATGGATTATTATATCAAATGTCATTATTCCCTAAACAAGGTGTCGAATTACTTCAAACACTTTTAGCATATTATTTTGCTTTTAATAAAATTATTAAAGAAACATCATATATACATCGTTTACCATTTATGTTAGATGCAATTTTTAAAGAGGATATTGAAGATGATAATAGGATTATAATTCTTGATTTTATATACAAAAACAAACCATCTGACAATCAATTAATTATATCAATAGCTGACTCAAAGAATAATTTAAAAACAGCTTCAGATTATAATAGAGAAAACTTAAATAATGAAGCAAATTTAATTTTAATAAATAAAGATAATACTAGGTCATTCTTATCTGAATTTAAGTTGGAATATTCAGAATATTTAGAAGAAACTTTAAGTATAATGGAATAATTTTATAACAGTAAAATTCCCTCCCAATGCCTACAAATTAACAGTACTTGCAGAAAAATTACATCTCTGCAAGTACTATGAAAACGCAAGACATCATTTTCCAAGGTTTAGTAAATTGGTCAAAAGTTGAAAACCCTAAAATCAAAGACTTATACGATAATCTAGTAATAGCTACCTCCAATTTTTTAATTATTGATGCAGACAATCAAGCTTCATTAAATACCCTTATTAAAGCATTAGAAACCAAGTTTCCAACTTCGCTTAGTGAAGAGAAAAAGGAAGATTCCAAAACAATTATTCAAGCAAAAGTAGTTGAACAACCTACACCTAAAGTTGAAGAAATACCTATAATCAAACCTGAACAAATCATTCTTAACACCATTACAGACAAAGCTTCTACCAAAAAGAAGTTTGAAAAGTCTATGAAAACTTTGGTGAAAGGTAATCCAAAAGATTTGGTTTCTGACTATAAAGTAATCTATGAACTTTACAACAAACAAATCACTCAAGACGAATTAGATGCTTGGTTATATGTTTTCCCTAAACACATTTTAAACCAATATTTTGAGCCAAAATCTACCCCTGATGAACTAATTGCTAAAGGCTTTTTGATGTACGATGTTTCAAATCCAAATAACATCAAATTGGCTTATCGTTACTTGTATTTGTCTGGAGATGTGGCAAAAACATTAGATTCAGTTGCAAGATTGGTGTTGCAGAAAAATCCAAATGAAAGTATCAAGATTTCGGATTCTCAATTGAATTATCAAATTGCAGAATTACAAAAAGTATTGCCTGTTGCCAAACGAATTGATGCGGTAAATCCAGATGATAAAATCTATTTAATCCCTCATAATGAGTTTTGTAAAACGTATCTGATTACCAAACTTCGTGAAGGTAGCAAACTGTTTTTCAATGGTGCAACTAGTCTTTATGAAGTATTTTTATTGTTTTTAAGACGTTTGCAAGAACGTGAATTTACAGGCTCATTCAGTAAAGAAGATGTGCTGAAATACGTTGAAAACAAACGTTTGCTTTTGTCTGAAATTGAAAAGCGTAGCATTGCCGAAGAAAAGCAAAAAGAACTTATTGAAGACCGTAAACAAAAAGCCAAAAATGAAGGTGACCGCTTGTTTACCAAGTTCCTTGAAGAAGAGCTACATGAACATGATATTCAAATTATCAATGCTGAATGGAATAGAAAATTCAACGGTGTAGTAGAAACCGATTGGAGCAAAATCCCTGTTACTTTTGAGTTTTCACAAGTTTTCAAAGGTGGAGACCCACTTTTACTAACTACTACCCAAAGAAACGGTGTTGCGTACCGACAAGTAAAAAAATCTGCCATGTTGGGCTACGATGTTGGTGTAGGTAAAACCATAACTTCCATAGCTTGTATAGCCAATGCTTTTGCAATGGGCGATGCAAAACGAGCTTTGGTGGTTGTTCCAGATGCCACTTTCAAAAAGTGGATTATGGAAATCAGCGGTGGTTATGATAAAGACGGATTTTGGATTTACGGAGCTGTGCCTAATGTGAATTTATTAGCATGGGGAAATCTTAATACAGAAATCACTTTTAATGAAATACGTGATTATTCAGCACCTGAAAAAGCATTAATCAATGATTTAATTCTTGCTAAAAAAGAGTTAGCTAGATTGCTTGGTATGCGTGAATATTTCGATGAACATTTTGATGAACTTTGTGATAAACTTGTGGCAATTCTCTACAAACTTTCAGATAATAAACTTTTATATCCTGACCTAATTACCAAATATAAAAGTCTTAAAATTGAGAAAGTTAAAAAGCTAGATGCTAAAATTATTTGGAAAGGTATTGTTGATACCAAAGTCGAAATTGAATCAGAAATCAATATAGCCATTTACACTCTTGGAGCAATAAAACCAATCCCAGAAGGCACAATCATTTTGGTAAATTATACAGGAATGGTGAGAATTGGCTTGAATGATAATTCTCGTTCTGTTTTGAGAGATGGACTTTATACTGTGCTTTCACAAGGAGAATTGAAACCCAAAGAAGAAGCACAATTGGTAAAAAAGATTGATGAATGTATTGGTACATCAATGCGTGATGCCAGGTTAATGATTGATGAAATGAAAGTGGATATGCTTGTGATTGATGAAGCCCACAACATGAAAAAATCATTTACAAGAGTAGCTGGAGATGTAAAAACAGGTAATGATGCTGGTGTTGATAAAGAAGGTTATGTAAAAAGAGAAACAGCGAGATATAACCTTGATTCTGGTCAACCAAGTAACCAAGGGATTCATGCGTTTTGTCTTTCGCAATACATTCAAAAAGTGGCAAAAGGGTGTAATTTAATGCTTACAGCTACACCTTTTACCAATTCACCATTGGAAGTATTTTCTATGCTTGCCTTAACCAATTATCAACGATTGATAGAAACTGGAAAAGATAGCTTAAAATCGTTTTTTGATACTTTCATCAAAGAAGAAAACCAAATTGTAATCAATGCCAAAAACTTACCTGAGGTGAAACCTGTGGTGGTTGGTTTCAGACATTTGCCTGAATTAAGACAAATGATTTACGACATAATTGATTACAAGACGGGTGAAGATGCAATGGTGATTCGTCCAGAAGCAATTTCAATTCCCGATTTAAGTAAAGACAAAAAATGGGGCGGTGCAGAAACATTCCTTCAAATGAATGCTTTGCAAAGGATGTACATGAGTAAAATTCAACAATACTTAAATGATGAAAAATTTACTTTGGTGGATGTTTGTCAAGGAGCATTGGAGAATGAAAACATGTGTACTTACACAAGCGAGTATTTACATGATATGCAGAAACTGGATGATGCAGACGATGAAGCTGAAGCTACAAGAATACTTCGTGCTTTGAGTTTTCAAAAACTTCTTGCTGTATCTCCGTATCTTTTCGCTTGTAATGATTTGCCTTGTCCGACATACCTTGAATACATTAATGAAAGTCCGAAGTTGGAGTATTTGATGAAGTGTATCAGAACGGTAAAAGAATACCACGAAATACGCAAAGAAGATGTTTCAGGACAAGTAATTTACATGAATGCTGGCACAAGGTATTTCCATTTAATGAAGGAATATCTTGTGAAAGAAATTGGATATAAGCCTAATGAAGTTGAATTGGTTTATGGAGAAATTACCAAAGAGAAAAAGGAATCTATCAAAGAACGATTCCTTGCTGGTGAGGTCAAAGTAATCATTGGTTCAGGTACAATCAAAGAAGGAATTGACTTGCAAAATAAAAGTACAGTTCTTTATATTTTAATTCCAGACTGGAATCCAACCGATTATAACCAAGTCAAAGGTCGTATTTGGAGACAAGGAAATCAGTTTGCTTATGTGAGAATTGTAAATATTTTAATGGCTGATACTTCAGATGTTTTCATCTTCCAAAAACTTCAAGAGAAAACCAAACGATTGAAAGAGTTACTAGATAGAAACTCTAAAAAATCGCAATTGGATTTAGATGATGTAAACCCAGAGGAAATAAAAGAAAACCTTATTACCGATCCAAGGGTTAAAGCGAAACTACAAATCAAGCGTTTCAACAAAGAAAAGGAACTTGAAATTGCAGTTATAAAAAATGAGTTAAACCGATTGACTGGTTTGCAAGAATCAAGTACAGTATTTGGCAATCTGCATCCTAAAATTGTAGCAAGTGTCAATGACTTCAATATCAAGTATGCAAGTTTTCTCAAAGAGCAAGATGAACTTGAAGATGCAAAAGCCAAACAAGAATGGGAAACCAAACAAAGTGCCAAAACTAAAGGCAAAGAAACTGAATACAAAAGCAAATTTAACCCTGAAAATGAAGCTTATATTGCTGAACAATATGAGGTAAACAATTACAATCCAAACTATATTGAGCGTATCAATCGTAGGTTGGTATTGGTTATGCAGAAGCTAAAAGACAATGTAATTGCTGAGGTAAATAACCTTGGATATTATGTTTTGCAAGATATGATTTCATCTTGGAGGGCAGTAAAATCAGATTTTATTAAAGGTGTTGAAACCTTGGAATCAATGAATTTGAGTTTGGATCAATTGAATGATATTGTTGAGGAAAAGAAAAACAAAATCAACGACTTATATAAAGAAATCGCAGAACTCCCTGCCAAATTAGATGAATTATCAAAAACCAATCAAGTTCAACGTGAAGCATATTTGAAACAGTTAAAAACCATTAATGAAAGGGTTGAAGAATTTGCCAATCTCAATCATTACATGGAATTTAAAATGAAAAAAGCGGATAAGTTGGTGGTTATTGAAGAAGTTGTTGAGCCTATTATAATTGAAGAAACTGAACTAATCAATGAAGAAGTTAAACAAATTATTGAAGAAAAATCAAAATCAAAACCCAAAAAGAAACCTACTAAAGAAATGCTTGAATTAAGATTAGAAGGGTTAAAAGAAATGCTATTGGATGACCCTAAAAATGAAAATCTTGCTTTGAGGATTGAGGGGTTGGAGATTTTGGTTGAGGAAGCGGCTTGATGAGGAGGGGTAATAATTTGGGGAAGCTATTTTCACTGCCTCCCCAATTATCCCCAATTATTACCCAATCCTCTTTAAAATTAAAATTCACCTTTATCAATTCAATTACTTAACATTCCTAAACATCTTTCTAAAACTTCAGGATTATTAATTATAATTAGATAAAGCTTTTTTCTAGTTCTTGTTACAATTTGATATAACATTTTGGTTGGATGGTAATAAGGATCTTTTGAATAATAATAAGGTTTTGTCGTTAATTCATTTTCCTTGTAATAAAAATAATTGTCAATAATTGCAACAACTTTCTCAAACTCTTGACCAATTACAGAATGGGCGGTATCGTTTTCTTCTATAATATTATATTTATCATAAGGACAATTATCATATTTTGATTGTGTATAATTAATTATTTTCCAATCTTGCTCCTGTAAGTATTCTATATATTGTTTAGCGATATATTCATCATAAAAGTATTTTAATTCGACATTTGTAATTTTATCTTTGCTCAAAATATTTCCTTTATTAAACAAACCATTAATAAATGTTGCTATTTCTTTATTGGTTCTAATTTTCTCTGTAAGCTTGTAAACTTTTGAAGATGTTTCTTTTTCAATAAGTTGTGGAATATTATTTTGCATTTCAGTTTTTCTTAGACATTGTTTATTGTCATAAGAAAAAATACATTTACCATTATTTGCCTTTACTTGATCTATAATTAATAATAACTGACTTTTATATATTCTTTGTGTCTCATCAATTATGATTAGATTGTAATCTGATAAAGTTTTAGTTTGAAATTCTTTAATTGCAATAATATCCCAAGAGAATTTATTAATCAATTTTTTGTGTCCATTATTTAAAATCCCACAATGTATTATAAGAACATTTAATTTCTTATTAATAGATTCTTTAGCAATATCATAGGTTAGTAATGTTTTACCCGTACCTGCATTGCCACATATTGAAATAAATGTTAACCCACTTTTAATTAACTGTTTAATAACAGTTTCTTTTATTTCATCTTGTTGATTTGTCAAAAAAAACTTATCATTAATGAACTCAGTTGTTGAATTAAATGGGGAAACGAGATAGTTTGATGGATTAAACAGAGCATCTAAATTATCTATTTTATATAATTCTTGATTTGATAGGGTATTTAATAATGTTTCAAAATTTGCTTCAATTAGTTCTTCTTCAGAATTTAAAGAAAACAATTTACATTCATCTGAAACATAAGTATAGCTATGAATTTCTTTATTTAAAAAACTCAAATAATACTTATTTTGAATTAATTGTTTCTTTATTTTTTCACCAGTA
>JBEEOW010000045.1:0-22153 GCA_041191405.1 Bacteroidota bacterium
ATAAAAGGATACTTAAATAACTGTTATTTACTAGATACCACCATCACAGTAGAAATAGTAAACTGTACAGTAGAAGCGAGAAATACCATATCTCCTAATAATGATGGGCAGAATGATTTCTGGGAAATTAAAGGAATTGAAAAATATCCTGATGCAAGTTTAGAAATTTTTGACCGTTGGGGACAAAAAATAAAAGTAATAAATAAAAATATTCCTTTCCAAGCATGGGATGGTAAAAATAATGATGGAGTAATGCTTGAAGAAGGTACTTATTACTATGTAATCAATTTCCCTAACTCTACTTTAAATATTAAAGGGCATATTACTATCCTTAAATAAAAAAATCAAAAAATGTGTTACTTTTTAAACCTATCATTGTCTAGTAAGTAATATTGTTATTTTATCTGTGGGGGATAAGTAATTAATAAGAAGTGTGTTTTGCAAAAGGGCTCTCATTTGGGAGCCCTTTTGTTTTTATTCTTCAATAAAAAAATCTAAAAAAACTTGTTACTTTTTGAAACTTACTATGTCTTAGAAAAGGAATACAATCCTTTATTAAATATATAAAAAATAATTACCACCATATGAAAAAACAATTACTCATCTTATCAACACTATTTATCACATACAATACCTCCGCCCAAGTAGGTATAGGCACTACATCGCCTAGCAACGACTTAGATGTTGAAAGCAGCAGCGCATCAGCAACAGCTGTCGACATTAACAATACCTCTACTGGCGACCCTAAAATTAATTTACAAGTAGGCGGTACCACCACTTTTTCAATTGGTATAGATAATTCTGATTCTGATAAATTAAAAATAGGAACATCGGCTTTAGAAACCAATACACGCTTAACTATAGATGCTTCTGGTAATGTTGGTATTGGAACTACTACACCAACTGCAGCATTAACTGTTAATGGAAATATATTTTTGCCCGCATCATCAACCGAAGGTAGAAATTTAAAAATTGGAACGGGTAGAACAGGTAATGGATTTGCTTTTATTGATTTTATTGGAGATGCAACATATACAGATTATGGCTTGAGAATTATGCGAAATAATTTTGGCGAAAATGCTGATGCAAACATTTTGAATAGAGGTACAGGTATTTTGGCCATAACCGCTTATGATGCAGGAAGTATAGACTTAAAAACCAATAATACAGCTCGACTTAGTATCACGAGTGAAGGGCTTGTTGGAATTGGTACTTCATCGCCTAGCGAGAAATTGGATATCCAAAGTAGTGATGCTAATAAAACTGCTGTGGATATTAACAATACAGGAGGTGGCGACCCCAAAATTAATTTACAAGTTGGAGGTACAACTAAATTTTCTATTGGTGTGGATAATGATGATGCCGATAAACTAAAAATTGGAACTTCGGCTTTAGAAACTGATACTCGCTTAACTATAGATGCTTCTGGTAATGTTGGGATTGGAACAACAACACCAGCAGCTAAGTTAGATGTAAAAGGAGAGTTTATATTGACTAGAGGAAATGCATTAGATGGATTCTCAAGTACTTTTGGCAATAGCAGCTTTAATTTCACTGGAAACACTGCAGCTAATAGAGTGCTTACCGTTCATGGCGGACCAAATGCTGGAACTGCCTATAATAATATTGTTGTTGATTTTTACGGGAATGATGGAACAAATTTTTTACCCGGTTTTACGATGCTAAGGTCAGGCAACGTAGGTATAGGAACTATTACGCCAAGTTATCGATTATCTGTCAACGGCCAACCAGGTGCAAACGGTTACACCGCCTTTACAAACTATAGTGATAGCCGTTTAAAAACCAATGTTTCTAGTTTAGATACAGGGGCTTTGCATAAAATACTTCAACTAAGACCAGTGCAATTTCAGTACAACGATAAGTACTTACAACTTTACCCAAATTCTGATTTAAACAAAGTGCACAAAGGATTTATAGCGCAAGAAATTCAGCAAGTTTTTCCTGAAATGGTATCGGAAATGAAGGAATCTCCTGATAGCGTAAAATATTTAGACTTAGATGTATCGCACCTTCAAGTGTATTTGGTAAAAGCCTTACAAGAACAACAAGCAATTATCAATGCTCAGAAAAAGGAAATAGATGCACAAAAAGCAGAAATTGATGCATTAAAACAAAACGCATTAAAAGTAGCAGAGTTAGAAAGCAAAATGAATGCTATGCTTTTGTTGCTTCATAAAAAAGAAGAAGTTACAGCGAAGCAGTAAGTATGTTTGTATTTTAAAGTAACTTAACTCTACAACCCCGACCCCTAACAGGTTTTTAAAACCTGTAAGGGGTTGGGGTTTATGTTTAAACAAAAAAAAAACACCCAAAAACCTGTTACTTTTTGCAAACTACTTTGTCTTTGCAATAGAGCAACTTTATGTATAAAGATTAAATATCAAACAATAATCTAAATTATGAAAAAACAATTCTTGAAAACTGCATTCAGCACACTGATTATCAGTGTTTTATGGGGGGGGGTAAATGCCCAAGTAGGCATTGGTACCACTTCGCCTACTGAAGCATTAGATGTAGAAACCAGCGATGCCACCAAAACAGCTATTGATATTAACAACACAGGCGGTGGCGACCCTAAAATCAATTTGCAACTCAACGGAGTTTCTACTTTTTCTATAGGTATCGATAACTCCGATGCCGATAAATTAAAAATAGGTACAAGCGCACCTGAAACCAACACTAGAGTTACCATTGATAACACAGGTAATGTAGGAGTGGGAACTTCTACACCAGGTGCAAAACTAGATGTAGACGGCTCTGCAACTTTTAACGAAAGTGGCGCAGCAGTAAATTTTAGGGTAGAAAGTGATGCCAATACACACATGTTATTTTTGGATGGAACAAACAACGAAATAGGTATTAATACATCTGCACCTAGCAGTACTTTAGATATACAAGGAAGTTTGGGTTATAAAGTAAATACTATAACAGCTGCCACCACTTTAAACCAAACACACAATGTGGTTTTGTGCAACACAGGTCCATACACTGTAACTTTACCTGCTGCTGCAACTAATAGTGGTAAAGTGTATTATATTAAAAATATTGATACCGATGGTGATGATATAACTATTGATGCTAATGCAAGTGAAACAATAGATGGTGATTTAACTTTTAGATTAGACCCTTACAAACATGCTGTTAGACTTATATGCGATGGAACAAATTGGCATGTAATTGAAGAATCTGGAAATAATACACAAAACAGCCAAAGTTCTTTTACTGTGGTTAATTGTAACGGAAGTATATTTAGTTGGAGTAATGTAACAAATGCAACAACAGGTAAAGTTTGGATGGATAGAAACTTGGGTGCTAGCCAAGTAGCAACAAGTAGTACTGATGCAAATAGTTATGGAGACTTATACCAATGGGGAAGAGCAAAAGATGGACACCAATGCCGAACATCATCCACAACAGCAACACTAAGTAGAAATAATACACCTACACACGGAGATTTTATAACTAGCGCTGGTGATTGGCGAAGTTCGCAAAATGATAATTTGTGGCAAGGAGTAAGTGGAATTAATAATCCATGTCCAAGTGGGTATAGATTACCTACTGAAGCAGAATGGATTGCTGAAAGTGGAACGTGGGGTTCATCTAATCTTGCTGGAGCATTTGGCTCAGTATTAAGATTACCAGCCTCAGGAGGTAGAAATGGAACAACGGGTGCTTTATATCAAGTAGGAACTAATGGTAGTTATTGGAGTAGTTCAATTAATGGAGCAGGATCAAGAGGGCCAGGTATTACTACTAGTGTTGATTATTTTACAACTCCACGTGCTTTCGGATTAGCAGTTCGTTGTATAAAAAATTAAAAAATAAATAGTATTTAAAAGTAAAACGATTTATACACTGTATAAGGTCTGTTTCTCGCATTCTCTCGGCTCCAGCCGAGTGAATGTTTTTTAAAAGACATCTTTCCGCTTTTATTTGTTGTGGTAGATGTTAAACCTTACACATATAATTGCTAAAGATAAAATACTAGCTAAAAATAATATCCAAGATTGTTAACATACTTATCAGATTTTAAAAATTTGTTAGGTGTTTTTTATAATATTTTTAATATAGATATAATTACAAGAACTTAAAACTTTAATATTTAATTTTTTTAAAATAAAATATTAAATCTTGTTACTTTTTTAATAATTATTTGTCTAATGAATGTAAATCAATTTACAACAATCTAAACTATATTAATTATGAAAAAATTATTTCTTTTGATTTCAGTTTTTAGTGTTGGAATTATATCACAAGCCGCACATATTAGTGGGGTAAAATTTAATAATATTTGTACTCAAAATACGGGTAGTACCGATAATGAAGATTTTAGAAATTTGGCTCCAGTAATGATTTATAATGGCTATTCAGAAAATTTCGAAATTGAAGTAAATTGGAATTCACCTGATTACAGACCAAATAGAATTCAGTTTTGGATTGATATGAACGCTGACAAAAAAGAGTCAAATAATGAATATTTTACTTATACAATAAGTTTGTCAGGAATTTCAGGTACCAAAGTTAAAGTTTCTATCAATAATTTTACTACTCCAACAAGTACCTCTTTAAAAAAAGATGCTGCTCTTAATATGAAAATTAGCATGTTTATGTTAATTCTGGAATAGGAAGAATTAATTCAGAATTGTATTGGATTACCTTTAGGTCGGTTGATTTTCCACACATTACTAAAAATGTTTTTAACAGTAAGACAATTAATGACCCTAAACCTGATTTCTTAGCTGATTTTTCAGAATCATCAATTACTGAAACAAATAAGGTTTCATTTAATTATGTTAAAGGTACAATGACGCCTGGAATGATCACTGTAAAAAGAGAGAATTCAAATGTTACACCTAAATATGTATTAGTTTATGTAGATTTTAATAAAAATGGTTCTTATAGTGCAGATGAAATAATTTATAATTCTGCAATATCAACTTGGTCTACAACAGTATTATCAAAAGATATTTATTATGAATTTAAATTGCCAGTAAGTAAAACTGTAACTTTAAATAGCCCTTATAAATTTAAAGTTGTAGTGACTGATGCCAATTTGATTGGGGAGGCTCAACAATATACTGTATATTTTAAAAATTCAACTTCACGAATGGGGGATGAGTCAAATATTGAAAATGCAGATGTTAATGATTTAAAACCAAAATTAGATTTACAGATGTATCCAAATCCTTTTGCTTCGTCGTTGAATGTATGTGCATCTGTTAATTCTTCAACAGTTGAAGTTGCTATTTATAATTTAGATGGAGACAAAATTTTATCTCAATCTATAGTTTCAGAAAATAATAAAGTGAATACAACATTTAATACTGAGTCGTTAGCAAATGGTATTTATTTAGTTAGAATTGTAGATGGAGATAATGTAATATCTTATAAAGTTAGTAAATAAATAATCTTTTCCTGTGGTATTTATCAAACCTGCCACAGGATGATTTTTAAAATCTATTTGGGATAATTCATTATTTAACCTAAAATGTCTATCATTAAAGTCTATATTAATAATTTTTTTCACTCCAATTCAATAAACGAATAAGTTGATTGTTATTAATTCCAAACTTAATATTAAATAAATTCTAAATAATATAACTAAATCTTAGACTAAATGGAATTTGTGTTGAATCTTCCTTTATTAGTGCTACACTTATTTAATAATCAAGCATAATTTTGATTTAAATTTATAAATAGAATTATTCATGCTTATTACAACAACAAAAAAACTAAAATTACCTGCCTCTGAAGTTTGGAATGTACTTGGAGAAGGATTTGGAAATGTGATGTGGATTAACGGAGTTAAATCTTGCAAGTTCGATGGAGATTTAAAAATTGGAAATGCCAGAGTTGTAGAAATGACAGGGATGGGAACTGTTACTGAACGACTAGAATTATTCAATCCTCAATCACATACAATTCGTTATTCGGTTGAAGGTGGTTTGCCAATTATCAAAAATGCAAGTAATCATTGGACAATTGAAAAAATCGATGACCAAAATTGTATCATCACTTGTCAATCAAATTTAAAAGTTAAGGCTTTTGTATTTTTTCTTTCTCCTTTATTGAGATTTTTAATGGCAAGTACTGTTAAAGGTTTGATTGAAATGTTAGAAAAAGAAGTTATGAGAAAAATTCAATTAACTAAATGATTTATGATGAAAAATATGCGATTTAAAAAAGTAATAGTAATTTCGTTAAGTGTATTGACTTTTCTTTATCTTGGTTTTTGTATACTATTTTATTCAACCCAAGAAAATTTCTTATTTCCTGCCAAGAAAATTGAATTTAATTTTAAAATAAATTCTTCACTCAATTTTGAGGAATTAACTTTAAAAGTTTCAAAAGATGTTCAACTAAGTGGTATATTGTTTAAAGCTGATAAACCAAAAGGAGTAGTTCTTCATTTTCATGGAAATGAACAGAATATTCTTGATATGGAGTCATTAGCAAAACCATTTGTAGGTATGGGATATAGTTTTGTTGCAATGGATTACAGAACTTACGGTAAAAGTACGGGTACATTAAGTGAAGAAAATCTATTCTCAGATGCAAAACTTTTTTTAGAATTACTTGAAAAAAGAGGATGGAAACAATCCGACATAATTTTGATGGGACACTCCATTGGAACCGGAATTGCTACCCAATTAGCATCCATTTCCAATACAAAAGCCTTAATACTTTATGCTCCATATTATACTTTTAAAGACTTGATTTCTGAAAAAATGCCAATTTTACCAATAGGAATGTTAATAAAGTATCCATTGAATTCTGCTAAATATATGGAAAGCGTTAATTGTCCTGTACTTATCTTACATGGGACTTTGGATGAGCTTGTGCCTATAAATCACGCAATAAAGTTATCTAAAATCAATGGAAAGTTAATTTCAATTGAGAATGGTAAACATGAAAATCTTACAGAATTTAATGAATTTTGGTTGGAAATCTCACAATTTCTAAAATAGACCTTTATTTAATTTTAATAAAATATAATGGAAAATATGAAATTTCAAACAGCATTTGATGTTGTGAAAAACCAAGATTTGAGTGGTAAAGTATTTTTAGTAACTGGAGGTTATTCTGGACTTGGAGCAGTTACTGTTAAAGCACTTTTAAAAGCTAAAGCTAAAGTAATAATTGTTGGACGAAACAAGGCTTCTCAGGATAAATTTGTACAAGAATTATTAGTTAATAAAGATTTTAAAGTTTCAGTCAATCAAATAGATGCTGAATACACAATGGATTTAGCCGATTTATCATCGGTAAGTAAATTCGCAAAATATATAGATGGTAAATACAATCAAATTGATGTTCTTATAAATAATGCTGGTATTATGCGAACTCCTCCAGGTAAAACGAAAGATGGATTCGAAATTCAGATGGGAACAAATGTAATTGGACATTTTCTTTTAGCTAAAATTTTAGCCCCAAAAACCAAAAGACAAGTATGGCTATCTTCGCTTGCGCACAAATTAATGGATCAATATCCTGGAGAAGAAAGTCTTGAGAATGCTCCTCGCATTGATTTTGAAATGATATCTATGGTAGATAATAACAATTATAATTCATGGAGAAGATATCAGCAATCTAAATTAGGTAACATTTTATTATCGAAACAATTCATTAAAGAATACCCAAACTTACAAAGTTATTCTGTACACCCTGGAGCAGTTCAAACAAATATTTCAAGACATTATACTATTTGGGAGTTATTGAAAGCTATTCCCAAATTAATAAAATTAGGTCAATTAAAAATGTTGAAACCAGAATCTGGTGCTACTACTCAAGTTTATTGCTCAGTTGCATCAGAAAATGTATTAGAGAATGGTGCTTATTATTACAACTGTAATGTTGAACAATCCTCAAAAGCTTCTCATAATGAAGTAGATGCTAAAAAATTATATGATTTCTGTGATAATGTGACGAAATCATTTCAATAATTTATAACTATAGGAGAATTGATTAATAACTTATGTACGATATAAAAGAACAATTCACAATTTCCTTATTTGGAGCTACTGGAGCTAGTGGTAAAGAATTTTTAAATTTGGCTTTAAAAAATAATTTTAAAATAAAGGCATTAGTTAGAAATATAAATAACATTAGCATATCAAATCCTAATTTAGAATTAATTCAAGGCGATTTTAGTAATATAGAATCTATCACACAAGTTGTTAAAAATTCGGATTATATTGTATGTATGGCTGGCTCACTAAAATCTCCAAGTAAGGATTTAATGTATAATTTCATTAAATCCCTACATACTATTATGTTACAAGAAAAGGTTTTTAATTTAACGTATCAAGCAGGTGCATTATGTTATATTCCAAATGCAAAAAAATCATTTCTAGTTAAAATTATGAGGGGTACTTTTGGTAAAATAACAGGAACAGAATTATCACTTAAAGATCATGATAAAGTTTTAAATTATATTAATTCAAAAATGACACTCAGCGGATTAAATGTAATTGTAACTTTACCAGGTGCAATGGGTCTTAACCCTGGAGAATCTAAAAAAGAGTTGGAAATTCAAAATGGAATAAAATTCACTACATCACAATTTATTGATGTTGCTAAATTTACTTTATCAAATTTTAACAATACAGATTTATTTGGCAAATTTGTATATATCGCATGATTTCAAACAAAGATAAAAACAATGAATACAATTAATATTTTATTTTATACAAGCTGGATTTATTTAAGTACTTTAATTATAATCGAGTTATTTTGCATTGATCTCCCAGCTTGGAAAAAATCCAAAACAGATAATAATTTTAAAGCAAATAAAGCTGTATCTTATTATAAAACAAGGAAAAATATTTTTCTCTACAAAATCACACCTTTATTCTGCCTTCTTCAAGTTATCTCAATAATTGCAAACATAGTTTTAAATATTTCTGAATTTTGGATTTCACCAATTTTACTGCTTGTATTAGCGATTACGTTGATTATTATTCAAACAAAAAAGAATGTTCAAGTGGTATTGTCACTAAATAATATTGAAGAAGATAATTTCTCAGAAAAACAAAAAGCACTTTCTTCTATTCTAACAGCACATGTAATTACTTTATTATTACTTATTGGTATGCTGTTTTGTTATTTATTAAAGTTTTAATTCATAAGAAAATATATTTAAAATGTTAACTAAAAACTTACCAATAAAAAGTTTAATACAATTTTCGATTGTACCAATTGCTCTTAGCTCTATATGGTCAATTGCAATAGTTTCAGGATATGTGTTTTTTAATTTCACCTGGTTAGCAATTCCATTTTTACCAATTTCATTACTTGGTATTGCTGTTTCTTTTTATGTTGGTTTTAAAAATAACGCAGCTAATGATCGACAAAATGAAGCTAGAAAAAATTGGGGAGGAATAACAAATGAAACTCGTTCATTAATTGCAATGATTAATACATATTTACCAGAAAATGAAAAAGGTTATAAAGCTAATATTTTAAAAAGACACATAGTTTGGTTATATGCTCACAAAAACTTTTTGAGACATAAAAGAATGGATTGGGAACATAATCAAAAATTAAATGATGACTATAGAAAAATTTTTCGTGAAACTTTTAATATTAATTTAGAATTACGTAAAGATGTACATAGCTATATAACTTCAGACGAAATTAATGAAATAGAATCTTCTCCGAATATGGCTTCAAAAGTTTTATTAATTCAGTCTAAAATTCTCAAAGAAATTCGAGAAAAAAATATAATAGAAGATTTTAGATTATTTGAGTTACAAAATCATATAACTAAATTGTATGATCTACAAGGTAAAAACGAAAGAATTAAAACTTTTCCAATTCCAAGACAATTTGCGTATTATGCAACATTATTTGTTTCAATATTTTCATTTTTACTTCCTTTAGGTCTTTTAAATGAAACACAAAACCTAAATATTTGGTTAACTATTCCTTTTTCTGTTTTAATTTCTTGGATATTTTACCAAATGAACTTTGTTGGCGATTATAGTGAACATCCTTTTGAGGGGTTAATTGGCGATACACCAATTACTGCAATAACACGAAATTTAGAAATTGAAATATTACATTCTTTAAATGAAGCAAATTTGCCCGAACCAATAACATCCAAAAATGGAATTTTAATGTAGTATTATGCTTAAGAAAAAAAGATTAGAAATAATAAGGAAATACTATCCGAATGCTGTTACATTAATTGATAGTGTTAATAGAGCTATTGATTATTACGAAGAGGTTTTAGAGTTAGAACCATCAAAAATAATGTTTGCTGATAGTATATGCAGTGATGATGTAAATAGTATTCAATACCCAATTAGAACCTTGGAATTTTTAGGTCCATTTAAAATGGGGGGGCTAAATGGTTTTCCATTTACTGGTTTAACTGGAATGAAAGCATTTGCAAGTCATGTACCTGATGATGGAGCCGTTTTAATTTATTATGGACCTCATATTGGAATCACCAAAAATGGAATTATTGGAGAAATAAATCGTATTGGACAATCTAAAAATTCAAATTGTTGTGGTGCTGCTAAAGGTGCTTTAAATAAACTTTTAAATAACGAAATAGTTGATAAAGAAATTACAGAGTTAGATTATCAAATGAATGTTTTAGAACAAATTTTATTAAATCAAAAATCAAGAATTATAAATGCTGAAATACCAATATTTGAAGCAACTGAAGTAATATTTGAGGCTATTGACAAAAGAATAAATGAACTTGTTGAAGTTACAAACTATAATTGTAAATATGTTATTTTAGTTGGTGCTATATTGATTAATAGTGATAAAGATATGGGAGGTGCTTATACTTCTACCAAAAGATTTGATGTAATAAATCTAAAAGAAAATAATAGAGAAAGTTTATTGGATTTATTTTTATCCAAAGCTTAATAAAGAAGTTCAATGAATAAAAACACTATACATATCAATTCCATAAGCCAATTACTTCAAGGTTCTGGATTAGGAAAACCAACTCATCCTTTAATTACTATTGTTGATACAACCAAAATTTCATTTAATGAAGAAATGATCGGTTTAAGAATATCTTCTGCCTTCTATAGTATTGCGTTAAAGGATATTAGCTGTGGGTTAGATTATGGACGAAATACTTATGACTTTAGCGAAGGAGTGCTATTTTTTTCTGCTCCAAATCAAATATTTACTGTTACAAAAGTGCAAAAGTTAAATGAAGTAAAAGGTTGGATGTTGTATTTTCATCCAGATTTAATTAGAAATACGAAGTTAGGAGAACAAATAGATAATTACAATTTTTTTAATTATGAAGTCAATGAAGCACTTCATTTATCTGATAAAGAAAAAACTATAATTTGTGATTTAGTGAAGTTAATAGAAAATGAAATAAATGAACGAATTGATAATCACAGTCAACAAGTATTAGTTTCTAATATTGAACTTATTTTGAGTTATTCTCAGCGATTTTACAACCGACAATTTAATACACGAGCAGCACAAAATTCTGATATTGTTACAAAAGTTGAATCCCTTTTAAAAGATTATTATAAAAAAAAAGATTTAATTAATTCTGGACAACCAACTATAAAGTACTTAGCAGATAATTGTAATTTGTCTTCAAATTATTTGAGCGATTTGTTGAGTAAAGAAACTGGGCGTTCGGCAAAAGAACATATTAACGACTTTTTGGTAGATAAAGCCAAATACTTACTTTTAAATACAGAAGATTCAGTAAATGAAATTGCCTATGCTTTAGGCTTTAATTATCCGCATTATTTTGGAAGATTGTTTAAGAAGAAAACAGGTAAAACACCTCAGGAATATCGAAATATCAATTAATAAAATATTTACTATTTTTCTTTTTATGAATTATGTAATTTTATTGAATTAAAAATTAGTAATGATAATTTCTAGTTACTCATTTTTTTTACAATTATTCTTGAAAATAATATAAGTGTTTATTTTTTTAATGGTTTTTAGTGTAGGTTGCTATGTTTCTATAATTATTTTAATAACGGATGCCTTTTAATAGTTTTCATTTAAATCACCTTGAAATATTAAGGTTTACATGATTTTTAATAAACCAGCTTAATCAATTTTTAAAAAGATAAAAACGCTCTATAAGTTTTATTTAAAAAATATATTCAAAAAATATGTTACTTTTTAAAGAGTCGATTGTCTTAGAGAAGATTCATGTTTATTATTCTCTATTAAGATAAAGAGTATAATATAACAAACAACAAACTTATATTTTATGAAAAAACAACTACTAACCTTATCTACTCTTTTTATAACTTACTTTACCGCTCTTCCAAATCTTCCTTTAAAAATTAACAACAAAAGCTGGTATAACGTGCTCATTGGGATTTGAAAACCCGATGCTGTATCTAAGGATTTTTAATCCTTAATAGTTGCAAATGGTTTATTAAGAACTCACAGCAGCTCGACTCCAGTCGAGTGGCACTTATAAAAAAGGTAACATGCTGCTTTAGTTCTAGTTTTTGCTGTATTCTATCATAAATCTTTGCTAATCTATGGCTCAATTTAAGCTTAAAAAATTATTTAAATAAAATATAACTTATAAAAGTTTTTAAATTTATAATTGTAAATTCTTTAAAATGAATACTTTAATAATAAAAGGCGATGGTTTAAAACCAATTGAATTAACCTGTTTTGATTATGAAGTTAATAATAATCAAGGTATTGTGAGAACTGAAAACATATTTGATTTGTTTTTTTATTGGATAAAAAATTATAGTGAAAGTTATTATTTTGATATTGAATTAAAAATTGCACAAGAATTACAGAACCGAAATGCTGTTAAAAATATATTTGAAACAATTGAAAAACTCTCCGTTTGTTCTCAAAAAGGGCATCATATTGTAATAAATTGGTATTGCAATCAAAGTGATTTAGAATTGAAAGAAACAATTAGCAACATTGAAAATATTCTAAAAATATCAATTAATAAAATAGATTTTCAATATGAAAATAATACTTTTAAATAATATAGAAATTTGATAGTTTAACTTTAAGGAGTTATTATAATTTAATGCAACTTTTTTTATTAAAAATATTTTTTTTTATATTTAATAAACCAGCTTAATCAATTTTTAAAAAGATAAAAACGCTCTATAAGTTTTATTGAAAAAAAATATATTCAAAAATATGTTACTTTTTAAAGAGTCGATTGTCTTATAGAAGATTCATGTTTATTATTCTGAATTATGATAAAGAGTATAATATAACAATCAACATACTTATATTTTATGAAAAAACAATTACTCACCTTATCTACTCTTTTTATAACCTATTTTGCCTCGGCACAAGTAGGTGTAGGTACTACTTCGCCCTCAGAAGCATTAGATGTAGAAACCAGCGATGCCACCAAAACAGCTATTGATATTAACAATACTTCCACAGGCGACCCTAAAATTAACTTTCAATTAAACGGAACAACTAATTTTTCAATTGGTATAGATAACTCGGATTCAGATAAATTAAAAATAGGTACATCAGCACTTGAAACCAATACAAGAGTTACCATTGACAACACTGGTAATGTAGGTGTTGGTACTAGTTCGCCAATTAGTGGATTAGATATCCAAACAAGTATGGGTTTAAAAGTAACTACCATTACAGCTGCTACTACATTAAACAACACACACAATGTAGTATTATGTAACACCGGGCCATATACAGTTACCCTACCAGCAGCTGCCTCAAACACAGGTAGAACTTATTATATCAAAAACATAGATACCGATGGTGATGATATAACCATTGATGGCAATGGAAGTGAAACCATAGATGGCTCAGCTACCTACGTATTAGATACTTACCTACGTAATGTTAAACTAATAAGTAATGGTACTTCATGGTTTGTAATATCTGATGGTAACAACGGTGCTATTACAGCATTAACTTGTGGCTCAGCTACTAACAATGGTACACTTACTGAAAACGCAGCAGCAAGTGGTGCAAGTAGCGATGTACCTTACACAGGAGGGAATGGAGGTACCCACTCAGGGCAAACAGTTACTTCTACAGGTGTTACAGGTTTAACAGCCACTTTAAGTGCAGGTTCATTAGCAAGTGGAAGTGGAAGTTTAACATATAACATTACAGGAACCCCAGCAAGTAGTGGTACAGCTACTTTTGCTTTAAGCATAGGTGGGCAAACTTGTAGTTTGACTAGAACGGTGGATGCTGCAGCGCCTACTTGTCCTATTGTAACAACTATAGTAGATGTAACCAACCCTTATACTGGTAAAACATGGATGGATAGAAACTTAGGGGCTACCCGAGCAGCTACTAGCTCAACTGATGCGGATGCTTATGGTGATTTATACCAATGGGGTAGGGCAGGTGATGGGCACCAATGTAGAAATTCTAGTACAACTTCCACTCTAAGCACAACAGATACACCTGGCAACTCTCTATTTATAACTAATATTACTTCTCCTTCCGATTGGCGTTCTACACAAAACGATAATTTATGGCAAGGAGTTAATGGTACAAATAATCCTTGTCCAACAGGTTATCGTTTACCAACAGAAACAGAATTAAATAATGAACGCTTAAGTTGGGTACAAGCTCCGATTAGTAGTACTAATACCTCAACCGGCGCTTTTGCCTCTTCGCTTAAATTGCCCGTGGCGGGCATCCGGTTCTACAGCGATGGTTCGGTCATCAATGTAGCTACTTTCGGTAACTATTGGAGTAGTAATGTAAGCAGTACGAAAGCACGGAACCTGAGCTTTGGTAGTAGTGTTGCCGTCATGCGCTCCGACCCTCGAGCGGACGGTCGCTCTGTCCGTTGTATTAAGAATTAATAACTTACTCATCGGGATTTCGCCCTTGTTGGTCTTATGACCAACAAGTTTTTAATCAAAGAAATACAACTTACGCCTTGTCGCTCAGCTCAGCTGAGTGGCACTTATAAAAAAAGGCATCTTGCCGTATTTATTTACTATGCTAGTTTTAATCCATTTATAAAAAAAGCTAGATTAAGAATATTTAACAATGAAATATAGCTTACATATAATCACTGTCCTTTTGTTTTGTACTACAAATTTGTTAGCACAAAGCATTATGGGTAATTGTAAGTCAATGGCAAACCAAGAAATAACACTTCAAGGTTTTAATGGCTTACAAAACTATGCTATTGCAATAACTAAAATTGACGAAAAAGGCAATTTTAAATTGAACTTTACTCCAGCTGATTATGGTATGGGTTACCTTGTGTCATCAGATAAAAAAATATTTTTGCTGGTACTCAGTGGGGAAAATTCAGAATTAGTTGGAGAAACAATTAGTGACCCAAAATCAATTACAATTACCAAAGGGCACGAAAATCAATGGTTTGAACAATATGCCAATGAGCATATTAAACGTGAACAAGCCTTGAGTGCATGGGAATATTTAGAAAAAATATATACCCAAGATGCAATGTTTATAGGGCAAAAAACACCCAACAAAGCCATTCAACAAGAACAAAAACGAATTAATAACGAAGATGCTGCCTTTTTGAACAGTTTACCTAAAGATAGCTACTGTCGTTGGTTTTTGCCTGTTCGTAAGTTGGTAAGTTCGGTATCAGTAGTGGCACAACACCGAACCCAAGAAATTCCTACCACTATTGCAGCTTTTAGGGCTTTAGATTATACTGATAATCGTTTTTACAAAAGTGGTTTATATAAAGATGCTATTGAAAGCCATTTTTGGTTATTAGAAAACAGTGGCAAACCATTGGATTCGGTTTTTGTAGAAATGCAAAAATCCATTGATGCCATGATGATAAGTTTGGTAAACGATGAAAAGAAATTGAATGAAGTAAGCGATTACTTGTTTAATTTACTAGAAAAGCATAGTTTATTTAATGCGTCAGAATATTTGGCAATTAAGTTATTAAGTGAAAAAAGTTGCACAATTAACAGCGATTTAGCCAAACAATTGGAAACTTACAGGTCTATGAAAAAGGGAAATACAGCACCTAATATAGTTTTTCCAAAAGCAACTTTATATCCAGCGGCAAGTAATCAAGTAACTCAACTCAAAGAAATTAAGAGCAAGTACACTTTAGTAGTATTTGGAGCAAGTTGGTGCCCTAAATGCAAAGAAGAAATCCCTGAAATAGCCAAACATTACTCAACTTGGAAAAATAATGATGTAGAGGTATTATTTGTGTCATTAGATGAAAACGATATGGATTTCATCAATTTTGCATCTTCGTTTCCTTTTATAAGTATGTGCGATTATCAAAAATGGAATAGCCCCATAGCGCAAAATTATTATGTGTTTGGTACACCAACTATGTATTTGTTAAATAAAGAACAAAAAATTATCCTCCGCCCCAACTCAGTTAAACAAATGGAAGCCTGGGTAGATTGGTATTTGGTGAAAGGAAATGCGATGCCTGTAATAGATAATAAATAATTAATACAATCTATTATCGGATATTCAACATTAGTTAGTTAATAAATTATAATTATCAAAATAGATATGATTCACTCGAAACTCATTAAAATATCATTATTTGCTTTTGCTTTTCAAAGCATTAATGTAAATGCCCAAAGTAATTTATATGTGTCAGGCAGTGCAGGTGCCAATTTATACATAGGCAATAGTTTAACAGTACAAGCCGAAGGAAGTACTACCATAGCTTCAGGAGCAACTTTTAGTCTTCAAAACGGCGGTAATCCTGATTTTAGGTTAAAAGGTAACTTAACAAATAACGGTGGAACGTTTACTTGTGGAACAAGTACAGTTACATTTAATGGTTCAACCAACCAAACATCCTCTGCGCTTACTTATCACAATTTAACTTTAAACAATGGCACTATTCCTTCTACTTCAGCTGCTACTTTGGCTGGTAATATTAATGTGGGGGGGGCACTTACATTAACTACTGGTGTACTTAATACTAGTACTTTTACTGTTGATTTAGGTGCAAATGGTTCAATTTCTGAAAATAATCCTAGTGCCATAGCACCTGCTTCTTATGTAACCGGGTATGTGAAAGCAACAAGAAATACTGGCTCAACAAGTGGTACAGTTACTTTTGGAGGCATTGGATTACAACTTACAGAAACTACCCAAACCAATAATTCAACAGTTGTAATTCGTAGAACAGGTACTGCAAGTGTAGGAGCTGGGAATAATAGTATTTTAAGATATTTTGATATTACACCTACGGTGGATGCTGGATTGAATGGTTCAATTGTTTTTAGTTATACAACTGCAGAGTTAAATGGACAAGCAGAAGATAGTTTAAAAATATACAAATCATCTGATGGAGGAACAACTTGGAGCAAACAAACTACAACTGTGAATGTGGCTGCTAATACTCTTTCAACTTCTGGTATTACTTCATTTTCACGTTGGACAGCCTCAAATAAAGTAAGTGCTCCACTTCCTGTTGAGTTCCTGTATTTTAACGCAAAAATGAAAGATAAAGTAGTTGAACTAACTTGGCAAACCGCTACAGAAGTTAATAACGATTATTTTGTAATCGAACGTTCTTTAAATAGTAAAGATTGGGTAGCTATAAATACTGTTGATGGTGCTGGTAACTCAAACAGTCCTTTAAATTATATGTTTATCGATGAAAATCCTTTATTGGGAGTATCCTATTACAGATTAAAACAGGTGGATTATGACCAAAAAGTAAGTTATTCAAGCAACGCCGTAGTTAATTTTGAAGGCTTTGAGATTGTTGAATTATTTCCAAATCCATCAAAGGGTAATTTTAATTTAGTGATGAAATCGTCAATCGAAGCTGAAATTGATTTAACGATTTATAATTCAATAGGTCAAGTAGTTAAAAACCAACACATGCAAGTTACAAAAGGAGTAAATTCATTGAATGCTCAATTTGAAGGCGCTACAGGAAAATACCTTATTACTGTAAAATCAACTGATGGTCAATATTATGATTATACACTTGTGTTAAATAAATAGAAATATTTACAAAAGTGTTTAGCTATTTACATGGGGATGTAAATTATTTTTAAGAGTGTGTTAATTTTTAGTGTGTCTTAATTTGATGAAAAGGGCTTCCGTTACGGAAGCCCTTTTCTATTTAATATTTTTACATAATTATTTAAGTCATAAACTAATTTTTTACATCGAAATTAAGTTTGTTGTTAGTGTTTTGAATAATTGGTTTTTATTATGGTATAAGAGTGTTTATGTTTAAATCTTTATTATAAAATTCCAAAATTTATTTTGCATACTTTATTTGTAATAATATTATTTTTACTAAATAAAAATATATTTATTAGTGTTTTTTGATAAGGTTAAAAAAAAACTTTTAAAAAAAAATCATTTTTTGTGTTACTTATTGAAGTTTCGATTGTCTTGTTTAAAACCACTTTAAATATGAAAACACATCAAGGCAATCTCAAATTATTTCTAACTGTCATTTTAGTTTTTTTTATTACAGCATTCTCTAGTAAAGTTGTGGCTCAAACAGCACCTACTTGTACCAACCAATTAAATTCTGGTAACCAAACTTTTATTATTACTTCTGGTCAGGTATTTTGTGTACCTCCTAATAGTACTTTTAATGGAAGTTTGTTAGTAAGGTCAGGCGGGCATTTGATTGTTTGTGTAAATGGTACTTTTACAGGTTCTGTAACAATAGACCCGGGTGGAACTCTTTGGGATTCTCCTACAACTACTTATACAGGTGCTTTAGCTGTAAATGGAACAAGGAATAGAAGTGCAAATAGTTGTATTCAATTTAACCCTTGTACTGCACCAAGTGCTGGAACGTTAACTACACCTAGTACAATATGTGCCGGAACCCAAATAGGAATTGATGGCTCTGCCGTTTCAGGTGCAACATATTCATGGGAAAAAGAAAACACGCTTAATGCAAACAATTGGGTTTCAATTGGAGGGAATACGGAAGATTTAGCTGCCGCAACAATTGGTAATTTAACTACCACAACCAGATTTAGAAGAAGAACATCTGCTTGTTCGCCAGCACAATTTTCAGCTTGGCAAACCGTAACAATCACTGTTAATTCATTACCAACTATTGATTTAGATGCAAATAATTCTAGTGGAAAAACTGGTAATGATTATCAATTTACTTTTATAGAAAATAATGTTTTAAATAATAATATTGGTGATGCAGTAGATTTAACAATCGCTGATGCAAACAACACAAATCTTGCTTCGGCAACTATTACTTTAACAAACAAACAAGCTGGCGATTATTTTACTTGGGGTGCATTACCTTCAGGAATGAGTATCACTGCGGATTCATCGGTTTCAACTCAAATCAGACTCAATATTTCAGGTTCAGCTACTTTATTAAATTATCAAAATTTTATAAAAGGAATCATCTTTAATAACGGTTCAAATACACCAAACACCACCTTAAGAAATATTACCTTTGTACTAAGTGATGGCTCATGTTCGAGTGCAACAGCTACAACAAGTATTACAGTTGTTGCTGTAAATGATAATCCGGTATTGGATTTAGATTTAAATAACTCGTCAGGAAAATTAGTTGCTGATTATCAAACAACTTTTACTGAAGGTGGTACAGCTGTAAATATCAGTGACATTGCTGATACTAGAATTACAGATGCAGATAATACAACGCTGTCAGGTGCTACCATTGTTTTAACTAATAAACAAGCTGGCGATTATTTTGTAGTTGGGGCTTTAACAGGTATAACCAGAACAATTGATTCATCAGTTGCAAATCAAATTACAATTACCTTATCTGGGGTTACTTCTTTAACCAATTACGAAAATGCTATCAAGGCAATTACATTTAAAAATGGTTCAAAAAGTATATCAACGGTTGATAGGATAATTAATGTTCAAGTGAATGATGGTTCAGCTTCAAACAACTTAAGTAACGTAGCTGTAGCCACAATTAAAATTACGGCAATTAATGATGTCTCAATTTTAGATTTAGACGCAAATAATTCATCAGGTAAAACAGGTGCCGATTACCAAACCACCTACACCGAAAACGGTACAAACGCTACTATTTCCGATGTTGATTTAACAATCACCGATGCAGATAATACTACTTTAACTTCTGCTATTATTACTTTAACCAATAAGTTTGTTGGTGATACATTATTTCAAGGTACATTATCTGGAGGAATTACAGCTACCAAATCAGCAACAAGTGCCGGACAAATTGTAATTAAGTTATCAGGAACCACTACACTAGCTAATTATATTAGTACAATAAAGGCTTTTCAATTTTATAATAAAACTGAAAACCCAAATACTACTGATAGAATTGTAAAAGTGAGAGTTTTTGACGGCACAGATAGTAGTAATGTAGGAATTGCAACTATTCATGTTGTAAATCAAAACGATTGTCCAACATTGAGCAATGCCTCAAATTTTGCAACAAGCTACACCGAAAATGGAGCAAATGCTTCAGTAGTAAATTCAACCTTTGCCATAGTTGATGCCGATTTAGCAACAGCATCTACTACGCAAGCTTGGACTGCTACAGTACAATTAACCAATGGTGTTTCATTAGATAGTTTATTAGTACCTGCATCAGCAAATGGTTTTACAGTAGCTACACCAGTATATGCTTATCCAAATGTAACAGTAACAATATCAGGTACAGGAACAGCAGCAAATTTAGCTACTTTAATAAAAGGTATTACTTATAAATCAGGTTCTGATAATCCATCAACAACTGCAAGAACTGTTTCAATTATTGTAAAAGATGCAGATGTTGCATGTGCTGGTAGTGGAAATACTACTATATCAGTTACAGGAACAAATGATTGTCCAACATTGAGCAATGCCTCAAATTTTGCAACAAACTACACCGAAAATGGAGCAAATGCTTCGGTAGTAAATTCAACCTTTGCCATAGTTGATGCCGATTTACCAACAGCATCTACTACGCAAGCGTGGACAGCCACAGTACAATTAACCAATGGAGTTTCATTAGATAGTTTATTAGTACCTGCATCAGCAAATGGATTTACAGTAGCTACTCCAGTATATGCTTATCCAAATGTAACAGTTTCAATTACTGGTACAGGAACAGCAGCAAATTTAGCTACTTTAATAAAAGGCATTACTTATAAATCAGGTTCTGATAATCCATCAACAACTGCAAGAACAGTATCAATTGTTGTAAAAGATGCAGATGTTGCATGTGCTGGTAGTGGAAATACTACCATATCAGTTACAGGAACAAATGATTGTCCAACATTGAGCAATGCCTCAAATTTTGCAACAAGCTACACCGAAAATGGAGCAAATACTTCAGTAGTAAATTCAACCTTTGCCATAGTTGATGCCGATTTAGCAACAGCATCTACCACGCAAGCGTGGACAGCCACAGTACAATTAACAAATGGTGTTTCATTAGATAGTTTATTAGTACCTGCATCAGCAAATGGATTTACAGTAGCTACACCAGTATATGCTTATCCAAATGTAACAGTAACAATATCAGGTACAGGAACAGCAGCAAATTTAGCTACTTTAATAAAAGGCATTACTTATAAATCAGGTTCTGATAATCCATCAACAACTGCAAGAACTGTTTCAATTGTTGTGAAAGATGCAGATGTAGCATGTGCTGGTAGTGGAAATACTACCATATCAGTTACAGGAACAAATGATTGTCCAACATTGAGCAATGCCTCAAATTTTGCAACAAGCTACACCGAAAATGGAGCAAATGCTTCAGTAGTAAATTCAACTTTTGCCATAGTTGATGCCGATTTAGCAACAGCATCTACTACCCAAGCGTGGACAGCCACAGTACAATTAACCAATGGTGTTTCATTAGATAGTTTATTAGTACCTGCATCAGCAAATGGATTTACAGTAGCTACTCCAGTATATGCTTATCCAAATGTAACAGTAACAATATCAGGTACTGGAACAGCAGCAAATTTAGCTACTTTAATAAAAGGAATTACTTATAAATCAGGTTCTGATAATCCATCAACAACTGCAAGAACTGTTTCAATTGTTGTGAAAGATGCAGATGTAGCATGTGCGGGAAGTGGAAATACTATCATATCAATTACAGGAACAAATGATTGTCCAACATTGAGCAATGCCTCAAATTTTGCAACAAGCTACACCGAAAATGGAGCAAATGTTTCAGTAGTAAATTCAACCTTTGCCATAGTTGATGCCGATTTAG
>JBEEOW010000046.1:0-22032 GCA_041191405.1 Bacteroidota bacterium
TGAACTAAATGAGATAAAAAATCAATTTTTATCAAATATGAGCCATGAGTTAAAAACACCTTTAAATGCGATTATTGGTTTAACTCAACTTTTATTAATTAATAATCCTAATAATAATCAATTAGGTTATTTGTACTCATTAAAATCAAGTGCAGATAATCTTTTGTATTTAATAAATAGTATTTTAGAATATACCAATATTGAATTTGGGAATGTTACAACTGAAAATGTAAACTTTGATTTGAAACACGAAATTAATAAGTTAGAAGATCAGTTTAAACAAGAATCAGAAGAAAAGAATTTAAGATTTACTGTTTATTTTAACAATATAGTTGAACGACACCTATCTGGAGATGTCTCAAAATTAAATCACATTCTTTTTAATTTAATTAGTAATGCATTTAAATTTACTGAAAGTGGATTTGTTGAATTGTATATATATAACTCAACTGTGCAAAATAATATTATTTTTGAAATTAAGGATTCTGGTATTGGTATTTCAAATGAAAATTTTGATTTTATTTTTGAAAAATTTACACAAATTTATTCTGATAATACAAGGAAATATGAGGGGGTTGGTTTAGGACTTGCCATAACTAAAAGATTAGTTGAGTTACTTGGAGGTTCTATTCAAATTCAGAGTAGTGTAGGTTTAGGTAGTAGTTTTATAGTTGAGTTACCATTTGAATATGTACCTAAAATAAATAATACAAATGCAATTACAGAAATAAGCTTTCAAAATTTTGAAGGGAAAAAAATATTAATTGTTGAAGATAATCGTTTAAATCAAATGGTTACTAAACATTTTTTAAAACAGTGGAATATTGATTGTGAAATAGCAGAAAATGGTCAAATAGCTATTGATTTACTTAACGCTGGAGGTGCTTTTAATTTAGTTTTGATGGATTTACAAATGCCTATAATGGATGGTTTTGAAACAACTCAGTATATTAGAAATAATTTTAATGGAAAATTTGAACACTTGCCAATTATTGCATTAACCACATCCACTTCCGATGCAACAAATACAAAGGCACGCCAATCGGGTATGAATGATTTTGTTCCTAAACCCTTTGTATGTGATGATTTATACAAAGTTATTTTGAAATATATGATTTGATTATTTATATTTTTTTATGTTGCTGTAAATGAGTGTTATTGTTTAAGTATATATGTTTTATAAATATAATTTTATTTTTTTAAAAAAAAAGTTAAAAAACATGTTACTTTTTGAAAAGTTGATTGTCTTAGTAATAAATACAATAATTTAGAAGTCAATTAACTAAAGATATTTAAAACATTTACCGTGGGGGTAAATATATTTTTACATTATAGTGTGTAAAAAGTGTGTTTAGCAGAAAGGTCTTTCAAGCGGAAAGTACCTTTCTGTTTTTTTAAAAGATATGTAAAAAAATGTTAATTTGAGTTTGGGAAATTTTGATTGTGGATTTTTTAAAATTGAATATAGTTTCTAAAAAAAAATATTAAAAAAAATATATGTAAATAATGTGTTACTTTCTTAATATAGATTTGCCTAGATGTTAAAATTAGTTTATTAAATACTAATGAGTAGAAATGCATAGGGTGTTAATTTAAAAGCTGAAACGTAATTATTAAGATATAAAAACATTTACTGGGGGGTAAATATATTTTTTGTTTATGTGCTTGGTTATTTTTAGAAAAAAAGGGCTTTTTCCAAAAAAAAAGCCCTTTTTTTGTCATATTTTTATTTAAATTTTTATAGAGAACTGTTAAGGTACATCTTGATGAAATTCCAGCTCTAACCCTCGGAAATAAGTATTTATAAGTAATTTTTATGTGTAAATACATTTACTCTGTTTTTTGTGTTACTTTTTAAATCTTTGTTTGTCTTGGTAGTAATATTCTGTTAATCAAAAAAAAATACCTGTATAACATGAAAACAAATCATTCAATGTTAAACACTTCAAAAGCCATTAAGCTATTTATAGCTGCAATAACTTTAAATTGTTTAAATGCAACAGCACAAACAAGTGCTTTAACCGTAAAAGGTGGCTCATCTGCTGGCTTATTTATAGGCAATGCCTCCTTAGTACAAGCCATGGGCAATCTTGACATTGCCTCTACTGGTACCATGAGTTTTGCTTCAAGTGGTACGCCCGATTTGAGAATAAAGGGCAATTTTACTAACAGTGGCACATTTACCTGCGGCACAAGTGCTATCACTTTAAATGGTTCAGCCGCTCAAGCAACTGCTGGTGTAACATATCACAGTTTAACAATAAACAATACCACCTCGCCTGCTACTTCAGCAGTTAGTTTAAGTGGAAATGCCAATGTGGGTGGCACCCTTACATTAACCTCAGGAATATTAAACACAGGGGCTAATACCATTGATTTAGGAGCAAATGGTTCTATAGCTGAAACTGCAATTGCACCAACGTCTTATGTAACAGGCTTTGTAAAGGCAACACGAAATACGGGTTCGAGTAGTGGTACTGTTACTTTTGGTGGTATGGGTTTATCGATGACAGAAACCTCAAAAACCAATAACTCAACAGTTGTAATCCGTCGCACAGGTACAGCAAGTGTTGGTGCTGGTAATAACAGTATTTTAAGATATTTTGATATCACACCTGCTGTGGATAATTCCATGTCGGGTACAATAGTATTTAATTATACCAATGCTGAGTTAAATGGCCAAACAGAAGATAGTTTAAAGATATACAAATCAACAGATGGTGGTACTACTTGGAGCAAACAACCCACTACAGTAAATATAGCAGCCAATACCCTAACTACTACTGGTATTACATCTTTTTCACGTTGGACAGCCTCAAATAAAGTAAGCGCTCCACTGCCAGTTGAGTTTCTATCATTTAATGCTAAAATGAAAGATAAAATAGTAGAGTTACATTGGCAAACAGCCACTGAAACCAACAACGACTATTTTGTAATACAACGTTCAGTTGATGGCTTAAATTGGATTTCAATTGATTCGGTAAATGGTACAGGTACTACCAATTCAATATCTAATTATTCATACACTGACGATGCACCATTATTTGGAGTATCCTATTACAGATTAAAGCAAGTTGATTTCGACCTGAAATTTAGTTTTTCAAATGTAGCAGTGGTAAACTTTGATAGTTTTGAAATTATTGACCTATTTCCTAACCCATCATCTGGCAATTTTAACCTTGTTCTTAAATCATCATTAGAAGCAACTGTTGACATAACAGTATATAATGCCATAGGGCAAATTGTTAAAACCCAACAAATGCAGGTAACCAAAGGGGTAAATACAGTTAATGCGCAATTTGAAGGAGCTACAGGTAAATACCTCATCACAGCCAAATCAACTGATGGTAAATATTATGATTACACAATGGTGTTAAATAAATAAAAATATTTACAATCAATAACCAATCAATATCCAATAATGAAAAAACAATTACTCATTTTAGCAACCCTATGTATCAGCTACTTTGCTACGGCACAAGTAGGTGTAGGTACTACTACACCTCACGCTTCGGCGGTATTAGATGTAACTAGTACTACCCAAGGTTTTTTACCACCACGTATGACACAAGCCCAAAGAGATGCCATAGCTAGCCCTGCATCTGGGCTTATGGTTTGGTGCACCAATTGTGGCGCATCTGGTGAATTTCAGGGATATAATGGTACCACTTGGGTCAATTTAACAGGAGGTACGGCTACGGGTGCCACTATCTCTAGCATCACTTGTGGCTCGGCTACTAATAATGGTACTTTAACATCGGGCACAGCAGCTAGTGGTGTAAGTAGTAATGTACCCTATACAGGCGGTAATGCAGGTACACATAGCGGACAAACCGTTACTTCTACAGGTGTCACTGGTTTAACGGCAACACTAAGTGCAGGGACTTTTGCCAGTGGTAGTGGTAGTTTAACTTACAATATTACAGGTACGCCAGCAAGTAGTGGTACAGCTACATTTGCTTTAAACATAGGTGGGCAAACTTGTAGTTTAACGAGAACGGTTGCAGCTGGCTGTGGTTCTACCGTAACGTTTACTTACAATGGTGCAAGTGTAACCTACGGCACCGTGACTGGAGCAAATTCTAAATGTTGGTTAGACCGTAACTTGGGCGCCACACGAGTAGCGACTGGCAGCACCGACCACCTTGCTTATGGTGATTTATTTCAATGGGGAAGAGGTACAGATGGGCATCAACGTATCACTTGGACTAATGCTACTACAGGCACAGCAGCAAATTCAACTACCGCAACATTATCCTCTTCGGATACTCCAGGGAATGCACTTTTTATCACTATTAATAGTGGTAATTACGATTGGCGCAGCCCTCAAAACAATAATTTATGGCAGGGGGTAAGTGGTACCAACAATCCTTGCCCAAGTGGGTATCGTTTACCAACAGAAACAGAGTTAGAGGCCGAACGAGCAAGTTGGGGTGCAAATAACAACGCAACTGGCGCTATTAATTCTCCGCTTAAATTGCCCATGTCGGGCTACCGCGGCTACAGCACTGCTTCGATCTTAAGTGTTGGTACCCTCGGCTGCTATTGGAGCAGTACGGTTAGCGGTTCTAATTCTCGCTACCTGGACTTCAATAACAGCAATGCCATCATGCTCACCGACCGCCGAGCCTACGGATTCGCTGTTCGTTGCATTAAGGATTGATACTTTTTACCCTGAGCTTGTCGAAGGGTGATTAGCGTAGTGATTTGATACAATCCGTAGGGTAATATTGTCTGAATCAGAATTTACAGAATAAAATAATTATCAGAATTTAATGTTTGAAAGAGAATGTTATTAGTATGAAATTACAATTAGTCCCATCGGGACGATGATATCATAGCCATGGGTTTTAACCCATGGTATTAGCAAATATGACAATGTAGAGATAATATAGGTATTATTTTTTCATAGGTTGTTTGTCAAAAGGGTAATATTGTCTGAATCAGAATTTACAGAATAAAATAATTATCAGAATTTAATGTTTGAAAGAGAATGTTATTATTATGAAATTATGTAAATCCTCAAAATTCTGATTCAGATAAAATATGTACACGCAGTGGCTAGGCTCCTGCCGAGTGACGCTTATGAAAAAGGCATGATACTTTGATGCTGAGTAGAGACGCACGGCCGTGCGTCTCTACAAAACATAATATTTACTAGCCGTAGCTCCTGCCTAGTAACCATTATGCAAAAGGCTTCTAGCGGCTTAAGTGGCAAGAAGCCAAGATGAAATTATCCTGCCATCCCACTCAATCGGGTGGCAGGAATTTTTTAAAAGTAATTTAGTGATATAAAAAGTAAAATATATGTATGGTATAAAAAAGAATGTTTTTGCGGTAGCTTTAGTTTTTATGGCTATGTTTAGCAATGCCCAAAGTATTAAGGGTAAACTTCCCTTATTAGCCAATCAAGAAATTTCTTTAGAAGGCTTTAATGGTTTGCAAACTTATGTTATTGCTACTACAAGCATTGATGCCAATGGGAATTTTAAACTTGCTTATGCCAACACCGATTTGGGTATGGGTTATTTAAAATCAACAGATAATAAACCTTTGTTTGTAGTTTTAAGTGCTGAAGATATAGAAATAATAGGTGAATCATTAAGCAGCCCACAAACAGTTACCATTACCAAAGGCTATGAAAATCAATGGTTTGAGCAATATGCTAAAGAGTATCCTTTACGTGAACAAGCCCTAAGTGCCTGGGATTATTTAGAAAAAATATATACCCAAGAGGTATTGTTTGTAGGGCAAAAAACGCCCAACAAAGCAATCAAACAAGAACGAAAACGTATCAACAACGAAGATGTAGCCTTTTTGTACAGCTTACCCAAAGAGAGCTATTGCCGTTGGTTTTTGCCTACTCGCAAATTAGTAAGCTCGGTAGCAACTATTGCCCAGTACCGCACAAAAGAAATTCCTGCCACTATTGCCGCTTTTAGGGCATTAGATTATACTGATAAACGCTTGTATAAAAGTGGTTTGTTTAAAGATGCCATTGAGGCTCATTTTTGGTTACTAGAAAACAGTGGTAAACCTTTAGATTCTGTTTTTATTGAAATGCAGTTTTCTATTGATGCCATGATGGCAAATCTTAAAAAAGACGAACAAAAGCTCAATGAAGTAACTAGTTATTTGTTTAATTTATTAGAGAAACATAGTTTGTTTAAAGCATCTGAATATTTGTCGCTCAAGGTATTAAATGAAGTAAGTTGTACCATCAACAGCGATTTAGCAAGGCAGCTTGAAACTTACCGAGCCATGAAAGTGGGCAATACTGCTCCTGATATTGTGTTTCCTAGTATTAGAGTAAACCCTACAAATAATTTAACGATTAATAAGTTATCAGATTTAAGTAGTAATTATACTTTAGTAGTTTTTGGAGCTAGTTGGTGCCCTAATTGTAAAGAGGAAATACCGGCTATTGCCAAATTATACAGCACATGCAAAGCAAAAGGTGTAGAGGTTTTGTTGGTTTCGTTAGACGAAGACGAAAAGGCTTTTTATGAGTTCACTAGCAATTTCCCTTTTATAAGTATCACCGACCTCAAAAAATGGGATGGCAGTATCGTAAAAGATTACTATGTATTTGGCACCCCATCTATGTATTTGTTAGATAAAAACCGAAAAATTATTCTTCGCCCAAATTCGGTAAAACAAATGGAGGCTTGGGTAGATGGTATTGAGTATTAAGTATTGAGTATTAAGTATTGAGTATTAAGTACTGGGTACTGGGTACTGAGTACTGAGTACTAAGTATTGAGAATTAAGTGCTGAGTATTAGGCTTTCTGTACTCTGTACTCCGTACTCTGTACTCCGTACTCTGTACTCCGTACTCTGTACTCCGTACTCTGTACTCCGTACTCTTTAAGCGGCAAGATGCCTTTTTAAAACTGTCACTAGGCAGGAGCCTAGCGACTGCGGGTAAAAGCACTAGTATTACTAAAATGAAGAAAATGTTTAGTGAAAAATTAGAAGATTGGGTCATTTGGCAGAAGGCTATTTACCTTTTAAGACAGTTTTACAAAATTACAAAGGATGATGAATATGTTTTTTTAAATAATCAAATCAACGATGCTTATATATCTATTAATAATAATATAGTAGATGGATTTGAAAGTGAAAATTATAATGAGTGTATTTATTTTTTATCTGTTGCAAAAACAACAAGTGAAGAATTAATCTCTAAGAAAGTGTTGGCAACAGAATTGTTGAAATGCAATAAAGATGAGGCTGCTATATTATTACAATTGACTGCCGAGCTTATAGAACTCATAACCGATACTATTGAATTGATAAGTGAACAAGTATTGAGTATTGAGTATTGAGTACTGAGTACTGAGTATTAAGTACTGAGTACAGAGTACGGAGAATTAAGTATTAAGTATTAAGTATTAAGTATTAAGTATTGAGAATTAAGTATTGAGAATTAAGTATTAAGTATTAAGTATTAAGTATTGAGAATTAAGTATTAAGCTTTCTGTACTCTGTACTCCGTACTGTACCCTGTACTCCGTACTCTAATTATTTTTAAAAAAAGCTGTTACTTTTTTAATCTTTACTTGTCTAGTGATTATAATAAATATAAATCATTAAATTAAGATTATGAAAAACATCATTACAAGCAATGTATCAAGTTCAAGTAATACTTTGTGTAAGAATGAAAACAAGAGTAGATTTGGTTTGCTTTTAAAAGGACTTACCTTGTTTTTATTGCTATCATCTTCAGATATATTTGCGCAGCAATTAGATCAAGCAACGTGTTTTGCAACCTCAGTATGGAAACAAGGTACCTATAAACAAGGTACAAAAAGAAAAGTTAAAGTAGGTGGTATATACAAAGTGTATAAAGTTGTTTACTCTTCTACCGCTGCTCCTCTAACTGATAGCCGTAATCGTTGTGAAAGCTCATCGGGAACATGTACAAGACAATGGCAATTTGTTGGCAATTGTTACAGTAACATGAGAATTTCAAAATATGATGATACTGACAATGATGTAGTAGATGAATTAGAAATAATTGATAATGCAGTGTATCCTAATCCGTTTACATCAACTTTAAATGTAAGTGCTACTGTAAACTCTTCAACAGTAGAAGTGGCAATATATAATTTGACTGGAGAGAAAATGTTATCTAAAACCTTGGTTTCTGATAACTATAAAATTAATACAAACTTTGATACAGCATCTTTAGTGCAAGGTATTTACCTAGTAAAAATTATTGATGGCAATGATGTATTGATATATAAAGTTTGTAAATAATATTTTCAAACCACTTTGTCAGATTTATTTCAATTTTTCAACATTGTTAAATTAAGTAATTTGTAAAAGTGATATATGTAAGAATATAGGTATTTTTTTTCATAGGTTGTTTGTCAAAAGGGCTCTCGTTTGGGAGTCCTTTTGATTTTTATATTTTTTTATTAAAACGGTAGTGTTACCTTAATAACTAAGTTAAAATACTAGTTTTTATAAATATTAACAATAATATGTTACCTTTTATAGGTTCAATTGTCTTAGTGTAGAATCTCAATTATTGTCAGAATCAGAATTTACAGAATAAAAGAATTATCAGCATTTTATGTTTGAAAGAGAATGTTATTATTATGCAAATTATGTAAATTCTCAAAATTCTGATTCTGAATCAGAATTTACAGAATAAAATAATTGTCAGAATTTAATGTTTGAAAGAGAATGTTATTACTATGAAATTACAATTAGTTCCATCGGGACGATGATATCATAGCCATGGGTTTCAACCTATGGTATAAGTAAATATGACAATGTGGAGATAATATAGGTTTTTTTTCATAGGTTGTTTGTCAAAAGGGCTCTCGTTTGGGAGTCCTTTTGATTTTTATACTTTCTTCCAGTGGCTTTTATACTTTTTATTAAAACTGTAGTGTTGCCTTAAAAACTAAGTTAAAATACTAGTTTTTAAAAATATTAACAATAACATGTTACTTTTTATAGGTTCAATTGTCTTGGTGTTGATTCTCAATTATAAATCAACTAAATAAATAGTAATTACAATAACCATCCATGAAAAAACAATTACTCACGATAGTAGCTCTATGTTTTAGCTACTTTGCTAATGCTCAAGTAGGGATTGGTACTACCACGCCCACAGAGGCATTAGATGTAGAAACCAGCAATGCTACTAAAACGGCCATCGATATTAACAATACTTCTACTGGTGACCCTAAAATTAATTTTCAATTAAACAGTACAACTAATTTCTCTATTGGTATTGATAACTCCGATGCCGATAAATTGAAAATAGGTACTTCTGCACCCGAAACCAATACAAGGCTAACTATTGATAATACAGGTAATGTTGGTGTGGGTACTACTTCGCCTGTAAGTACTTTAGATATTCAAGGGAGTATGGGCTATAAGGTAACTAGTATTACTGCAGCTACTACTCTAAATGCCTCCCATAATGTGTTGTTGTGCAACAATGGTCCATATACTGTAACACTGCCTGCTGCTGCTGCAAATACCAATAGAGTGTACCGAATAAAAAATGTGGATCCACAAGGTGATATAATTACCATTAACGCTAATGCTAGCGAAACCATAGAGGGTGTATTAACCTATGCTTTGCAGCCTTACAAATATGCTATAACCATTATAAGCGATGGTGCCAATTGGCATATCATTGATGATTTAGATTCGCCAGTGGGTTATATTTCTTCAATTTCTTGTGGCTCTGCAACCAATGATGGCTTACTAATTTCGGGAATTGCTGCAAGTGGAGTAAGTAGTGTAATTCCTTATACCAATGGCAATGCTGGGCCACATAACGGGCAAGTGGTTTCCTCTACAGGCGTAACCGGTTTAACAGCTACATTAGCTGCAGGTACTTTTGTTGCAGGAAATGGTAATTTAACCTTCACTATTTCAGGTACACCAGCAAGTAGTGGTACAGCCACATTTGCTTTAAACATAGGCGGACAAACATGTAATTTAACACGTACAGTTGGGGCGGCTTCTTCGGGAGGTACGGCTGTGGTTTCAACTTGGACCAGCACCATTGGTTGTGCTGTAGGCGCAGGCACCAACAACTCCCCAGCAGGCGTAAGAAGAGCTGGCGTAAACCAAACTTTGGTGGATGGAATAGTAGCACCAGCAACTGCTTCAATTACTTTAGTAGCAAACGTAACCACTACAGGTACCTATAATATAACTACCAATTCTTTAAATGGTGTTACCTTTTCGGCAAGTGGTACTTTTGGAGCCACAGGCAACCAAACGGTAACTTTAACACCAAGTGGTACTCCAACTAGTGCAGGAAATTATAAATGGGTAACCACCTTAACGCCAAGTATAGAAGTATATGGCTCGGTACTAACCGCTAATGCGCCTTTAGGAAGTAGTTATACTTCACATCGAAATGGTATTATTAATGGTGTGCATGTGGGAACAACCTATTTAAGCGCAACCCAAACCACGGGCGAAACTTTTAACAACAACGGCGATTGTGATACAAAACCCATTTCTGCACAAGGGTGTGGTGGAGTTAGCAGTGTAACAGCTGCAAGTGGTAGGGCGCATCTTACGGTAAACATAAACGGCCAATGTTGGTTGAAAACCAATTTAATAACAGTGCCTTCGGTTTTCTCTACATACACCACTGGTTCATGGACAAATACCAGCCCAGGAGACCAAGGTTATTGGGGTTATTATAATACATCCACCTCAAGTGGTTCCGCTGGTTGGCAATCAAGCGAACCAGCCACAAATGAAGGTTTACTCTACCAATGGTGTGGAGCTATGAACGCTACCATTAGTGAGCGTAGCCGTGGTATTTGCCCAGAAGGTTTTCATGTGCCTAGCGATTGTGAATGGATGTACTTAGAGCACGGGCAGGGTATGAGTATTGCAAATCAAATTGCAACTGGTTTGAGAGCTAATACTAATAATAACCAAGGCACTCCAGGTTATAAATTGCGTAGTGATGGCACAGCATTTACAAATGCCAGTGGCTTCTCGGGGATGTTGTCTGGCTGGCGTGGACCTGATGGCTCTTATTCATATCGCAATTCCGAAGGATCTTTCTGGACATCAACGATTTTAAGTACTACTTCTGCTTATTGTAGAGACTTATGGGATGATTACATGGGCGTGTACAGAGTGAATACAAATACTGAAAAATCTCATGGTTTATCTGTTCGCTGCCTCAAGGACTAGCCCTGAGTTTGTCGATTGGTTTATTTAATACCAATTATATTTATAAAATATACCAGCGGAAACTTACACTTCGGCTCCGCTCAGTGACCGTTTCCGAGTATTAGTTACTCGAAAAATAGCGTTTACGGTGGTTGAGCGGAGTCGAAACCTTAGTAAATGCTATTTTTCGCTGAATGAATAATTGGACTGTATTAAAATTGTACTTGGTATAATAATTGATTTATTCGTAGGGTAATATTGTCAGAATCAGAATTTACAGAATAAAATAATTGTCAGAATTTAATGTTTGAAAGAGAATGTTATTACTATGAAATTACAATTAGTTCCATCGGGACGATGATATCATAGCCATGGGTTTTAACCCATGGTATTAGTAAATATGACAATGAAGAGATAATATAGGTATTTTTTTTCATAGTTTGTTTGTCAAAAGGGCTCTCGTTTGGGAGTCCTTTTGATTTTTATACTTTTTATTAAAACTGTAGTGTTGCCTTAAAAACTAAGTTAAAATACTAATTTTTTAAAAATATTAACAATAACATGTTACTTTTTATAGGTTCAATTGTCTTGGTGTTGATTCTCAATTATAAATCAACTAAATAAATAGTAATTACAATAACCATCCATGAAAAAACAATTACTCACGATAGTAGCTCTATGTTTTAGCTACTTTGCTACGGCACAAGTAGGCGTAGGCACTACCACACCTCACGCCTCGGCGGTATTAGATGTAACAAGTACCACCCAAGGTTTTTTACCACCTCGAATGACACAAGCCCAAAGAGATGCCATAGCCAGCCCAGCGGCAGGACTTATCATTTGGTGTACCAATTGTGGTGCTTCTGGTGAATTACAAATTTACAATAGTACCATTTGGAGCAATTTATCATTGGGTGGTTCACAAGTTGGTACTATTTCTTCCATAACCTGTGGTTCGGCTACCAATAATGGTACTTTAGTTTCTGGAATTGTGGCGAGTAGTGTAAGTAGTGAGATTCCTTATTCTGGAGGAAATAGTGGTACGCATGACGGACAAACGGTAACCTCTACAGGAGTAACAGGTTTAACAGCCACTTTATCAGGGGGTGTTTTTGCAAGTTCGGGTAATTTAACCTATACCATCACAGGAACTCCTGCAAGTAGTGGTACCGCTACTTTTGCTTTAAACATAGGCGGACAATCCTGTAATTTAACACGAACTGTTAATGCTGGATTAATTTCTACAATAACCTGCGGTTCGGCAACTAACAATGGAACCTTAACATCAGGCACAGCTGCAAGTGGAGTAAACAGTGTAGTTCCTTACACTGGTGGGAATGCAGGTTCGCATAATGGACAAACCGTAACTTCAACAGGCATTACAGGTTTAACAGCCACTTTAAGTGCAGGTACTTTTGCGAGTGGAAGTGGTAGTGTAACGTATACTATCACAGGTACACCATCTGGTGCAGGTACAGCTACTTTTGCTTTAAACATTGGTGGGCAAACTTGTAGTTTAACGAGAACAGTAAATGCTCCTAGTATTCCTGGTAATGTCACCTGTACAGGAGCAACTATTTCAGCTACATCATGTGCCAGTGTTTCAGGCGCAACCATCAATGATGTTGGAGCAACAACTTTAGGTACAGAGTATAATTGGACAGGTGCTACCACCAGTGGTATGGCAAATACCTCTACCACGCAAGCTTTGGTAGAAATTGGCGGACAATGTTGGATGCGTTACAATATGGATGTTACACCAAGCACTGGTTTGAATTGGTATTTTAATGGCGGTCCTTATATTAATGAAGGTCGTTTATATAATTGGTACGCAGCAATGAATGGTGCTACAACAGAGCGTGCGCAAGGTATTTGCCCAACTGGTTGGCATATACCTAGTAATTGTGAGTGGATGTATTTAGAAAATACACTAGGGATGACTACTGCTGATCAGCAATTTACTGGTTCTGGTTATCGAAATTCTGGAGATGTGGGTTACGATTTATCTTCGGCTGTGTCTGGCGGTACAAATAATTCTGGTTTCTCTGGGCTTTTAGGAGGCTACAGAAATGAAAATGGTACGTGGTATCGAACGTTAACAGGCCATTGGTGGTTATCTTCTGCTTCAGGTACTAATGCACTTCGCACTAAGCTGGAAACAGGTATCCGTGGTGTGGATAAAAATTATAACGAAAAGGGGGAATACGGTTTTTCAGTTCGTTGCCTCAAGGACTAGCCCTGAGCTTGTCGAAGGGGTTATTTATTTGATTTATCCGTAGGGTAATATTGTCAGAATCAGAATTTACAGAATAAAAGAATTATCAGTATTTTATGTTTGAAAGAGAATATTATTATTATTCTGTAAATTATGTAAATGCTCAAAATTCTGATTCAGAATAAGAAATTACAGAATAAAAGAATTATCATAATTTTATGTTTGAAAGAAAATGTTATTATTCTGTAAATTATGTAAATGCTTAAAATTCTGATTCAGATAAAATATGTACCCTTAGTCGCTCGGCTCCAGCCGAGTGACGCTTATGAAAAAGGCATCTTGCCGCTTTTATTTGCCGTGACAGGTGTTAAATCTTTCACATTTAATTGCTAAATAAAGAATACTAGCAAAAAATAATATTACCCTTACCTAACAGGTTTTTAAAACCTGTTAGGTAAGGGTAGTAATTTTAACATTGAGGTAAATGTATTAAAAAACAAAAATATGAGACAAAGTGGTGTAGCATGTATAAAATTGAACAATAGAACTACAATAGTAAAAATGGGTTTTAAACTTTCTGCTTGTTATGTTATACTTTTCACTACATTTTTACTTATTTCATTCCACTCCTATGCGCAAGATAGCATAGTGGTAAAAGGCACATTTATAGGCAATACCAAATACGCCAAGGTGTTGATGAAAAAGTTTGAGGTAGGTAATTTCCCGGTGGGTGGGGCTACTATTAAAAACGATAGTTTTAAATTGGTGCTGCCTCCACAAATTTCGGCTGGGGTTTATCGGTTTCAATATGCAGTAGGCGAAGGCGAAAAGTATTTGGATATTATTATCAATGGTACAGAAAAACAAATAGCTTTTACCATGGAAGCCAATGAGGAAATGGCTTTGCCAAAGTTTACGGCATCTGTTGAAAACCAAAAATGGTACGCTTACCAAAAGCAAAATAGTTTGCAAATGGAACGCATTGCTTTATTAAATCAGTTTATTAATGCTTACCCTAATGCACAAGCCGAGGTGGTGAAAGTAGCTGTAAAAGAATGGGAAATGGAAAAGGCTTTGTATCTGCAAAATTTTGAGCAATTTAAAACCGAAATGCAAGGTACTTGGGCTTATGAAATGGTGGCAAATAGGCCTTATTATTTCTCGAACCCTACCGAGGATTTTAGAATTCAGGATTTTTACAAAAGAGAACATTTTTGGGATAATTTTGATGCCAATAATCCTAAATTGTTAAATACGCCTTTATACACCGAGCATATTTTAAATTATTTACGTTATTGGATGAACCCCAATATGAATTTTAGTGCCGAGGAAAAAACCAATGGTTTTAAACGTGCTGTGGATGTTATTATCCGAAAATTTACAGGTAATGAAGAAACCCATACTTTTGCCTATAAATATTTAAGTTTAGGTTTTAAAGAAATAGGCGAGGAAGAGGTATTGCAATATTTAGATGAAAATTATAAAAATTTAGCCGAACAATGTTTTGATGCCTTTGAAAAAACAGAGTTTGAAAAACGAATGGTAGGCTATGCGGCATTAAAACAAGGTAATAAAGCCCCCGATTTTAAATTGAATGTTGTACATACCAAATTAAAAGCGAAGAGTTTGTATCAATTAAAATCCGAAAAAACGATTTTGGTTTTTTGGAGCAGTACTTGTCCGCATTGTATGGAAGAAATGCCTAAATTAAATGAATGGGCAGCAAGCCAAAAAAATACAAAAGTGCTAGCCGTGAGTTTAGATACCGATAAAACTGTACATGAAGAAACCATCAAAAAATTCCCTGCATTACTGCACACCTGCGATTACAAAGGGTGGAATACCGATGCTGCCACCAAATATTACATAGCAGCCACGCCTACATTTATCGTTTTAGACAAGGATAAAAAAATACTAGGAAAATACAGCAGCGTGGAGCAAGTGGTAAAATGAGAGGGGTAGAGTAAGGAGCTTAATTATCAATGATATAAGGGGGGGTATTGCGTTTTTATAAATAATTTAATTTAAAAATAGAGCAAATGTTTAATGGAAAGTTAGAAGATTGGGTGCTTTGGCAGAAAGCTATTACCCTTTTAGGAGAGTTTTGTAGAATATTAGAAACGGATGAATATGCTTTTTTTAATTATCAAATAAAGGATGCTTCTTTATCTATTATAAATAATCTTGTTGAAGGATTTGAAAGTAAAAATAATCAAGATTGTATCTCATTTTTATCACAAGCAAAAACTATATCTGAAGGAGTAATTTCTAAGATAATGTTGGCAACAGAATTGTCGAAAATTACTAAAGAAGATGCTACTGTATTATTATATTTGATTGATGAACTAATGGTACTTATAACTGATACAACTGAAATGATAAGTGTAAAACAACTTGTTATAGCTGATATGAAGGGATTTTCTAGCAATTGATGCATAATTGAATAAATCTGATTTGTCTTTTGTTGGGCATTGTTGGTGTGTAGCCTTACTCAAACTTTTGTCATATTTTGTTTGTATTTTATTTAAATCTTTTTCTATTATTGCCTGTTTTAATTTATTCATAACTAATGTGTTATCTGTGTTTTTGTTAATTGAAATAAGATAAATGTAATAAATAATAACATGAATGTAAATTGAAATGAGAATAGAAGATGTAATTGCATGGCAAAAAGCTAATTTACTTAATGAGGAGTTAAAAAGAGTACTTGTGTTAGTTGAAGATGTTACATTAAAAATACAAATACAAAGGGCTTCATTATCAATAATTAACAATATAATAGAAGCATTTGAACGAACCAATAAAAAGGAAACTATATTTTATTTATATGAAGCAAAGAGTGCTTGTGTAGCATTGAACTCAAAAGTTAATTCACTCAAACTTATTTATTTCGTTAATTTAACTACTTTTGAAATTTCATTTTTATTAAAATTAATTATAGAAGTTTCAACATTGATTACAGAGTTAATAACATTTGTAAAATTTAAATAAAAATTAAATTTTTATGTTACTTTTTTATGTTTCGGTTGTCTTTGGTAAAATGAGACAATATGAAACATTTATACACCCCAATAAATTTCATCAAGAGTTTAATTATTTCTTTATTATTATTTGTTTCACTTAATAATGAATGTATAGCACAAGCTTGTAATACGCCTTATGTTGCGGGTACAGTATATGTAGGAGGAGCTACGGTAAGTCATAATGGTAGAAACTTCACAGCAAAATATTGGACGCAAAACGAAGCGCCCAATCCTGCAAACCAATGGGGAGCATGGACAGACAATGGTGCTTGTGCGTCTTGTTCTTTATTGCCAGGAACAATTGGTACTTCTCAATCTATTCCAAGTAATACTATTCCAAATCCATTAACAAATGTTACATCGGCTACAGTAACAAATGGAGGTACTATATTGTATCAATGGCAAAAATCTACCAATAACAGTACTTGGACAGATATAGCAGGGGCAACATCAAGTGTATATTCTCCAGGAACAATCACATCAAAAACATTTTTTAGAAGAAAAGTAAGTGTATCTGGTTGTACAGAAGCATATTCTCCAAGTGTAGTAATCTCAATTTCAGTAAATAATAATTTGGATACCGATGGAGATGGAAAATTAGATTCTGTTGATTTAGATGATGATAATGATGGTATTTTAGATTGTGTTGAAAATGGTTTTGAACAAGTAAATTTATCTAATGTTTTCAATATTGCCGGTACTGCTAATTATGTAAATACAAATGAGATTCTATTAACTCCCAATTTGAATGCTCAGGCAGGCTCTGCAATGTCATTCGGTAAAATTGATTTTAATAAGGATTTTAATTTTAATGTAGAAGTGTTTTTAGGAATAAATGATGGAGGTGCTGATGGAATGGCAATTGTTTTTCATAATGATCCAAATGGAGTAAATGCGGTTGGTATCTCTGGTTCTGGTTTAGGGGCACAAAGTATAAAAAATGGTGTTTCCATAGAGTTTGATACCTATAACAATGGTGAAATGGCCGAAGATCATACACACATGAAATTAACCCAAACTTGGGGCGATTTAACAACAATGAAAGCATTACCCAATATAGAAGATGGTCAATGGCACTTAGTTAATTTTAATTGGAATGCAGCTTCTCAAACATTAAATTACTCATTTGATGGAAATTTAATGGCTAGCTATACTAATGATTTAGTAACAAATGTGTTTAATAATGAATCAAATGTTTATTTTGGTTTTACAGCAAGTACAGGTGGTGCAATAAATGAACAAAAAATTAGAATTCCTGATTCTTTTTGTAGTTACCCTATTTTTAAAGATACTGATAATGATGGCATTGTAAACTCATTAGATACAGATTCAGATGGTGATGGTTGTGCTGACGCCATTGAAGGTGGAGCATCATTTACACCTACAAATTTAACAAGTAATAGATTATCTGGAGGTGTAGATGCGAATGGTATACCAGTAATTGCTACTTCATCGGGGCAAACAATTGGAACATCGGATAATGCAAATAGCAAAGATGTAGTTTGTTCGCTTTGTACTTCGGATAATGATAATGATGGTGTTTGTGATGTTGATGATTTAGACGATGATAATGATGGTATTTTAGACAATGTTGAATGTGAAGACAAAAGTGCTTCATGGGATTTTGAAACACCAGTAGTTGGTGCTGGAAATAATTTTGTAGGAACAACTTTTCAAGGGTGGACATGTACGGGAGGTGGTACAATAAACCTAATACGTCCACCTTATGGTGGGGGTGTTCCTCAAACAGCCTCAGTTGGAAAACAATATGTTGAAGTGGCAGGAACTGGAGATTTTAGTAGAGTTTACACAGTAACTACTGCTGGTGTAGTAACTGTTGAAATAGATTTTGCATGTTGGGGAGGTGTAACGGAACAAACTCAGATTAATATTTTTAAAGCTGATGGTACTACCTTGGTAGCTCAGTCGCCAATAATTTCAACACCACAACCTGTAGATTGGAACAATGCATGGCTTCATAAAGGTACCGTAAGCGTTAATTTAACACCAGGTGATTATGTTATCAAATTCTTTTTGGGAAATTTTCAAGCATTTGATAATGTAAGAATTTCATCAGCAACAGTTGCAAATTGTGATACAGATAGCGATGGAATTATTAATAGTTTTGATACTGATTCAGATGGTGATGGCTGTGCTGATGCCATTGAGGGTGGAGCAGCATTTAAAAATACTGATTTGAGCGGCCTGGTTTTAGCAGGAAATGTTGATGCTAAAGGAGTGCCAATTAAAGCAGGAGCAAGTGGACAAACCGTTGGTTCGTCAGCTGATAAAAATGTTAAAGATGTAGAATGTGTGGTTTGTAATACGCCAGCACCTGTAGTTAATGGAGCTTCATCAGATGTGTTTCATAGTTTTGATTTTAATTCTACTCAAGCGCTGAATGAACAAACCCCTGTTTTAGAAAATGGTAAAAAATATAAATTAAAGGTTACAGGAACTTGGTCAGTTTGGAGTAATGACCCAAGTAAAAAATGTTTAGATGCCGCATTTAAATTTGCTGATGATGTAACTGGTAATGCTTTTGGGTCACCTTTTAGTTATGGATATATTAAATTAGATGGTAATACTTTTCCTCGTCCAGATACGAATGTTTATAAATCAAATCATGAATATTGGTACACAATTATTGGTCAGGGAAATTTTTTAAATATTACTTATGCCGATAACGGACCTTATTCTGATAATAATGGTATCTTGAAATTTACTTTTTATGCTCCAATAGATACCATTAAAGTTTGTGCAAGTACAAGTACAACTTCTTTGGGTCAATATGTAACGGGTACTAATTTATTATGGTACACTGCCCAAACGGGAGGGGTAGGAAGTTCAACTGTACCTGTAGTGAATAATTCAAATGCACAATTATATACGTATTGGGTAAGTCAAACAGTAAATGGTTGTGAATCAGACAGGGCTCCGTTATATTTTAAGGTTTTAAGTAAACCAACTGTTGTTGCGAACGGAGGTTCAATTTGTATAGGAAGTAGTAAAACCCTAACTGCATCAGGTGCAACTACCTATACTTGGTCGCCAAGTACAAATTTATCAGCAACTACAGGAGCAAGTGTAACAGCAAACCCAAGTATTACTACTGTTTATACTGTAAGTATAACCGATGCTAAAGGTTGTGTAGGTGCAGATACAGCCTTAGTTACAGTAAATGCTTTGCCAACAGTAGTAGCCAACGGCATTTCAATATGTACAGGTAGTAGCAAAGCAATCACTGCAACCGGAGCAACTACTTTTACTTGGTCGCCAAGTACAAATTTATCAGCAACTACAGGAGCAAGTGTAACAGCAAACCCAAATATAACTACGGTTTACACAGTTGAAGGTACAGATGTTAATGGTTGTGTTGGAACTGATACTGCAAAAGTTACAGTAAATGCTTTACCAACAGTTTCTTTAGGTAAAGACACTATTCTATGCCAAGGTTCAAATATTACTTTAAATGCTGGAGTAGCAAATACCTATAAATGGAATGATAATTCAATTGCACAAACCTTACAAGTTACAAGTGCAGGTTTATACAAAGTAACAGTTACTAATTCAAACAATTGTTCAGCAGCTGATTCAATAAATGTTTTATTTAAAAATTGTAATAACGATTTAATTGTTGAAGATAGCATTGCTATTTGCAAGGGAAGTTCATTAACTATTAATGCTAAAAATGTAAAATCTACTTTATGGAAAAGTTCAGAACCATTTACCAAAGTTAACGATAGTACTATTACAGCCACCCCAACCACAACCGCAAAATATTATGTAACTTCATATACAAAAAAATCAAATTCTTTAGTAAATGGAGATTTTGAATTACCCAATATTGGTAGTGGGTTCAGCGTATTGGATGCATCAAATGTAGCAGGTTGGAAAACTACAGCTACTGACAATGCAATTGAAATATGGTATAAAGATATGGGGGTTGCGCCTTTTTTAGGAAATCAATTTATTGAGCTTAATGCCAATATGGTTGCTGCTTTATATCAAGATATACCTACTATACCTGGCACTAAATTATATTGGGAATTTGCCCATAGAGGTAGAAGTGGAGTGGAAAGTATGGATTTTTCAATTGGAGGCCCTAGTGGCCCTTATGTAAAAATAGGTACTTATGATGACGGAACTGATAAATGGGGGCATTATTCGGGAATTTATGAAGTTCCATCTGGGCAAACCACTACTAGATTTTATTTTACTTCTAATGGTGGAGGTAGTATGGGTAATTTCTTAGATGCAATTTCATTTTACACGCTAGATGAACAAAAAGATAGTGTACTTGTTAAGTTAAATTCACTACCAACACTAAATTTAGGGAAAGACACTATTCTATGCCAAGGAGAAAATATCTCTTTAAATGCCGGAACAGCATCAAGTTATCAGTGGAATGATAATTCAACTTTACAAACCTTAGAGGTTTCAAGCGCAGGATTATATAAAGTTACAGTTACTAATGAAAATAACTGTAAAGCTGCTGATTCAATTAATGTTTTATACAAAAAATGTAATACTGATTTAATTATTGAAGATAGTTTATCTATTTGTAAGGGTGATTCAATTATTATAAAAGCACACGGGGTTACAAATGAAACTTGGTCAGGAACGGAAGGTTTTACTAAAATAAACGATAGTACTATTATTGTAAAACCAAATGGACCAACTGCAGTGTATAAAATAAGCTCTTTAGCAGGATATACCAAGGGGCAAAATGTAATTGTGAATGGAGATTTTGAAAGTGGTGATGTAGGTTTTACTACTCAATATTCAAAATATACAAGTGGAATGATGGCACAAGGTGCTTATGCAGTGGGTAATAGTGCACAAAACTACAATGGTGGATTTGCTTCTTGTGGAGACAATACTACGGGAACAGGAAAAATGTTTGTTACTGATGGTGCTACTACTGCAAATGTTAAAATTTGGTGTCAAACTGTAAGCACTTTAGCAAATACTAAATATGAATTTGCAACATTTGTAACATCGGTTTATGATCCTAATCCTCCAATTTTACAATTTCAAGTTAATGGAAATTTATTAGGTAATGTTTTTCAAGTAGAAGGTACTTTATGTAATTGGCAAAAATTTGCTGCAACATGGAATTCTAATACAACTACTTCAGCTGAAATTTGTATAGTTAATCAAAATACTGCAGGAAGTGGAAATGATTTTGTAATTGATGATATTGAATTTGTTCCAATTTATCCAACTTCAACTTATGCTGATTCTGTTGTCGTTATTGTAAATGCGCTACCTAATGTAATTGCCAACGGAGGTTCTATTTGTACAGGAGAGAGTAAAACCTTAACAGCAACAGGAGCAAGCACTTATTCATGGTCTCCAAGTACCAATTTATCAGCAACCACAGGTGCAAGTGTAAGCGCCAACCCAACAAATACAATAGTGTACACTGTTACAGGAACAGATGCTAATGGTTGTAAAGCAACAGACACTGCGAAAGTTACAGTAAACACACTACCAACCGTAGTTTTAAACGGTGCTTCAATTTGTAATGGAGATAGTTTATTATTAACAGCAACAGGAGCAAGCACTTATTCATGGACACCAAATACCAATTTATCAGCAACCACAGGAACAAGTGT
>JBEEOW010000047.1:0-21296 GCA_041191405.1 Bacteroidota bacterium
TATTTCTGAAACAACTTGAAGTTTAAAAGAATGACTATAATCTCGTTGACTTCGTCTTTTTAATTGAGTAACAATATTTTCCATAGTATAAGTTATCTATGTGACAACCTAATTCAGGACGGGACATTTTAAACAAAAAAGGGTTTGCAATTGCAAACCCTTTTTTGTTAGTTATTAGTTTAGTGTCAGTAGTTAGTGCAAATTGAAAGTTTTATTTATTTAGTTTCGATATAATCATATTATTATTTTAGTTGGAGTTATATTTTTAAAGTCTTTTTCTACATTTAAGACTTTAGAAAAATCTATAATTTTTCAATACATTTGTATTGTTTATAATTGGTGCGTGATGAATAGTAAAATAAATAAAAAGGTATCGTTAATTAATTGGGGTTTAGTAGATTATCAGCAAGCTTGGGACAAACAAGCAGAGTATTTCAATGCGATAGTTGAACAAAAAATAATTAATAGAGATAAACCCGAAAACGAAATTACAATTACACCAAATTATTTATTTCTTTGTGAGCATCCACACGTGTACACGCTTGGTAAAAGCGGTAAAAGAGAACATTTGCTTGCTAATGACCAACAATTAAGTGAAGCCAAAGCACAATACCTTGAAACTAACCGTGGTGGGGATATCACTTATCATGGGCCAGGGCAGCTGGTTTGTTATCCTGTGCTCGATTTAGATAATTTTTTTACAGACATTCATAAATATATGCGTTTTTTGGAAGAGGCTGTAATTTTAACCTTAGCCCATTATGGAATTGATGGTGGACGAATTGCTGGCTTAACTGGCGTTTGGATTGACCATGAAGCGCAACTGAATCCTAGAAAAATTTGTGCAATGGGCGTAAAAACCAGTCGTTGGGTAACAATGCACGGATTAGCAATTAATGTAAATACTAATTTAGATTATTTTAAAAATATTATACCTTGCGGAATAGAAGATAAAGCTGTTACCTCAATGGAAAAAGAAATAGGCAAGCCTTTGGATATTACCGAAGTTGGTACTGTTTTAAGTAAGCATTTGATTTCTTTGTTTGAAATGGAAGTTTAAAATAATAAGCTTTCATCATAAATTTATTAATATTATCACGAATGAAAAAAGACATTGTATTTCATACCCTCGACGAAGTAATAATTACAGTAGCTAAAGAATTAACTCAAGAATTAGAAATTGTTTGGAATGTATATTTTATAAATAGAAGCCAAGAAACACTTGAAAATGTATTAGTTACAAGTGAAGGATATGGAGTAATTGATGGTGAAAACAGAAAAACATCTGTATTGCGTCATAATTTGGGGACAATTAAAGCTGGAAAACATCAATTAATTGAAGCTATAACTGAACAGGTTTTTGTATTAAATAATGAATACTGGGCTAGTTTTTATATAGGAAACCAAATTTATGATAAGCGTTTTATTTTTAAGGAAAATACAATTGTTGAAGAAAACTTAGTTCGTATTCCTGAACTAGGAATGTTAGGTAAATTGGTTGATTAATAGATTATTAATATAAAACAAAAATAGCCAAGTTTTTAAGCTTGGCTATTTTTGTTAATTTATATTTTAAAATCAATTTACATGTTTATGATTAGTTGTTTTATCAAAACTTGCTTTGTTTACAATTGAATCTTTACTACTATCTCTAGCGCAAACAATTCCATTTTTGTTCATTGGTTTTGTTGCAAATGTATGATTGTTAAATACATTTACATGGAAAGTTAAAATTCCTGAAAATGTAAAACAAACAGTACAAACTACTATTGAGGCAACATTAAATAAGGTTTTCATTTTGTTAATTGCTATAGTTGATTTAGAATAGCAATTATAACTTATCAAAAAGAAGACCAAATTTTATTTTTACCCTTATTTTATTGAAATTTATTTCAAATAATAAATTTAATGGATGAAATTGCTTGTATTCTAGATGTTTATGAAAACTGCTGAATAATTTGTTCTAGTTGCCTTGCTTGTACAACTCCTGATTGTCGCCAAAGAACTTTACCATTTTTAAATAGCATTAACGTTGGTACACTCTGAATTTTATAGGTTGAAGCCGCCTTTTGGTTTTTGTCGATATCTATTTTTAAAATATTTGCTTTATCACCAACATTAGATTTAAGTGTTTCTAAAATTGGTTTCATTGTTTTGCACGGACCACACCATTCAGCATAAAAATCTACCAAAGTAGGTGTGTTTCTGTTAATTAATTCATGAAATGTATTTGCCATGTGTTTTGAAATTTATAGTATTGTAGGGTTTAAACTTACTTTTACTTGAATCGAGTTTGAAATTAAACAAGCTTTTTCAGTTTTTAGCAATATTCTCATTGCTTTTTCAGCATCTGATTCATTTTTGATTTTCAATTTTGGAAAAAGCTCAATTTCTGTAATCAAGTATTTGCCTTCAATTTGTTCAAGTTTACCTTTTGCCTCGCAAGAAAATGTTTCAAATTCAAGTTTTGAATTTTCAGCTATGGCTAAAAATGTTGTCATGTAACAGCTACTAACAGAGGCGGTTAATAAATGCTCTGGCGACCAAACTCCTTCAATACCTTTTGTAAATGGAGGTGGAGTTGCAACTTTTATTTCGTCGTTTAATTCGGGCGAGCTTAGATTTCCTTCTCGTTCTGAAGTCCAACTTAAATTTACGTTATAATAATGCGGTTCCATGTTTATTTTCCTTTAATTTCTTCAAACTCTATATCTTCAACTTGGTTGTTTGATTTGGATTTTGATGGAATTTCACAACCTCCAACTCCACAACAACCAGCATTTGCTATTGCTTGATACAATAAAAATGCACCTAACATTCCCGAAAGTGCATCTTTATTTACAATTCCTTGATATGAAATAAAGATACCCAAGCCTAATCTTATCCAACGTATTAAAGTCCAGTTTGTTAGTAAAGTTTCCATTGTTTTAGTAAATTAAGCTATTGCATTTACCTCATACCACGAACCGCCATTGTAACATTCTATTCCTTGTTGAGATAAATAATGGTGTGCTTGTCCGCTTCTATTTCCAGATGCACAACAAAGAATCACTGGCGAATTTAAAGCTTTAATATCCTCTATTCTTTGAGGGATTTCTTGTAAAGGAATATTAATTGAACCTTGAACATTTCCACTCATAAATTCACCTTGCGAACGAACATCAATTACTTTGGCGTTTTGTTCTTTAATTAATTTTTCGATATTCATTTTCGGAGTGTTTTTAAAGGTTATTTATTCTACCAACCATGCAACTTGCATAACTTTTTATTTGAAGTAACAAGCCATTTTCGGCAGTTGCTTCAGGGTAGCCTAGCGAGTGCAACTTGTCGATAATGATATTTCTATCAAGATCATCATTGTAGTTAACATTTACTGCGTCATTTTCAATGTCAACACTTACTTCGTTTACTCCATTGAGTTTAAGTAAATCATTTTTGATAGTTGTGGCACAACCTCCACATTTCAAATTGGCGATAATAATTTTTTCGGTTTTCATTTTTTGTCTGATTTAAAGCTGTTTGCAACAAAGTATCCCATTAATGCTCCGTAAAGTGTACTATTTATTGGGCTAGAAGTGATGGCACAAGTACCATTTTGGCAACCTACAAAAGCATAATATAAATAGCCTGCAATTGCCCCAAGTGTTATACCAATAAATGATAGTTTATATTTATATACGAAATTCATTATCAAATGCTTTACATTGAATTTACATTACAAAATTAGCTTTAAAAATAGAAGTATATCAGCAACATTTGTTACATTGAAAAATGATATATGTTATAAATACAAAAAAAGCCCAATGAAAGAAATTTCATTGAGCTTTATTATTTGGATTGTAAACAAATTTATGCAGAAGGTTGAGCAAATGATTTTATTAAAAGAAAAAATACAACAATTGCTCCTAAAAAACATCCAATAGCATACCAAAGTTGATTAGAACTTGGAATTTCATACCCTTTAGTTAATTTAAATGCATTTTCGCTTACATTAACCCCTGATTCAACAAAAATATTTCTTTCCTCGCTAGTAATTTTGGAGTTAGTATTTTTTACTTTATAAGTTTCAGCTTTTAGAAAATCATTTAAATTAAAGTTGGTAGTATCTGTGCTTTTTGGTTGTTCAACAAAAACAAAAGCTTTTTCTTTGCTTTCAAGAGTAAGAGCTGAATCATTTGGACTAGGTACATAAACAGGAAAAAGTTCAGTTGTAGACATTTTGGTTTTGCTTCTACCAACTTCAAGAGTTGATTCAACTGTATTTTGATTTTTTCTAATTACATTAGATAGAATAAAAAACTTTGGAAGATCTTTAGGGTCTTTGTTTTGAATTTGTTCTAAAGTGAACGTTTTTGGGTTTTTAGCTTCATTACTCGCCAAATAATCAGTTAAAAAGTCATATCCAAAAAAAGATAAGACGGAGATTGCTGCTACATAATAGAGTATTGATTTGATTCTTGAAAAAGAGGATAATGCATTCATGTTGAATTGTGTTAAAGGGTTTAGATTGAATATATTTTGCAAAATAATTAATATATTTCATTGTTGGTGTAAGTTTTTAAAATATTTAAATGTTTTTCAAAAAATATATTTAATAGCAATCCGATTAAATAAAACTGAATAATTCTAAATTCCTGCATAAAACAATGTCATTAAAATATTTTTTTTAACTTTGTTGTTCATCACTCAATAAAATCAATTAATTACGATTTGATTTTGCTTTTACAACTATTTGAAAGAGTATCATTCATTAAGATTATAACTTTATAATGAGAGTATTAAAATTTGGAGGAACATCAGTAGGCAAGCCAGAGCGCATGCACTCAATCACTGAAATTATTAATGACAATCACCGTAAAATTGTTGTTTTATCTGCAGTAAGTGGAACTACAAATGCGTTAGTTTCAATAGGTGATAATTTAGTGGCTGGAAATAAAGCTGCTGCTGTTGCAGTTATTGATAAACTTTGGGGGGAATATCAGGCATTCGTAGCTGAGTTATATTCAACAGAAGCTGGCAAGGCAAACGGTACTGCCGTTATTGAAAAAGAATTTGCTTTAATTAGATCAGTAGCAAATCAACCTACTGCTGGTGGCGTAGAACAAAGATTATTATTAGCTCAAGGTGAAATTATTTCAACTCAGCTTTTCCATCATTATTGTACTGAAATAGGTAGAAAATCAGTGCTTTTGCCAGCGCTTGATTTTGTATTGATTGATGAAGACAATGAGCCTGTACTTTCATTTATCGAAGAAAAATTAACTGCTCTTTTGGCTCAGTACCCTGATGTAAACTTGTTTATTACTCAAGGTTATGTAAGCCGTAATCCAAAAGGTGAGGTTGATAACTTAAAACGTGGAGGTTCAGATTATACTGCAACTTTATTAGGAGCAGCTATCCATGCTGAAGAAATTCAAATTTGGACAGATATTGACGGTATGCACAATAATGACCCTCGTATTGTAAAACGTACTTTCCCTGTTCGTGAGGTGTCATTTGACGAGGCTGCTGAATTAGCGTACTTTGGAGCAAAAATTTTACACCCAACCTGCATTCGTCCAGCTCAAGAAAGAGGTGTTCCTGTAAAATTATTGAATACAATGGAGCCTTCTGCTGAAGGAACTGTAATCACAAACAACAACTCTGATAGAACAGTAACTGCAATTGCTGCTAAAGATGGCATTACAGTTATCAAAATAAAATCAACAAGAATGTTGTTGGCTTATGGTTTCTTGAGAAAAGTATTTGAGGTATTTGAGAAATTCAAAACACCAATTGATGTTATTACTACTTCGGAGGTAGCTCTTTCAATTACTATCGATGAAACGCATAACTTAGAAGCAATCAAAGCTGAATTATCGGAATATTGTACAATTGAAATTGAAGATAATCAAAGTATTGTGTGTATAGTTGGTAACTTTACAGCTGAAAAACCAGGATTGGTATTAAGTGTATTAAATTGTATTAAAGATATTCCTTTCCGTATGATTTCAAGCGGTGGAAGTCGCCATAATACAACTATCGTATTAAAATCAGAATACAAAAACCAAGCATTAAACTTACTAAACGAAGGTTTGTTTGATTGGAAATAGTATTTTAGTTTAAAAACTAGATAAAAAAGGTAAAACCGAGCAATCGATTTTACCTTTTTTGTTTTTAAGCCCTTCAAAATGCAACTTTATTTGTTGTATAAAGTAAAAGACTTTTGGTTAATGGATTTTTCCAACTAATATTAATGTGTTATGATTTCGATTTTCAATACTTCAGATAAAGCTACGCTTAGCAAACAAATTGAACAATATAAACAAGAAATTCAGCGTTCGTTAGAATTTGTTAAAAATATTGAACAAGGCAACTTAGATGTTGAATATGAAGGTTTTGATAAAGAAAATGACACCAAAAATTATTTAGCTGTTGCTCTTGTTAGTATGCGTGATCACATGAAAGTGATTGCAGAACACGAAAAACAAAGAAACTGGGTTACTGAAGGTTTAGCCAAATTTATTGATATTCTTAGAAGTGATGCTGATAATTCAGAAAAATTATATCAAAATATTATTTCTGGTATTGTTAAGTATTTAAATGCAAATCAAGGAGGTATTTTTGTAATTAATGATGATAACGAAAATGACCAATATCTTGAACTTTTAGCTTGTTACGCTTATGAAAAAAAGAAATTTATTCAAAAAAGAGTAGATCTTTTTGAAGGAGTTATTGGACAATGTTACAATGAACAAGAAATTGTTTATTTAAAAAAAGTTCCAGAGGATTATGTACATATTACAAGTGGAACAGGTGAAGTGCCGCCAACAAACATTCTTTTAGTACCTATCAAAATTGATAAATTAGTATTAGGTGTAATTGAAATAGCTTCATTTTACCTAATTGCAGATTATCAAATTGAATTTTTAGTTAAATTAAGTGAAAGTATTGCATCAACGGTAAGTAATGTAAAAACAGCAAAGCGTACACAAAAATTATTGGCTGATTTACAAGAAAAAAATGATGTAACTTATCAACAAGAATACACTCTTCAGCAAAACATGGAAGAGCTTCGTGCTACTGAAGAAGAACTTAAACAACAATTTGAATTAAGTGAAAAGCTAAAAGTTCAACTTTTAAATAGGGAACAGGTTATCAATCAAATGATGATTGTTTCGGAAAGTGATTTACACGGTACTATCACTTATGCAAATGAAGCTTTATGTAGAATTTCAAAATATACTCAGGAAGAATTAATTGGACAAGGACATAATATTTTCCGTCATCCAGAAGTACCAAAAGCCTTATTTAAATTGATGTGGGAAACTTTAAAAGCTGGCCAAAGTTTTAGAGGTGTAGTTAAAAATAGAGCAAAAGATGGTTCTGTATATTGGGTAGATGCTTTTATTTGTCCAGGTAGAAATGAAAAAAATGAAATCGATAAATATATCAGTACTCGATATCATATAACTGATGCAGCATTTGCCGAAAAGCGATATAATGAGCAAAATCAAGCTTTAGGCTTAGCATAAAAAAAGACCAATTGCAACACTGCAATTGGTCTTTTTTTATGATTTATCAGTTATTTACATGTTTCACTAAAAGTCATGTGAGCATCTTTAATCCAGTCACCTTTTTCTAATTTTGCAGGCGCTTTTATACAGTTTAAATTTTCATTAAAGATACAAATACAATTACTCAATTCCATACAACCTAAGAGATTAAGACTTGTTAATTCATTTTTTTCACAATCTAGAGATGTTAATTCATAATGATTGCTAACATCTAGTGTTACAAGTTTATTTGAACCACATTGAATTGACTGCAATTTAGGTACTTTACTTACATTTAATTCTGTAAGTGCATTATCGGTACAAAAAAAATCAATTAGTGCATCAGTTGACGGTAATGTTAATTTTTCAATTTTGTTATAACTACAATCAAATGAAATTAACGCAATGTTTTTGCTTAAATCTAAAGTAGTTAGCTGATTACTGTTACAATCAAGATATTTTAAATGAGTAAAAGCTTCAATTCCTACTAATGATTCTATTTCAAGGCTAGATAATTTAAGAGAATCAGCAAAATCATTGGCTTCTTTAATTGATATTTCTAATTTGTTAGCATCTTTATTCAACGATTTATTAGCTAAAAGCTTCGTTTTGAATTTTGTATCCGGAATATTTACATTTTGTGCTATTGAAAGCAGTGAAAAAGAAATAATTGTTACTAGGGTTAATAATATTGATTTCATTTAAATATTTTCAAATATGTTGATTAAGAAATATGACTTATTGTAAAACGCATTCATTTTATTTCCAAATAAAATGAATGCGTTTTTTTGATTTCTACTTCACCTTTTCCAATACCAAAGCTGTGCGATTGGTTAAGTAAATGGATAGTTTATTGTCTATGGCATGATAATCAAGATTGTCATCAATTCTATTAAAGCCACCAAATTCAGGACGGTCAGTATTTAAAATGATTCTGTATGTACCGTTTTGTGGTACATAAAATTGATAATCTTGTATTGACAAATGTGGATTAAAACTGAATACAAATATTAAGTTATTTCGTTCTGCAACTATTACTTTATTGCTTGTATCCATGTGTAATTGCACTGCTGGAGAAGCATTTAAAATATTTTTTTCTTGCTCTAAAGCCAACATTGCTTTATCGAAATTTAACAAGAATTTATATTTCAAATCAGGATTATCAGCTAAACTCCATTGGCGACGAGCATATTTATAACTCCAATCATTGCCTATTCTAGGGAAATCAACCCACTCTGGGTGACCAAATTCATTGCCAATAAAATTCAAATATCCTTCTCCACCAATGGCAAATGTAATTAAGCGAAGCATTTTATGCATTGCCATTCCTCTGTCAATGATATGGTTATGTTGATGTACCGACATTGAAAAATACATTTCTTTATCCATCAACCAAAATGCAAGGGTTTTGTCGCCAACAAGTGCTTGGTCGTGACTTTCGGCATAGGCAATGGTTTTTTCTTTCCAACGTCTGTTACCTAACATGCCCCACATTTCGTGAATATCCCAATCTTCGTCGGCTTTTTCTTTGATAATTTTGATCCAATAATCAGGAATTCCCATTCCCAAACGGTAGTCAAATCCAAGTCCACCTTCGGCAGGTAACCTACACATGCCAGGCATACCGCTCATATCTTCGGCAATTGATAAGGCATTTGGTTTAATTTCGTGAATTAATGTATTTGCTAATTGTAAATATGTTAATACATCCCAATCAACCATCGACACAAAATATTTGTCGTAATGGTCAAAATCGGTAATTCCATGATGGAAATACAGCATTGAAGTAATTCCATCAAACCTAAATCCGTCAAAATGATACTCTTCTATCCAAAATTTAAGGTTCGAAAGTAAAAATTGTAATACTTCTTCTTTACCATAATTGAATAAATAGGAGTCCCATTGGGTGTGAAAACCTCTTGGTCCATCATGAAAATATTGTCCGTCAGAACCATCAAATTGAGCCAAACCTTCGGCTACATTTTTTACTGCATGCGAATGTACGATGTCAAGTAAAACCGTTATTCCTAATTTATGCGCAGTGTCGATTAAGGTTTTTAGTTCTTCAGGGGTACCAAAACGAGAAGAAGCTGCAAAAAAGTTTGAAACATGGTATCCAAATGAGCCATAATATGGATGTTCCATAATAGCCATAATTTGGATAGTATTGTAACCCAACGCTGCAATTCGAGGCAAAGTTAATGCTGTGAATTCGGCATAACTACCAACACCTTCACGCTCTTGTGCCATACCAATATGACATTCGTAAATGATTGGTGCTTTGGTAGTTGGTTTAAATTTTTTGTCGGTCCATTTAAACTCTTTGGCAGGTTTCCAAAGTTGACCAGCAAAGTCGTATGTATTTATATCTTGAATGGTACGGGTAATATAAGCAGGTATTCTATCCATATGACCTGTTTCACCATGAATATGTACTTTTACTTTTTGTGCATGAAGTAAACCATCTTCACCATCGGCAACAAAAATTTCCCAAACACCATTTTCTAATTTGGTTAATGGGTGTGTATCTCTGTTCCAATTATTGAAATCACCAATTAATGAAAGAGAATATGCCGCAGGAGCCCACTCTCTATACCACCAACCTTTTTTTTCGGTATCGTAATTGAATCCCAGATATTTATATGCAGATGCAAATGAATCTAAACTACCAAAACGTTCATTTATTGAACTTAATTTTTGGTCGAATGAATCAATTCGTCTTTGAATTTCTGGTATATATGGGGTAAGCCAAGGGTCGTCAACTACTATTGCTGGTATGTTATTTTGTTCAGATTGGTTTTCCATAATTGAATTTATAAAACAGTTTCTAAAATATCTAATACCACTTTTGCCATCTTGTTATTGTTATCAAGCAATGGATTGATTTCAGTTATTTCTAAAATTTTTGATTGAGGTAAATGTAAAAAAGCCCCAAGTAATTGTTTGGCTTCGGCAATTTGTAATCCGTTATAAACTGGGGTGCCTGTACCAACAGAAATACTTGTATCTAAGCTATCTACATCAAAACTTACATAAATTACATCACAATCTGCTAAGTAAGTAGTAGTAAGTTTAATCACTTCTTCAATACCTAAATTTTTGATATCATAAGGCTGAAAAGCTTTGATTTTATATTCGTGAATGAGGTGGTATTCTTGTATTTCGAAATCACGCAAAGCAATAAACACTAAGTCGGCTGGGTCTATTTTAGGGCAAATTTCTCTACTTCCAATACGTTTTAAACGTTCCCAATGTGGAATTAAATCCTCGTCGATTGCATTACGTTTGTTTTCAAGATTATCTAAACCTAATGAAACAGTGGCTGGCATACCATGCACATTACCCGAAGGAGTTGTAAATGGAGAATGTAAATCTGCATGTGCATCAATCCAGATTACACCTACTTTTTTATCGTGAAAATGGTTTTTAAAACCAGCTACACCACCAATGGCATTGCTATGGTCGCCAGAAATAATGATAGGAAAAAAACCATTTTGAAGTGCTTCGTCAACAGCGTAGGCAATGTTTTCGTTTACATTTACCAAAGCTTCAACATATTTTGCATGTTCAAAACTAGGTTTTGAACCAATCAATTCATTGTGATTATCAACTTTAGTTTTGGGTAAAGCACTAATAACTTGTTTTGAACGTTCGGCATCAGCAATATGTAATGCACTAAAAGCCAAACTAGTACCACGCTTACCTGCTCCTAATTCAGAGCCAACATCTAATAATTTATATTTCCTCTTAGCCGACATACTTCAACTCCATTTAAAAAGATTTATTGATTACGAAATTTAGAACTAAATGTACGAAAAATGGCAAAATTTAAAGGATTTTTCTACTTTAGATTATAAATAGACTACTTTATGAAAAGAAATATTTTAATTGGTTTAGCTATTTCAATTTATTTGTGTGGCTAATAATAAAATTTAGTTGATTTTAATTTAGCAAAGAATTATTTTGCATGTTTAAAGTAATAATCCAAAAAAATATTATGAGATTTAAGTTTAAAACATTCACTTATTTTATTTCAATAAGTTTGGTTTTATTGTTCAATTATGCACAATCCCAAACTTGGAAAAACTACCCAGTTACTTACTCTCAATTGGCTGTAGCAGTTGACTGTACTGGTTCAACTTGGTTTGGTAAATATAGTTTTGGCGTATTAAAATTTAATACAGACAATACTACTACTCAATATGATGCTTTTTTAACACCAATAAATAGCAATTTCATAACCTCAATTTATTTTGATAACACAGGAAATGGTTGGTTTGGAGGCTCTCCAGGAAGTATTTCAAAGTTTGAAAACAACACATGGACAAGTTATGCCTATAGTGATGTATACTGAATCAAGCAAGATTCGAAAGGCAATATGTGGTTTGGAACTGCAACAGGTCTTGTAAAATTTGATGGTACCACTTGGAAAAAATTTACTACTACTGATGGATTGCCTCACAATACTATCAAAGCAATAAATGAAGATGCTTTAGGAAATATTTTAATTGGAAGTTATGGTGGATTTTCAATTTATAATGGTACAACTTTTACTAATTATAATAAAGCAAAAAATGGACTCCCTGATGATGCCATCATAGCTGTAGAAGTTGATAAAAATGGTGTTTTTTGGCTTGGAACTTGGTTTGGTTTAACCAAATATGATGGTAAAGCATTTACTACAATTACCAAAACTTCAGGTTTATTAGACAATTGGATTTTAACAATGAAATTTGATAAATCTGGAAATTTGTGGATTGGTACCAAATACGGCGTATCTAAGTTTAATGGAGCTACTTTTACTAATTATACAACTGCTGATGGCTTATCAAATAATAATGTTAACGGAATTACAATTGACAAATTTAATAGAATTTGGTTTGCAACTAACGGAAGTAATGGCTGTGTGTACGATAATACTCCCCAACTTTTAGCGCCTACAAATGTAACAGCTACTCCTGATTATGGTTTTGCAAATATTGCATTTATTGCACCAAAAGAAGTAGTAAGTAGCTACACAGTTACATCTCTTCCTGATAGTATAAAAGCAACTGGTACTACTAGCCCAATTACTGTTAATGGACTTACAAGAGGAAAACAATATTCATTTATTGTAACAGCAAATTATACAAATGGCAAAAGCCCTGCTTCTACGCCTAGTACAGTAGTTATGATAAAAGACTCCGTTGCTCCTTTAGCACCGAAAAATGTGGTTGCAACAGCTGGTTATAACAGTGCAACAATTACTTATAATGCTCCTTTAGACAATGGTTCTCCAGTAACTACGAAATATATAATTACTTCAAATCCAGATAATCATATTGTAACTACAAGTAGCACTTCTGCAATAATGAGTAATCTTACAGCTGGGGTAAGTTATACTTTTACTGTTGCTGCAATTAATTCAATTGATACTAGTCTAAGTAGTATTCCTTCTAATTCTGTTGTAATTAAAGCTTTTACCGAACCCAGTGAACCTTTAAATGTAACGGCTATTGCTCCTAATAAATCTATGGCTACAGTATCATTTACCACACCTCTTGATAATGGTGGTAAAACTATTACCAATTATATTGTAACGTCAACGCCAGGTAATATTATTGCTAGTGGAACCAATAGTCCAATTATTGTTTCAGGTTTAACAACAGGAGTATCTTACACATTTACTGTTATTGCTAAAAATAGCATAGGTGATAGTAAACCAAGTCTTCCATCAAACATCGCAATACCTAACGACAGTTTGATAGCACATTACACTTTTGACGGACATGTAAATGACGTATCAGGTAACAATAATAATGGTGTAATTTCGGGAGGTGTAACTTTTACTTCAGATGCTGACGGAAACCCAAACTCTGCTGCTTTGTTTAATGGAACAGATGGTTTTATAACAGTACCAAGTCCAAACACTATTTTATTTAAAGCCGGTGCTTCATTTACTATTACAGCAAAAGTAAAATCATTTGATAATCCAGGAAGTACTAATGGTTCTAACTGGACTGCAACTACTATTTTTTCTCGCTATGGTTGTTCTCAAATAAGTGGCTCGAGTGAAAATGTAAGTTTAGATATTTTACCAACAAATGGTAATTTAAGAGGTTATGTAAGAAGCTCATCTGTAGCTATTAACATCTTACAAAATACAGATAATTCATTTGGTCAGTACCACCAATTCTCTTTAGTAAAAGATGCAAAAGCAGGAAAGTTATTACTTTATATTGATGGTGTTTTAGTTAAATCAAGCAGTTTAGTTGCGTCTTTTGCTAATACTCAGGCTTTAAATGTTTGGATAGGTAAAATGGAATATTGTGGAGGTGCAAATGATAAAAAGTTTGCTAACTTATTTAAAGGTACAATGGATGATTTAAAAATCTATTCAAGAGCATTATCAGCGGCTGAATTAGCTGGTACAGTTACAGGTATCGAAAATGAAAATTCATCAGAATTAGCTACAATTGCATCAAACCCTACAGATAATCAATTTGAAATCTTTACTCCAAATGTATCTTCAGTTTCGGTTTATACTATGGATGGTAAATTTGTAGAGTCATTTGAGAATTATCAATCTCAAAACTTTGGATTAAATTATCAAACAGGTATTTATTTGGTGAAAGTAAATAATAGTAAAGGCGAAAAAGTATTTAAAGTTGTAAAACTATAAGCTTTATACCAAATAATTGTAAAGCCCACAAATTTAGGTTTGTGGGCTTTTTTATTTTTATAGTGATACTCTAAACCTAGATTTTTTATTAAATTTGTCTTTCTTATTCTTTTCATTTAAATCCTGTACTTTGTATCCTGTACTCTGTACTTTGTACTAAAATAATATGCTTAGAACTCATAATTGTGGCGAACTTCGCCTTTCTGATGTAAATAATACTGTTACTCTTTGCGGTTGGGCTCACGTAATACGTGACAAAGGCTCTATGCTTTGGGTTGATTTAAGAGACCGTTATGGTATTACCCAATTATTGTTTGACCAAGCTAATGATGAATTAATTACCAAAGCTCGTACGCTAGGGCGTGAATTTGTAATTAAAGCTACTGGTGTGGTAATTGAGCGTGTATCTAAAACAAATAAAATTGAAACTGGAGATATTGAAATTCAGGTTACTGAATTTGAAATTTTAAATCCAGCTAAATTACCTCCATTTTTAATTGACGATAAAACTGATGGTGGCGATGATATCAGAATGAAATATCGTTACCTTGATTTAAGAAGAAATGTTGTGCGTAAAAATCTTGAGTTACGTCACAGGGTTTCAAAAGAAACTAGAAATTACCTAGATTCTCAAGCATTTATTGAAGTTGAAACGCCAGTTTTAATTAAATCAACGCCTGAAGGAGCTAGAGATTTCGTGGTTCCTAGTCGTATGAACCCAGGTGAGTTTTATGCTTTACCTCAATCTCCTCAAACTTTCAAACAGTTATTAATGGTTTCGGGATTTGACCGTTACTACCAAATTGTGAAATGTTTTAGAGACGAGGATTTAAGAGCCGACCGTCAGCCAGAATTTACACAAATAGATTGCGAAATGAGTTTTGTAGAGCAGGAAGACATTTTAAATATGTTCGAAGGCTTAGCAATTCATCTTTTCAAAACAATCAAAGGCATTGATATACCTAAGTTATCACGTATGACTTTTGCTGATGCCATGAAATATTATGGTAACGACAAACCAGATATCCGTTTTGATATGAAGTTTGTTGACTTTACTGATTTTGCAAAAGGTAAAGGTTTCCCAGTATTTGATGAAGCCGAATATATTGTGGCTATCAATGCAAAAGGTGCTGCTAGCTATACTCGTAAACAAATTGATGAACTAACAGAGTGGGTTAAGCGTCCGCAAATTGGTGCAAAAGGTTTAGTTTATGCAAGAGTTGAAGCGGATGGAACCTTGAAGTCGTCTGTTGATAAATTCTACTCACAAGATGATTTAAATGCTTGGAAACAAGCTACCAATGCAGAAGCAGGAGATTTAATTTTGATTTTAGGTGGTGGCTTAAATGCGACACGTAAAGCTATGTCGGAGTTACGTTTGGAAATGGGTAATCGCCTAGGTTTACGTAATCCAGAAGTGTATTCAGCACACTGGGTAGTTGATTTTCCATTGTTTGAGTACAGCGAAGAAGAAAATCGTTACTTTGCAATGCACCATCCATTTACCTCGCCAAAACCAGAGGATATTCCATTGTTAGAAACCGACCCAGGAGTTGTTCGTGCAAATGCTTATGACATGGTTATCAACGGAGTAGAAGTTGGTGGAGGTTCAATTAGAATTTATGATAGAGCATTACAATCAAAAATGTTCTCATTATTAGGATTTACCGAGGAAGAGGCTAAACATCAATTTGGATTCTTGTTAGATGCCTTTGAATACGGAGCACCTCCACATGGTGGTTTGGCATTTGGTTTAGACAGACTTTGTTCTCTTTTCGGAGGTGTAGATACCATCAGAGATTTCATTGCATTCCCTAAAAACAATTCGGGTAGAGATGTAATGATAGATGCTCCTTCAACTATTGATGATAAACAGTTGAATGAGTTGAAGATTGCTGTAAAGGCTTAGTTTAAAATTGTTTATATAGGGATATATTATCGAAGCCATCGTTTTAACGATGGCTTCGGTTGTTTAAAAGAAAATTGAATCATGAAAAATACAATCAGTATACTTATTTTTTCATTTATATTTTCCTTCTGTACTCATAAAAGAGAAGTTAAAAATGAAGTGGTTAATAGAGTTCCTAAAGATTCAGTAAAAGAAATTGAAGTACGCAAAATCATCTCAAAATATCCTAATTTCCATTATAAGGGAGAAGATGATTCTACATTTCAGTATTTAAGTGTAAAATTTATTGATTTTAAAACTATTAAATATAGACGTTCTGCATCTTCAAAAATTGTTGATTGTTTTAATCAATATGAAGGTATTGCCTATTTAAATAGTAGTAAATCATTAAAAGAAAAAATAATTTTTACTGATTCTAAAAATAGAAAAATTTCATATCTATTTGATTTAGATACCAATAAGGTCGAATGTAAATCTCCAAAATTCTACAATTCTATTGAATTTTGTGAAAGACTCATTTATGATAATATACTTGAAAAACAATAACTCTTACTCCACCTTCAAACTATCAACTTTAAATTCATCAAACTGAATAGTGTATATTTTTTTCTTATTACAAGGGTTGGTTGCTTCAATTTGAATGCCTTTATTTACAATTTCGGCTTTGGTTCTAAATCTGAAATTCAATTTGTCTTTTGTGGCGTGTTTGCTACTTGTTAGGCGTTTACCTTTTTTAGTTGTAATGCGGTAAAGTATATTTTTTTGTAAGCCTGATACATTTATCTGCAAAGCAGAATCAGGTAATGAAGGTGTTGAAAACCAGCGGTGAGTGTATTTTATTTTAGATTTAAAATCTGGCAATACTTTTACCCAACGTTTATCGGTAAGTACATAATCGCAATTTTGAACTGAGTCGCAGGTGGTTACTGAAAATAGTGTTTTTTCATAAACAGGTGCACTTTCTAAAGCGATGGTAGCTCCGTTTCCTTTTATAATTTTGCCAACAGGTTTTCCGTTTTGACGCAATTGATAATTAACCCCAAACTTGGTTTTATTTACATTAACAATCGTTTTTTCTCCTTTACAAACTAAATCACCTTTTAAAGTTAAATATGAATCTGGTATAATATGAATTTTAAATTTACGCTTAATGGTGCAATAACCCGGACGCATTAAATATAAACTCACAACAGTATCAGTAGTTGGTTTTAAGGTTATATGCGAAAGTGTATCACCAGTTGACCAACGATAATTTTGTCCGCCACGAGCAAATATGGTTACAGGCATTTCAGGGAAAATTAATGTATCTGAAATACCGTATTGTATATCAAGTTGTTGTAAGTGAGTTTTAAAGTTGCAATAGTTGTAAACCATTTTATTGTATTGGTCTTTCGTAAAATGATTTCTACAATTATTTCTCCCATACGACATAAAATTGGTTTCATCAGGGCGATAGCTATTTTTGTTTTTATCTTTGGTTGTGCCGGTATAATTGCAGTCATCGTCAAGCATCATGGCTGTTAATCCAGGGTCGGCGGGTGTGTCGCAAATTAAGTCTCCCGCTTTATGGCAATTTTCGCCATTTGCTAATTCTACCCCAAATACTCGTTCGTGGGTGTGGTATAAACCAAAAAAGTGCCCCATTTCGTGTGTTATGCTTGAATAACCAACTTCGCAACAACCACCTCTAATTACCAAAATGTCTTTTTGTTGCAGAGGGAAATAAGTATATCCGCAGGCGCTTCCAGGTTCGTCGAGGGTAAGTTTGTTTACAAAAAATATATTGATGTGGCCTTTTTTAGTGTATTTTAATAGTTCATCTTCGTCTGCTTTTTTGTAATTAAATAAATTTTCATCTTTAACATAAATCGTATTACAGACTTCAAATTGAATATTAATTGGAGTAAAAGCACTTGTCAATTGACTTACTGCATGAATAATTTGGTCTTCAACTGCCGCAGCATTTCCTTCTTCGTCCTCAAAAATAATTACATTTATAGGTAAAATAGTGTGGTAATCAAGAGGTGTTAAATGCTCAGCATAAGTGATGTTATGCTCAAGTTCGTACTTTACTTGCTCTTTCGAAACTTGTGTTCCGCAGTTTTTATCATGCCCTAATTCTGTACGCAATAAAATGAGCCCTATAATTAATAGGCCTATTAAAACTGTTTTAAAATATGGTTTCTTTACAAATTCAAAAGTCATTACAAGCAATTAGCAATATTTTATGCCATATTCCAAAATTATGGAAAAAGTAGTGAAAATTTCAACCCATTTGCCAAACTAATCCAGGTTTTAAAATATGTAATTTACCTTGCAAAGTATTCGTTTCTTGTGCTTTTTTAAGTAATTGTTCTGGTTCGCCTGCTGGTTCGTCGCTCAAATCAAAAGTGCCATAATGCATTGGTATAAAATGTTTTGCTTTTAAATCATTAAAACCTTGCACTGCTTCATCTGGCGAAACATGGTTTTCTTTCATAATATGCTCAGGTTTATACGCACCCACAGGCATAAATGCAATGTCTATATTTGGAAAAATTGTTGCAATTTCCTTAAAATGAACATCATAAGCGGTATCAGCAGCAAAATAGATAGTTTTAATAGCTGATTGAATCATAAAACTTCCCCAAAGTCTTTTGTTTAAATCAGTTAAACCACGTTTGCACCAATGTTTTGCTGGTAAATAGGTAATTTTTAAACCATTTTCAGTTTTATATTCTTGAAACCAAGATGCTTCTTGTACTGCATGTTTTTTAGAGATGCCATTTATAATTTCTCCAAGTCCGAATGTGGTTAAAATTTTTACATTGGGGTTTTGGGCTAAAAGTATTTTTAATGAAGGAATATCACAGTGGTCTCTGTGGTCGTGAGATAGTAAAATATAATCTAATCCAGTTATTTCTTCTGGTTTACAAGGGAGTTTACTTAACCTACCAATCATTGGGAGTTTACCTAAAATGGGGTCAGTAATAATAACTTTTCCTGCAATTTTCATTATAAAACTTGAGTGACCAAGCCAAACAACTTCGTTTTCATTTAATGAAGTTGGTTTGTTATTTGGTATAATTTCAAGTTTAAAAGTATCTGCTTTTTTAGCTTCTTTTAAGGGATTTTTGCCCCATTTCCATTTAATTATATCAATAAATTTCTTTGCTTGTATTTCAGGTTCATATACAAAAGTGTTGTTAACTAACTTGTTACCATTCCAATTTGGTTTAATGGTAACTAAGTCAGGATTAAGTTTAAAAGAAATTTTATTGGTATCGTTCGCCATTGTAAGGGTATTGTTAATCAGTAAAGAAGCCGTAGCTAAACCAACTATTTTAATTGATTCTCTTCTGGTCATTTGATTTATATTTACTGTAAATAAAAGTATTTATTTCATATAAAAAATAGATTATTCGGTAAATAAACTATTTTCAAGGGTGAAATAACAGTTATACTCAGACCTTTTATTTCAATGATTAAATTTATTTTTACTTTTAGTATTTTATTGTTTAAGTCTCTAACTCTAATTATTAAAATTTGTTATATTTTACATCTAATATAACAGCAGATATAATGAAATACAGATTTTTACTAATAATACCTTTCGTTTTTATGCTTTTGCATATTGCTTTAACTTTTATTGATGGTTTGTATTCTAAACCTATCAAATCTGACATTGCATTAGTGATTGGGAACACTGTAAACGCAGATGGTACTTTGTCAGATAGATTAAAACAGCGTTTACTCTGTGCTATTGATTTATACTCTAACCAACAAATTAGCAGAATTATTGTAAGTGGTGGTTTGGGAAAAGAAGGTTTTTGGGAAGGAGATAAAATGAAAGTTTTTCTTTTGGAAAATGGCATTCCAAGTAAAAACATAATCGTTGACAATTATGGAAATACAACTGAACTTTCTGTTTTGAATTCTATTAAGCTTCAGCAAAAATTGAAATTTAAAAGTATTGTCATTGTTTCTCAATATTTTCATTTAACAAGAAGTAAAATGTTATTTAGAAAACATCATATTAAAAATGTATCTGCAATTGCACCGTTGTATTTTGAATTGCGTGATTTTTATGCCTTGATTCGTGAGTTTTTTGCTTATTATTCGCAATTATTCTAAAAACAAAAAAGCTTGAAAGTTTCCTTCCAAGCTCATTAATTTTTTATTTTAAGTCTTAAGTCTTATGTCTTTTATCTTAAGTCAAAAACTAAACCAATTCAGCAATTACTGTTTCGCCACCAACTGGTTTATCTCCTAAGTTTACTAGTATTTTTGCATCCAATGGTAAGAATATATCAATTCTAGAACCGAATTTAATGAAACCATATTCTTCACCTTGTTTCACTTTGTCACCTTCTTTGATGTACCAAACAATTCGTCTAGCTAATGCTCCAGCAATTTGACGGAATAAAATTTCATGTCCACTTTCAGTTTCAACAACTGCTGTAGTACGTTCGTTATCAGTACTTGATTTTGGGTGCCAAGCTACCAAAAACAATCCTGGGTGATATTTGAAAAACTTAACTACACCTGAAACCGGATTACGATTGCTGTGTACGTTAAATGGCGACATGAAAATAGATATTTGTCTGCGTGGACCTTTAAAATATTCATGTTCAACAGTTTCTTCAATAACTACCACTTTACCATCAGCAGGTGCAATTATATGCTTAGGGTTAATAACTGTAGTTCTTTTGGGGCTTCTAAAAAATTGTAAAACAATTAAAAACAATATTACACTAATTGTTCCCACTGAACAAAGAATCCATTGGTAACATGGGCATGTTAACCATTGATTTAAGCCTAAATTTATACCTCCTAAAACCACTGTGGCTAAAGCAAGCGATACGTATCCTTCTTTATGAATTGTCATGACACACAAAAATAACAATTGTCATTAAATTTTAAGCATAAAACTCATAATAAAATAATTTCTTCATAAAAAAATCATATTGGAGGTTAAAAATAAGTATTAGATTATATAAAATTATTCCTTTGCTAGTATATAAATCTACTGTTGCCCATGTTGGACTTATGTCCAACATGCAATTTTTAGAATAAAATTATCTTACTGTCTTGTCCTGAAATAGGTTTACACAAAGTAAGCATAAAATGGAAGGAAGAACAAAGGTTGTATACAGTGAAGCATTCAAACATTTAGTGTGTAAAGAGCACATCGATACAGGTTCAAGTTTGA
>JBEEOW010000048.1:0-20055 GCA_041191405.1 Bacteroidota bacterium
AATACAAATGTAAAGCTATTTTAGGATAAATTTTAATTGTAAATCCTTTTTAGGATTAAGAAAATTAGTGTAAATTTATATCAGGATTATTAATCAAATCTGTAAACATTTTTTAGGACGAGACAATGCTTTTTCGTCTGCTTCGGTCGGTGTGCCAATTGTTAACTGGTCTTTAAACTCTTGTGCAAGTCGTTTTTTAAGTTTTACTGCTTCGGCTTGGTCAATAATGTGGTCATCGTCTTTTGAAAAGTAGTCCCGTAAAATGTCTATTGGCATTTTCTGCATTCCAACAAGCAGTCGGCAAATGCGGTGAACATAGTCCTTACCTTCAACAACTGTCGCACCCGATAAGCTGTCGATTTTTTCTGCAACTTCTTTCCAACCTCTCAGGTTAAAATAACCAACACAGAAGTCAGTCCGCTGTGAAAGTTCAAGCGTTTCATTCAGTCCTTTGGTTAAGTGGTTTTCTATGTTGTCGTATATTTTCGGCATCGTATAACAATATAATTTTAGTCGGTTAAATTAAAGAAAATAACCTTGTTTAATGTCTTGTTTGCTGTCTTTGTGCGTTGGCTAAAAAATGGCTCTTTGGCTTTTGCCGAAGGGTTGGCTTGTGCGGTGGGGGCAAAAGCCAATGTGCCATTTGCGGGCTGGCATAAAATTGAATTTAAAAAAATGTGCGGTGGGAAAAATAAAAAATACAGAAGGGTCGGCAATGAGTGTCGGCTTACTCGTTGTCCGTTTGTTGTATCGTTTGTATGTCTGTGTTCACCTGTCAAAATGGTTTACTTTTTCTGTTTTTAGTCGTCTGTTTAATGGTTGCAGTGTCGTCTTTTACACTTGCTGCCAACTCATAAATATACGCAATTTTACAATATTTATAATTTAAATCAAAGTTGTAAATAAATAAAATAAAATCAATGTGTTATGATTATAAATATTAATTTTACGCATTGCGTTTTTTTGTATATTTTTGTGTAAAATATACAAAATACGCAACTATGAATTTAGCTTTGTTTACAATTAAGCTCGGTGTCCATCATGACAAAGATGTGATTTGGATTCAATTTAGTAAAAACGCTGAATTATTGGCACAGCTTCGTAAAGAAATTTATGTTCGTTGGAGTGTTTCTCAAAAATGTTGGTATGCTTATGATACTGCCCATCATAGAAAGGTACTTGGTTTAGAACCCAAAATTATGGGTAAAATGGTTTTGTCGCATATTCATGAGGTGAACAAACCAGCTTTACAAGCATTTATTGATTTACTTAAATTAAAAGCATATAGCGAAAATACTATTCGTACTTATGTTTTAGAGTTTTCTCAATTGTTGTATATTTTAAAATCAAATCCAGTTCAAAATTTAACGCACGATAGATTAAAATCTTATTTTTTATATTGTATCAACGAGCTCAAAATCAAAGAGAATCATTTACATAGTCGTATCAATGCCATTAAGTTTTATTTTGAACAAGTGCTCAAAAGAGAAAAGTTTTTTATGGATATCCCTCGTCCCAAAAAGCCAAGTACTTTACCAAAAGTAATTGATATAAATGATGTTAAAAAAATGCTCAATAATATTACAAACATCAAACATAGAGTGATGTTAAAATTGTGTTACGGAATGGGGTTGAGGGTAAGTGAAGTGGTTGGGCTAAAAATTACAGATATTGATAGCTCTCGTATGCAAGTGCTTGTATCACAGGGTAAAGGTAAAAAAGACCGATATGTAAATTTACCAGAATCGGTGTTGGAAGAATTGAGATTGTATTATAAAGAATACAGTCCAAAGGTTTATTTATTTGAAGGTCAGGCTGGTGGGCAATATAGTATTAGAAGTGTGCAACAAGTTTTTAAACAGTCAATGGAGAATGCCAAAATCAAAAAGCCAGTAGGGATTCATAGTTTAAGGCATAGTTATGCTACTCATTTAATGGAACAAGGAACTGATGTGAGCTTTATAAAAGAACTTTTGGGGCATAATGATATCAAAACCACACAGATTTATACCCATGTAAGCAAAAAAGCACTTTCTAAGGTTAAAAGTCCTTTGGATAATTGATTGATTTTTAAATGACGTATTTATAACGTTTTTTGCCACTTTGTTTTGTCAATAAAGACGTGGTATGCCACGTCTCTACAATTTGTATATTAATTAATTTTTTCTGTAGAGACGACGCATGCGTCGTCTAATATCAATTGTATTTATTAAATATTCCAGCGAAAACTACCACTTCGACAAGCTCAGTGACCGTTTTCGAGCATGTGTTACTCGAAAAATAGCGTTTACGGTGGTTGAGCGTAGTCGAAACCTGAGTAAATGTTATTTTTCGCTGCATAAATTATTGAACTACCTTCGGCCTATATTTGGTATAAAAAAGTAATCTATTAAAATATTTTAAAACTTTCTAAAATTCTTGGGTGACCTATTTCCAATCTCTGCATAAAGGTAAAATTTAAACAAACCCTTTAATTGTCTGCCTTATGAAAACTTTAAGAAACATTGCATTATCAGTAGGTTTAGTAACTGTTTTATTTGCTTGTGAAACTCCTAAATCTGATGCAACTTCAACACCTGAATCAACTGTAACAGAAACACCTTCAACACCTGCAGAAGAACCCAAAGCTAATGACACTTCTGCTGTAAAATCAGAAGAGGGAACACCTAAAACTGAAGCTGCTACTCCTGCTGAAAGCAAAGAGGAAGTTAAAAAGTAGTTTTTGTGGGGATAAGTGAGATGTAAAATGTAAAAAGCCAAGCAGTGATGTTTGGCTTTTTTTGTGAGATATAATGTTGTTTTTGAATGTTTATATTTTTAGATTGATTCAGTATATTTTTTGAAATTATCTAAAATTGCTTGCCATCCTGCTTTTTGCATATCAGCAGGGTTCTCGTTTTCAGGGTCGAAAGTTTCAATTACTTTGGTAGAATTTTCTTCTGATATAAAATTGATTTTTACTGTTCTTCCATCTTCAAGAAAATAGTTTATTTCTTCTTGTGATTTTACAAGGGAATATTCTCCTTCAAAATCAAAACTAAATGAGCCATCTTTGGCAGCCATGGTAGTTTTAAATTTGCCGCCAGTTTGAATATCATTTTCAGCATAGGGTGCATGCCAATCATCTGATGCAAAACACCATTGAGTAATATGTGTTGGATTAGTAAATGAATCCCAAACTGTATTTAATGAAGCATTTACAGTAGTTTCAACTGTAATCATTTGATTATCTTGATTTGTTTCTGACATAAAATTTGATTTATCAAAGAATCGTTTTCTTATTTCACAATGATAAGTAAAAATTTTAGATAAAAAAATATTGAATTACGACATTTTTAGGTGGTGAAAATGACTATTGTTAAAAAAAAATATTAAGTCATTTCAGATTAACATTTATCTGTTAATGAAAATAATTGTTTCTAAACACTTTCTTATTAACTTTACTAAATGAATAAAGCTTTTGTAACTCGCTCAACAGGTTCGTGGTACGACCTATGTGATGTTGATTCAAATAAGTATATCAAGGCACGATTAAGAGGAATTTTTAAACAGGAAAATAAACGTGTAACCAACCCCATTGCAGTTGGTGATTATGTTATGTATTCATTTCCTGATGCAGGAAGCGAGGCTATGATTGAAGAAATATTACCTAGAAATAATTATATAATTCGTAAATCAACACACAAAGCTGAACATGAACATATTATTGCTTCTAACTTAGATCAAGCAGTGTTGATTGTTACTATTGATCAACCTAGAACTTCATTGGGTTTTATTGATAGATTTTTGGTTTCTGCTGAAAGTTACCGTATTCCGACTACAATTGTTATCAATAAAATTGATTTATATACATCTAAAAAAAATCAAGAAGCATTAGCAGATTTAATAGAAACTTATACTCATATTGGTTATAATGTTATTCAAACTTCAACTACTAAAAATATTGGTATTGAAGCGTTTAATTTACTTTTTGAAGGTAAAAAAACATTGGTTTGTGGACACTCTGGTGTAGGTAAATCTAGTTTGGTTAATGCAATACAACCTGAATTAAACTTAAGAACAGCATCAATTTCAAATTATGCAAACAAAGGTAAACATACTACTACTTTTGCCGAAATGTTTGAGTTAGCTCCAAAAACATACATCATTGATACACCAGGAATTAAAGAATTAGGGATTAGTGAAATAGAAGATGCAGAATTAAGTCATTATTTTCCAGAAATGAGAGCTTTATTGGGGAAATGTAGATTTCATAACTGCCAACATATTCACGAACCTGATTGCGTAGTATATAAAGCAGTTGAAAATGGAGACATTCCATTATCGAGGTATGAAAATTATTTAAGTATTTTAGCCGATGAAGACAACCGAAGATAGATTTGTTCGTACACGCAATAAGGTTAAAATACTATATTTATGCGCAACACTAACAAAATTCTAATTCTAATCTCTTTTATTTTTCTTGTTAAAATTTCTTTCGCACAAGACGGAGAGAAAAAACATTCTCACAAAAATAGATTATCCATTGGAGTAATTGCTTCACCTGATTTATATATTTTTGATTTTAAAACCCAAGGGTTAAATGTACCCACCTATAAAACCCAACTTAATTATTCATTAGGAGGAACAATTATTTATCATCCAATAAAGCTTATTACACTAAGAGTAGCCTTTTTATATACAACTAAAGGTTATAGTATAGATTATACAGCAGATGCTTCTAAACCCTCAGCTGCTGATTTACCACAAACTGCAAATTTTGATTTAAGGTATTTAGATGTTCCTTTGATGGCAAATTTAAATTTAATTCATAAAGACCATATTCAACTTTTTGTTTCTGCAGGTTTTATTCCAAGTATTTTAATTCAAAAAACTGGTGAAAGTATACAAAAGGATAATTCAATTAAAGCCACAAATTTAGATGATATTAATAATTTTTTTGCAGGAACTACTTATAGTATAGGTTTGAAATACAACTTAACTGAATGGTTAGGTGTTGGAGCAGAACCATATTTTAGATATTATTTAAATAAAATTGATGATGTTAATATGGAAAAAGCACCTCTTTCTTTCGGTGGTAAAGTAAGTATGGTAATTAACTTTAATCATTATTGATTTTCAAAATAAAGCAAAATATAAACGGAGTAAAGTATTCTTGTTGAGAATGTTTTACTCCTTTTTTGTTTTTATAACCAAACCTAAATCCACTCAAAAGTGTAATTCGATTTTAAACAAACAGTTGATTAAAAAACAAATATTTTATTGAAATAACATAATTTATTTTATAAGAACATTTGGTGTATAAACTCAAAATCAATCAAATGTTTATTTAATATTAAATTTTACTTATTAACTTTTTAGTAATGAATTGATTATTTAAAATTTACATAACTGTCGGTTGTAAAATTCAACTTGCTGTTATGAAAAAAATATACTCATTTGCCTCTTTATTATTAGCCGCATATATGTCGGCTTCGGCACAAACTACAGCGGTAACGCTTTTGGGACAAGGTACGCTTTGGAAGTATCTTGATAACGGTTCTAATCAAGGAACTACATGGAGAGCCACATCATTTGCTGATGCAACTTGGAAAAGTGGAAATGCACAATTAGGTTATGGTGATGGAGATGAATCTACTATTGTTAGTTTTGGAACTTCTTCAACTAACAAATTCATTACTACTTACTTTAGAAAAGCAATCACTGTAAGCAACTTAGCTGAGCTTTCTGCTATTTCTATGAAAGTAAAAAGAGATGACGGAATTGTGGTGTATGTAAATGGAACTGAAAGGTATAGAAACAATATGCCAACTGGTACTATTTCATCTACAACTGTTGCTTCTGCGGATGCTTCTGACGATGGAAACACTTGGTTTACTGCTACTTTAGCAGCATCTAATTTTGTAGAAGGTAACAATGTTATTGCAGTTGAAATTCACCAAAGAAGTAAATCAAGCTCTGATATAAGCTTTGATATGGAAATTACAGCAACCAGAAACACTCCTGATACAACACCTCCTGTACTTTCGAGTGTTACTCCTGCTGATAATGGTACTAATATTTCAATTGCAAATAATTTAATACTTACTTTTAATGAAAATGTAGCCAAAGGTACTGGTGCATTTACAATTAAAGAAAATGGTGTAGCTACTCAAACTATTGATGTAGCTTCAGCAAATGTTACTGTTTCAGGCAATGTAGTTACTATTAATCCTGCTGATTTTGGTTTAAATAAAAATGTAAGTGTTTCTTTCCCAGCAGGAACAATTAAAGATATTGCAGGATTCAACTTTGCAGGTATTGCAAATGATACAGATTGGAATTTTACGACTCAATCGCAAGTAGTTGTTTGTAATTCAATTAGTTGTTTTACATCAGTTCAGCCAAGTGCACAAGGTAGTACATTGGTTTTACCAAGCACACATACCTTCCAATTGTTATTTAAGCAAGGTAATGCATATACTTCGGGTGGTTCAGCTCCTGCAGGTTTCGACTTTACTGGTTATGTACCAAAATCAGGTAGTAGTGCTAATGGATATGTATCTATCAATCATGAAAATAGCCCTGGTGGTGTTTCTATTTTAGATGTTTCATACAATGCCACTTCAAAACTTTGGACAAGAAACAATGCTTATCCTGTAAGTTTTGCAAACGTTGTAAAAACAGAAAGAAACTGCTCAGGTGCTGTAACTCCTTGGGGTACAATTATTACTGCTGAAGAAACTAGAAATACTGGAGATGTAAACGGTGATGGTTATACTGACACTGGTTGGTTAGTTGAAATAGACCCAGTTACAAGATTGGTAAAACAATATGGTAATGCCAAAGAAGAAAAACTGTGGGCAATGGGTAGAATGTCACACGAAAATGCAGTTGTAGCAGCTGATAATAAAACAGTTTATTATGGCGAAGACGACCCAAGTGGTGCACTTTATAAATTTGTTGCAAATACTGCAGGCAACCTATATACAGGTACTTTGTATGTGTTAAAATTAACTGGTTCATTGTCTGGTGGAGAGCCTACTTCAACAACTGCAACTTGGGTTCAAGTACCAAACACAACTCAAAGTGATAGAAACAATACTTATTCATTAGCATCTGGTTTAGGAGCGACAGCTTTTAATGGTGTTGAAGACGTAGAAATTGCACCAAACGGACAAGTTTATTTTACTTCAAAAGGAAATGGAAGAGTATATCGTTTTACAGATAATGGCACTTCAATAAGTAATTTTATTACTTATGTTGGCGGACAAAATTATACTATCAATTACGGAACAGGTTCAGCTTCTACAGCTTGGGGTACAGGTAATGATAATTTAGCATTTGATAACGAAGGTAATCTTTGGGTGAATCAGGATGGTGGAAATGGACATTTTTGGATGGTTAGAGCTGGTCATACACAAGCTAGTCCAAAAGTTGAATTATTCGCTAAAACGCCAGCAGGTTCAGAATCAACTGGTTTAACTTTTACACCAGACTATAAATTTATGTTCTTATCATTCCAACATCCTACAACAAGCAATGGTAGCCAAACAGATGCAAGTGGTACTTCGGTATCAATCAATGCAGCTGCTATGGTTGTAATTGCACGTAAAGAAAACCTTGGAAATGGAACACTTAGATTAGGTGACAATGAAGTTGAAACTGGTAAAGTTGACGGAATAAATGTTTATCCTGTACCATTTGATAATGAAATAAATGTAGAATTTAATCTTGAAAATGAGTCAAAAGCAACAGTACTAGTTTATAATCTTGAAGGTAAATTAATAAATACTTTACTTGATAAAACTTTAAATGCAGGCAAACAAACTATTGCTTTAAATACACAAAATCTTCATGGTGAATATATGTTGTATATCACTACTAATGAGGCAAGTGTAGTAAAAAGAATTGTTTCTAGTAAATAATACTAATTTTTATTTAGAGTGTGAGGGGCTGTCCAAATTGGGCAGCCTTTCTGTTTTTATGGATATTATTACTCCTTTAAATTTTCTAAATTTTTCAAATTAACATCCATATCTTCTCAACAATTATCATAAACTTTATTATCAATTGCCAATAGTTTCATATATTTGATATTCTGTTTTGTTAATAAAATCAGAATGAAATAATTGCCAATGGATATTATAAAGAAATACTTTCCTAATTTAACTGAAAATCAATACACACAGTTTGCTCAACTGTATGATTTGTATAAAGAATGGAATGAGAAAATAAATGTTATTTCTCGTAAAGATATTGATTCTCTTTACGAAAAACATGTTTTACATTCATTAGGAATTGCTAAAGTAATGCCATTTGTTGCAGGTACAAAAGTGCTTGATGTTGGTACTGGAGGAGGTTTTCCTGGTATTCCACTGGCTATTATGTTCCCAGAAACCGAATTTCATTTGGTTGATTCTATTGGTAAAAAAATATTGGTTGTACAAGAAGTTGCAAAAGGTTTAGGCTTAAAAAATGTAACTACTTACAATCAAAGAGTTGAAACAGTGAAAGTTGAAGTTGATTTTGTAGTTAGTAGAGCGGTAACTCGTTTAACAGAGTTTGTACCTTGGATTAGGAAAAAAGTAGCTAAAAAAAGTAATAATGCTTTACCAAACGGCGTACTTTACCTTAAAGGTGGAGACCTAGATGGAGAGTTAGCATCTTTCCAAAATAATCCATATTTAATGGTATATGAGTTGAAACATTACTTCACTGAAGAGTTTTTCGACACTAAAAAAGTTGTGTATTTAGGAATAAAATAGATGTTAGATTTCAGATATTAGATTTTAGATAAATTTTTTAAATTAATTTCTAACTTCTAAAATCTACAATCTATCATCTAAAATCTTTAATCAAAAAAATAAAGTATAAATGAAACATATTCGTAATTTCTGTATTATTGCCCATATTGATCACGGTAAAAGTACCTTAGCTGATAGACTTTTAGAATTTACAAAAACAGTTACTGGTCGTGAAATGCAAGCACAATTGCTTGACAATATGGACCTTGAAAGAGAGCGTGGTATAACTATTAAAAGTCACGCTATTCAAATGGATTATGTTTTTGAAGGTGAAAAATATTCTTTAAACTTAATTGATACACCTGGTCACGTTGACTTTTCTTATGAAGTGTCACGTTCTATTGCAGCTTGTGAGGGTGTTTTGTTATTGGTTGATGCTGCACAAGGTATTCAGGCACAAACAATTTCTAACTTATATCTTGCTTTAGATCATGGATTAGTTGTAATTCCTGTACTAAATAAAGTAGATTTACCAGGTGCTATGCCTGAGGAAATCAAAGACCAAATGCAGGATTTATTGGCTTGTGATAGAGATGAAATTATTCACGCAAGTGGTAAAGAGGGTATTGGTGTTCCAGAAATTTTAGAAGCAATTGTTAAGCGTATTCCACACCCAGTTGGCGACCCCGACGAAGCATTACAATGTATGATTTTTGACTCAGTATATAACTCATTCAGAGGTATTGAGGTAATGTTTAGGGTTAAAAATGGTGTTATCAGAAAAGGAGATAAAATTAAATTTGTAGCTACTGGTAAAGATTATTTTGCTGATGAAATTGGTATTTTAAGACTTGGAAAAGAACCTCGTGATGCTGTTTATACAGGAGATGTTGGTTATTTAATTTCAGGCATTAAAGATGCTCGTGAGGTAAAAGTTGGGGATACAATTACACATCTAGCTCGCCCTTGCCAAGATATAGTTGCTGGTTTTGAAGAAGTTAAACCAATGGTTTTTGCTGGTATTTATCCAGTTGAAACCAGTGAGTTTGAAAACTTAAGAACTGCAATGGAAAAATTGCAGTTAAATGATGCTTCGTTGGTTTGGGAACCAGAAACATCAGCAGCATTAGGTTTTGGTTTCCGATGCGGTTTCCTAGGTATGTTGCACATGGAAATTGTGCAAGAGCGTTTGGAACGTGAGTTTGATATGACTGTAATTACTACAGTTCCATCGGTATCATTCCATTGTCACCAAACAAATGGTGAGATGTTAGTTGTAAATGCTCCATCAGAATTACCTGAACCTAACTATATTGATTTTGTTGAAGAACCATTTGTTAAAGTGCAAATTATTACCAAAGCTGATTATGTGGGTGGTATTATTTCACTTTGTATGGAAAAACGTGGTTTAATTATCAATCAAAGTTATTTAACTACAGATAGAGTTGAACTTATTTTTGAATTACCACTTGCCGAAATTGTATTTGACTTCTTCGATAAATTAAAAACAATCTCAAGAGGTTATGCTTCACTTGATTATGAATTGATAGGTTTCCGTCAATCAAACATGGTAAAATTGGATATCATGTTAAATCAAGAAAAAGTGGATGCCTTATCATCTATCGTACACAGAGATAAAGCGTATGATTGGGGCAAACGTCTTTGTGAAAAACTAAAAGAATTGTTACCACAACAACAATTTGAAATTGCAATTCAGGCAGCAATTGGTATGAAAATTATTGCTCGTGAAACAGTAAAAGCATTACGTAAAAACGTACTTGCTAAGTGTTATGGAGGTGATATTTCTCGTAAACGTAAACTTCTTGAAAAACAGAAAAAAGGTAAAAAACGTATGCGTCAGGTAGGTAACGTTGAAGTGCCTCAAGAAGCGTTTATGGCAATCCTTAAATTAGATTAATAAATATAAGATTTTTAACATATCAAAATAGCATCATTTGAAATCTCAAGTGATGCTATTTTATTTATTTTCACGTTTCATAAACCAAAGTGTAATATTGTTTTTTTCATCGAACCAAGAATAGTATACTTCAAATCCGTAACGTTGATAAATGTTTTTATTTTTCTCAACTGATGTTTCAATGAGGATTGGAAGATTTTCTTTATTTGAAAGCTCAAAAATTTTGTTTTTTAATTCATAAACAGCATTATCTCCACCTTTTTCAACTCCCAAAAACCAACAATAAATATAATTCGAATAAATTCTATGCTTTTTGATAAATGATTCCCTTTGTAGAGAATATAAAACATTTTTGAAAGGAATTGACAATGCGAATTTTAATTCATAAAATAACTCTTTGATATTAAATGGATTTACATGAGATTTATAAAACAATAAAACACCTTTTTTATTTTCTGATACCAATACACCGTTTCTATTATTGGTTTTTATAAATGCATATTCAGCTAAATTTTTAATTTTAAGTTTTCTATTTCCATTTGAACCAATAACAGCATTTACACTCGGATTTGAATCAAAGCAATTTGAAATAATTCTAATTGTATCTGTAAATGATTGATTGTTTATTGTCATAATTTTTATATTTTAACAAAAATACAAAATATTCTAAATCGGTTTATGTCAAAAAATGAGATTTTGAGTACATTTAAACCAATAAACATTGAGTATTAAACAAAATAGTTTTATTTTTACTGAATATAATTTTTAGAAACATTTAATTAATCTGAACTTGAAATTAGCACTTATAAAATATAATGCAGGTAACATACAATCAGTTACTTATGCTTTAAATAGGCTAGGAGTGGAGCCTATTCTTACCGACAATGTTGATGAAATTTTATCTGCTGATAAAGTGATATTTCCAGGAGTAGGAGAAGCTAGTACTGCAATGCATTTTTTAAAATCTGCTGGTTTAGATAAAGTTATTCCTGCATTAAAACAACCAACTTTAGGTATTTGTCTGGGTTTACAATTAATGTGCAAGCATTCAGAAGAAAACAATACTGATTGTTTAGGGGTTTTTGATATCAATGTAAAACGTTTTCAAGAATATCCAAATGGATTTGAAGCTGAGCGTTTTAAAGTGCCAGAAATGGGTTGGAATTCAATTCAAAACTTAAAATCTCCTTTATTTAAAGGAATTAATGAAAATAGTTTTGTGTATTTTGTACACAGTTTTTATGCTGAATTAAGTGATTTTACAATTGCAGAAACCACTTATGCAAATAAATTTAGTGCAGCTTTACATAAAGATAATTTTTATGCAGCACAGTTTCACCCAGAAAAAAGTGGTGATATAGGTTCGGCAATTATCAAAAACTTTATTGAACTGTGTTAAGAAAATTTGTAATTCATATTTTCTTAACAATTGTATTTGTTCAAGCTAGTTTTGCTCAATCAAAAAAAGATTATCTTGTTACTATACATACCACTTTGGGTGATTTACAAATGGTTTTATTTGATGAAACTCCTTTGCATAAAGCAAACTTTATTGCCAAAGCACAGTTAGGTAAGTACAATGGAACAAGTTTCTTTTTGAATAAAAAAGATGAGTTTATTGTTGGAGGGGATTCTCTGTCAAGAGATGCTGACCCAAGTAATGATGGTACTTACTTTACTCGTAATACTATTAAAAAAGAGATAGTTACAAAGTATTCAAATAAATTTGCTTTTGTTGGAGCATGGCAACTAGTTGGCTATAAAAATCCTGGAGCAAGTTCCGATGAACTAATGTTTTATATCATCACATCTAAGAAAGGAATGCCACAGTTAGATGGGAAATACACTGTATTTGGAGTTATAGTTTCAGGATTAGAAGTTTTAGATAAAATAAATGCTTCAAAAGTGGATGCAAACAATCATCCTATTGATAAAATATTTATGAACGTTTCTTTAAAGCAAGTAAAAAAGGCTCGTATTCGAAAAATACTAAAGAAATGTGTATCATTGCAAAATAATTAGTACTAAGTACAGCGTACAGAGTCTTAAGAACTTTGTACTCTGTACTTAGTACTTTGTACTTTACAAAAAATGAAAAAGAAAATTTTACTTACAGGTTCTAATGGATTGTTAGGGCAAAAATTAGTTGAATTAATCACTTCAAAAGGTGAATATGAGCTTGTTGCGGTGGCAAGAGGTGAAAACAGATTACCTGATATTTATGGTAAATACGAATATATTTCATTAGATATTACCAATAGGGAAGAAGTATTAAAAACCGTTGTAAGTGTAAATCCTGATTATATTATTCATGGTGCAGCAATGACTAATGTTGACCAATGTGAGGTTGAACGTGATGCTTGTTGGGAGTTAAATGTAAGAGCGACAGAATCTTTTGTTGAGGCTGCTAGATTAACCAATGCACATTTAGTACATTTAAGTACAGATTTTATTTTTGATGGAACTGCTGGTCCTTATGATGAAGAGGCTGAGGCTAATCCAATTAGTTTTTATGGCGTGAGTAAAGTTGCAGCAGAAAGAATGGTTTTAAAAAGTGCTGCAATTATTAAATACTCAATTGTTAGAACTGTTTTAGTTTACGGCATTGCACATGATATGAGTCGTTTGAATATTGTACTTTGGGTAAAAGGTACTTTAGAGCAAGGCAAAACTTTGAATATCGTGAATGACCAATTTAGAACTCCAACATTAGCCGAAGATTTAGCTATGGGTTGTTATTTAGTGGTTAAAAATGATGCAACAGGAATTTATAATATTTCTGGAGAAGATTTTATGACACCTTATGATATGGCAATTGCAACAGCTGATTATTTTAATTTAGATAAATCATTGATAAATGTAGTAAGTTCAGCTACACTAAATCAAACAGCTAAGCGTCCTCCAAGAACAGGATTCATCATTGATAAAGCTAAAAATAATTTAGGTTACAAGCCTCATTCATTTAAAGAAGGCATTGATATATTAAAACAACAAACAGAAAAGGTACTTTAAGTACCTTTTTTTGTTTGTAATACTTTATTTTTCAGAATAAGTAATACATTGTTAATAAACCTTTATTTGTTTAGATTTGTTAAATTAAAAATCAATTTAATTTTATTATGGTGATGATTATTAAGAATGGTGATAATGTAAATGACATTAAAACCAAAATTCAAAACTTAGGGTCAAATAAAAAATTTAATGCATATAAGCATTTAAATGCTATAGTGTTAAATGAATCTCCATTAGATATTCAAAAGAGATTAAGAGATGAGTGGGAATAAATTATTGATAGATACCAATATAGCTCTCTATTTATTATCAGGAAATAATACTTTAGCAGAATTACTAAATGATAATACAATTTATATTTCATTTATTACACAATTAGAACTATTAGGTTTTAGGAATATTTCTGAGGAAGAAAAGTTAAGGATTAAAGTATTTTTGAATGAATGTATTGTTTTAGATTTATCGGAGGAGATAAAAGAAAATACAATTACTTTAAAACAGAAGTATACTATAAAGTTACCTGATGCAATAATTGCTGCAACATCAATTGTATTTGATTTGAATTTCATTTCAGCGGATAAAAATTTTAGTAAAATCGAAGAATTGAGTTTAGTTTTGTTTGAATAAACATATTGATGAATTGTGAAAATTAGATTTTGATTGTTTCAAAACTTTATATAGGGTACTTTTAGTACCTTTTTTTGTTTGTAATACTCTATTTTTCAGATTTTTATATTCTTAACTTATTGTTATAGTTTAACTAAAAAGGCTTAACTTATTTTAAGTTAGAAAGTTAAGCTTTAAAAAAATATTGTATTTTCTTTGTAGGAATCAAAAAACTCCCTATATTTCCAAAAATTAGATAATTTCAATAGAATTATCTCAACCAAACTCATTAATAAATAATGCTTATGAATATTTTATCTACTAAAAAAGCATTGGCTTTACTGTTGATAATAAATAGTTTTTTTGCAGTTACTTCTTTTGCTCAAACGCAAAAAGTTAGTAAAAACAAAAGAACTGCTAAAGTTTCAATCAATGAAGTTCAAAATACTCGAACTCTAGCTTCTGCATCAACAATTCAAGAAATAATTGACGATGTGAATACTTTAGATGGAGATATTATAAATGTTGATGGAGCTTATGTTCCTGAAACAGGTTTGGTTTTAAGTAAAAAAGTTACACTTGTTGGGGTTAATGGTACAGCAGTTTTACCTCCTTTAACTTTATCAACTAATCCAATTTCAATTACTAACTTAACTGTAAATACAGTAAATGTTCAATCAGGAGGTTTGGTACAAAATGCAGTGGATATAGCTTCTGCATCAGCAACAATTAATATTGCAGCTGGTACTTATGCTGAAAATGTAACTTTTAATAAAGTTGTAAATTTAGTTGGTACTGGTACTCCAACACTTAATGCTGTAACAATTTCAGGAATTACACCAACAATTACTGGTGTAAATGTAAGTTCAGTGTATGTTCAATCTGGGGCTAAAGTTCAGGATGGTATTAATTTAGTAAAATCTACAGGTTCTGTTTATGTGAGTGCAGGAACTTATAACGAAACATTAAACATCAATAAAGCATTATCTTTAATTGGTGGTGGAATTGTGAATGTTGATAATGTTAATTTGACAAATAAAAAGGTAATAATCAGTAATATAAACGTAAGTTCTAATACGATTAATGTTAGTGCAAACGGTTCAATTCAAGATGCAATAAATGCAGTAGGAGTTGCAGGTACTGTAAATGTGGCATCAGGAAATTATAAAGAAAACATTAAATTAGTAAATAAGGTAAACGTAGTTGGTACAGGAAATCCTAAAGTACAAGGAATTCAATATGTTGACCCATTAGCTACAATAACAGGATTTAATGCTCCTGATAGTATTTATGTTAAAAATACTGCTCAGTTACAACTAGCGATTGATAATGTAAAAGATTCAGGTGTAGTTTTTATTGATTCTAATTATTATTCAGGAAGTTATCATGTAAAAGATAAAAATATTAAGTTTAATTCTTTTGCAGGAAGTAAAGTACCAACACTTGAAGCACTTTCAATTAACAATACCAAAGGTAGAGTGGTAACTATGGCTGGTCAAGTTAAAATTAAAGATAGTTTGAGTTTGATTTTTGGAATGGTAACTACTGCTGGTACGAATACTTTTTTATTACTTGATACCGCTGTAGTTAACAATGGTGATTTAGATTCTACTTTTATTAATGGTCCTTTAATGAAAGAAAGTAAAACAGTATCAACTAGAACTTTTAATTTTCCTGTAGGAAAAGTTGGTTTTGGAAGAAGATTGGTTGAAATGGAAATCAATCAATTAGATAATCCAGGGGTTGATTCTGTTGTTTATACAGTTTCATACAATATTGATGGACATGCAAAAATTTCAACCATTCCAAATGCTCCTTTTCATCCAGCTTGGTATCCTCCAACCTATTGGTTTATAGATAATGGTGGATATACTTATTTTAACAAACCAAAAGTAAGTTTACATTTTAGAGAAAATGATGTTCCTCAAAAATTATTAAATAGAAATTTAGGTTATGGTATGGGTAAAACCCAAGCTGCTAACTGGTCTGATTTAAAACAAAGTTCAAAACCTTCTCCATTTTTAGATTCGGTTGGGGTGATGACTTCTCTTGAGCCATTCCAAACATTTGGAGATCCACCTGTAACATTCTTTGCAATAGGTGCTTATACAAATTGTACTGCTACAAATGTGCAACCACAAGCTGATTTTTCTTTTTCAAATGTTTGTGAGGCTACGCCAGCAACATTTGTAAATAAATCAAGTATTAAACGTGGTTCAATTGTAATGTTTAAATGGGAAATTTTTGATGATACTACTGCTGTAACATCAAAACCTGTTGTAAGTAGCTATTACACTCGAATTGATACTGGTTTTTTCCAAAGTCCAGCTGTAAATCCAGGTAGGTCATTAACTCATAAATTTGCAAACATAGGTAATTATAAAGTGAGATTAACTGCTATGTCTGATTCTGGTTGTTCACAAGTAGTTGAGCAATTTATCAAAGTAGTGCCTAGTCCAATATTAACTTTTGCAGCAACTCCTCAAGGAATTTGTAACAACACAACTGCAACTTATACTGTAAATGTAGCAAGTGTTCCTACAAACGAAACTTGGTCATTTGATTATAGTGTTGCTGGAACTACTACTGCTGTTGCAAATCAAACTGTTACTGGAAAAGGTTCGGGGATATTTACAGTAACAACGCCAATTTTGGTTGGTACAGATAAAGCGAAAGTAACTTTAAATACTATAACCAATAAAACTAATGTTTTTGCACCAACTTGTTCTACAATAAGTAATGTTGCAAAAGATATTATATTAACTCCAAAACCAACTTTTACCTCACCTGCGGTTTGTTTAGGTAAAGAGATGATTTTCACAAACACAACACCAACATTAAATACAGTATCTCCTGTTTATACTTGGAATTTTGCAGATTCATCTTCTGCTACGGGTGCAGTGCAAAAACATGTTTATAAAAAATCAGGAACATTTAATGTTAAACTTACAGTAAACTCAGGTACAGGATGTGTTGATTCTGTAATTCAACCTGCCACAGTAAATTCTTTACCAGTTCCAATTTTTACACCTGCGAGTCCGGTGTTACCAGCAGTTGGTACAGTTGATGTAAGTGTAACATCTTCAAATGCTTACAAATGGAATACTGGAGTAACCACACAAGTTTTAAAAGCGGATACAGCAGGTAAATATTCTGTTACAATCACAGATGCTAATGGTTGTCAAAACGATAGTTCAGTAGTTGTAAAAGCATTTAAACCATCATTTACTGAAGTAAATTATTGTTTGGGTGATATAACAGTATTTACAAATACAACATCTACTGCAAATACTAAATTTCCTACATACACTTGGGATTTTGGAGATTCAACTCTTAATGGCGAAGGAGCAGTAGTTAAACATAAATTTGATAAACCAGGTGTTTATAATGTTGTTTTAGTTGTTCGTTCGGGTACTGGAAGAGTAGATTCAGTTTCTAAAAAAATCACAATTCATGCCTTGCCAGTAGTGGTGTTTAACCCATCTGAACCATTGTTACCTGAGGGAAGTACAGTTGCAGTATCAACAACGGCTAACATGACTTCATATTTATGGAATACAGGTGCAACAACACAAACTATCAATGCTGATACTATTGGAACTTATTCTGTAACTATCACTGATGCAAATACTTGTAAAAATACTGGTAAAGTAAAAGTTGACCCACTTGATTTAGTGATTGCAAATACATTAACTCCAAATGGTGATAATTTTAACGATACTTGGTGGATTGATAAAATTGCTTCATATCCTGATTGTAAAGTTACTATCGTAAATAGATATGGTGAAGAAGTTTATTCTAGTCAACCATATAACAATGATTGGGGCGGTACATACAAAGGTGAAATTTTACCTGATGGTGCATATTTTTATGTAATTAAATGTGATTCACTAACCAAAGTGTTTAAAGGTCAAGTAAACATTTTAAAAGGTAAATAAGGCATCATCCCTATAAAGATATTCAATTATGAAAAAGTATATATACACATTAGCATTATCTGTACTAGCTGTTGGGGTAAGTTTGGCTCAACAAGTACCTATGTTTAGCCATAATTATTATAAACCTTTCTTGTACAATCCATCTTATGCTGGAGCAAGTAATCAAACATCAATTTTTGTGTTCTCTAGAAATCAGTGGACAGGCGTTGAGGGAGCTCCAACAACACAAGCCGTTACTGTTGATGGTGCATTAAAACCAAACAAAGCTGGTTTAGGAGGTTCTGTAATTTATGATAAAAGTGGTTTGTTTACTATTGTAAATGCATTGGCTGCTTATTCTTATAGAGTTGATTTCTCTCAAAAATCTAATATCTATTTTGGTTTATCAGCAGGAGTTTTAAATACAGGTTTTGATTTTTCAAATTCTGTTGTTAAAGATTTGAATGATCCAATGTTAGCTCCTCAAAATTCAACTTTATTTGATGCTACATTTGGTACACATATTAATATTAGCCAGTTTCAATTTGGAATTGCATTGCCTCATTTAATGGGAAGTAGCTCAAGTACATTTTCTGACAAACAAAGTTTATATTACAGATTATCACGTCAGTATATGTTAAATGCTAAATACAATTTAGTTCTTTCTCCAAATACTCGTATTGAACCAATGTTTATTTGTAGAGCACAACCTGGTACTCCTTTTCAATTTGATGCCAATTTAGTTGCTTACTTTAAACAAGATAAAATTTGGGCTGGAGCTATGTATAGAAGTTATGGTGCTATTTCACCTATGTTAGGCGTTAAACTTCACGAACAATTAACGCTTGGATATGCTTACGACCATGCATTTGGTACAACTTATAATAACCAAGCAAAACAAACACATGAAATAATGCTTGGCTTCACGTTTAAAAAACGTAATGATGATGAACAAAATAAGAAAATCGATTCAGATTCAACTAAAAAATGTACTATGGATTGTGATAGCGTGAAAAAAATGCTTGCTGATCATGAAAAACGTATAGATTCTCTTGAATCACATGAAGATGATATTGCTTCAATGCGTCATACATTAACTGACTTTAAACGATTAATGCAAACTGAAGAAGGTCGTCATCAGATTCTTGTTGGAGATCAGTATATTTTGAAAACTGTATATTTTGATTCTCGTCAGGAAGTTAGAGGAAGTAACAACGAAGAGTTAAATGAATTAGCTCAAATTTTAAAAGACCATCCTACTTTCCAAATTCAATTAACTGGACATACTGATGATGTTGGTTCTGATGAGTATAATAACAACTTATCTAATCATAGAGCTGAATGGGCAATGAATTATTTGATTGGAAAAGGTATTGCACCTAGTAGGTTAACTGCAAAAGGTTTTGGTAAAAAACAACCAATTGTTAGTAACAGAACCGAAAAAGGTAGAGCACTTAACCGTAGGGTAGAGTTTATTGTAACCAAAAAATAAAAATATTAAAGAGTCATTTTTTAGTGTTAGTTAGTTAAGGGCTGTTCTCTATGAGGGCAGTCCTTTTTTATGAGTTATTTAAAATTACAGAATATGAGATTTCTAAATCGTTTTTTATATGCCATAATCATTTGTTTATCAGTATTTTCATGTAAACATAAAACTGAATATTTTATTTATTCTCAGCATCAATTATTGGATAGTTTAAAACAAGTAGAGATAAATAATCTAAAACTGAAATCTGATTTACCTCCAACACCAAAAGACAATCAGTTTACTTTTGAAGCTCCAAGTAACTTTTATACAGAACTAGTTATTATTTTAGATTCATCAGATAAAGTTTATATTTATCAAAATCAACAAATTATAAATAATAAGGATTTT
>JBEEOW010000049.1:0-19987 GCA_041191405.1 Bacteroidota bacterium
TATGAACTCACCTCAATTTTACCTAATAATGAAATAATCAAAAAAAGACTAATATTAACCGAAGAACAGAAATACTTGCAAAAATTGTTCAATTTTTAATTTGGGTGTCCCAGTGCGGAAGTCAGGACAAAAAACTATATTTATATTACCTAAAAAGGTGACATTAACTTCAATTTATTTAATTATCAACATGTTGTTTTAGGTCTAGACATCTAATATCAGGGAAAAATCAATTCTTTAGTAGAAATCAAAAGCCGTACGAATACTATTCATACGGCTCATTTTCAATTATTTATTTCTGTTATTGCTAGCATTTCTTGCTAGTGGTAAACCAGTTCGACGTTTCCCAATTTCAGGTTTTGATTTTGTGCCTGATGGTTTTTGTGAACGATTTCCTCCACCACCTTGTCCACGGCCACCCATTACTGTTTTAGGTGGGTTATGGTCTTTCAATGGAAATGGATGTTCGTCAATTACTGGTATTTTCTTAGCAATTAATTTTTCAATATCTTTTAAATAAGCTTTTTCCTCTGCATCACAAAACGAAAATGCTGTACCTTTTGCACCTGCTCTACCTGTACGTCCAATTCTGTGTACATAAGTTTCGGCAATGTTCGGTATTTCGTAGTTTACAACAAACTCTAAGTTATCCACATCAATACCTCTTGCTGCAATATCCGTAGCAACTAACACCCTGGTTGTTTGTGCTTTAAAATTATTCAAAGCATTCTGACGTGCATTCTGGCTTTTGTTACCGTGTATTGCTTCCGCTGAAATTTTGTTTAAAATTAGCATTTTTACAACCTTATCAGCTCCATGTTTTGTTCTTGTAAAAACCAAACATGTTTTTATGGTTTTATCTTTCAAAACCTCAACCAACAATTCATTTTTATTTCCTCTATCCACAAAATACATAAACTGTTTTATGGTATCAGCTGTTGACGAAACGGGTGTTACCTCAACTTTTGAAGGATTTACTAAAATGGTATCAGCCAATTTAACAATTTCAGGTGGCATAGTTGCCGAAAAAAACAGAGATTGTCTTTTAGTTGGTAATGCAGCCAATAGTTTTTTCACATCGTGGATAAAACCCATGTCAAGCATTCTATCGGCTTCATCAAGCACAAAAATTTCTATATTTTTTAATGAAATATAGCGTTGATTCATTAAATCAAGTAATCTACCTGGGGTCGCCACCAAAATATCTATACCTTGCTGTAATGCAGTAATTTGACGAGATTGTGTAACTCCACCAAAAATTACGGTTGAAGTTAAACCTGTATATTTTCCATACGCTTGTAAGCTTTCGCCAATTTGAATTGCAAGTTCACGAGTTGGAGTTACAATAAGGCTACGAATTGGACGGCGGCGGTCGGTGCTTTTTTTAAGGCTTAAAAGTTGAAGAATTGGAATAGAGAAAGCTGCTGTTTTTCCTGTGCCAGTTTGTGCACATCCTAATAAATCTTTTCCTTGTAAAACAAAAGGAATGGCTTGTTGTTGAATTGGTGTTGGAGTTGAGTATCCTTCTTGAGCTAATGCCTTAAGGATGGGTTCAATAAGTTGTAATGATTGAAATTGCATAGATTGTGTTTATCAGCAATTTGAATCGTTATTTAAACAAATATGCTGGAATGAATTGTATTTTAGATAAAGGTACAATTTAAAAGTGGTTATTTTTTTGAAAATGTTTGTTTTATTTAAATTTGTATAAACACTACTTTTTCAAAATTACACTTATCAACACAACACCATTATCAATACTCCTATCAACATTAATATTTTACAATGCAAACTTAAATTCTTAAATGCTTGATTAGTATCTGCTTTAGAAAGTTTGTATAAAAAATGTATTAAAAAAGGTATTGTAACAAGGGCTATTAAAATTACTTTTTGATTTATTGAAAACAAACTTATTGCAATTTGAAAAGATATAAACAATACAGTTATCCACAACACAACTGATTTTGATTTTCTCATTCCTAGCACAATCGGCAAGGTTTTGCTTCCAAAAGCTGCATCACCTTTCATGTCTTCCACATCTTTAATTATTTCTCTAATCAAACATATAAAAAAAGAATACAAAGCAAATAACATTAATAACTCACTTCTATGCCGAAATACAAATGCTGGCAAATACACCGAAATAGCTGTTAATAAAGCAACTAACATATTTCCAGTTAAAAACGAACGTTTTAATTTATTTGAATATATCCACAAAAATAGCGCAGTAAAAAATACAATTCCAATAAAATAGTAATCCACAAAATAAGCTAGTGCAATGGCAATAAGATTAAATATTGAATGAAAAATCAATGCATAACGTCTTGATATTGTATAACCTACAATGACTTTTTCTGGTTTGTTAAGTAAATCAATTTTTACATCATAATAATCATTAATTAAATAACCAGCTGCGGTTACAAACATTGTGGATAACATTACGATTACAGCTTTTAAATAAACAATGTTATCTACTAAAAATGATAGTCTTGGGAAAACAATAAAATAAAACGCTAATACCTGAGTTAAAACAAGTATTAACAGGTTTTTAAAACGAATTACTTTAAAAAAATGATTTAGTTGGAGTAACATAAAATTAATATATTTAGTAAAGAGTTTACCAATTTAATTCCAAACCATATTCTTCCTGTGGTTCGTTAGCTAAATATAAGCTTAATTCTTTTTTAAAGCTAAATCCTTGTATTTTTTGACGAAAAGAATTTGCTGTCTCAATATTTTCAATTTCTAATTTTCTGTTTTTGCTAATTTCAAGAAAATCAAGTTCTTGTTCAATACCTAAATATCTTCTATGGGCTAAATTAGCTGCAATTCCTGTTGTTGAACTACCAGCAAATGGGTCTAATATCCAAGCACTTGGTTTGGTTGAAGCTAAAATAATCCTTGTTAAAACAGATAAAGGTTTTTGGGTAGGATGTTTACCACACGATTTCTCCCATGGAGCAATTGCTGGTAATTTCCAAACATCTTTCATTTGTTTGTTACCATTTAATTGTTTCATGAGGTCATAATTATAATAATGTGGTACTTTTTCATTTTTACGAGCCCAAATTATTATTTCAGTTGAATGAGTAAAAATACGACATGAAAAGTTGGGTGGAGGATTGTTTTTCTCCCAAGTTACTACATTTAATATTTTAAAGTTAAGTTCTTGTAAAATCTGTCCAATTGAAAAAATATTGTGATAAGTACCACTTATCCATATAGTTGCGTTTTCTTTCATTTTGTCACGCACCAATGTGAGCCACTCTTTATTAAATTCATTTATTTTATCAAATCCTATTGACTTGTCCCAATCTCCTTTGTTAACACTTACAATTTGTCCACTTTGAATAGACAAACCATTGTTTGATAAAAAATATGGAGGGTCAGCAAATACCATATCAAACTTATGCTCAAATTGTGGCAAAAGTTCAAAAGTATCTCCATGTAGAAGATTGAAATTTTTATCTTGAGATTTGAAAAATGGTTTAAGCATTCATAATTTTAGTTAAAAAAATTCTTACTTCGGGATACTTACTATCAAGTTGTTGGACTCTTTCAATCATTTCTGAATTGCCTTTTATTATGAATAAACTTGAAATACCTCCTTTAAAATTGTTATCTTTTGTAGATAATTGAAGTCCATCCATAGGATTCGCTTCATTTTTAAGTACATCAAGAATTTCCAAAACTCCATTAAATCTTAATGATTGATTTTCTACTTTTTTTAAAAAGTTTTTTTCAGATATTTTTTTAAACCCTTTTTTCTTTGAAAATATTTTATTTGATAATTCAAGAATAATCTCTGGGTAAATAAGATCTTCGATTTCAATATTTGGTTTTGCACTTTTATAGTTTTGAAAAACCGTATTCTGAGAATCGATCACATAAAAGTGTTCTACATTTATTTTGTCATATGTTTTTTTGCTTAATTTATCAAATTGTAATCTACCTTCCTCATCATTATCATAAAGCAAAATAAATTTAGGTTTATCAGCTCCTGTTTCTGTAATTGAATTATAATAATCTAGATATTTGGTAAAATTCGTTACTCCTCCAGTTGTTATAATATTACACATTGGTAAATCAAAAAAGTTTACTAATTCTGTTATATAACGTTTATCTTCTTCTCCTTCTACAATTAAATTTTTCTTCCCAATTACTAAATTGTCTTTATCTTCAATACCTAAAGTTTCTTTAATTAAAAATACAGCATCATCTTTTTTTAAATCAATCAACTTGGTATCAAGTATATTTCCGTTTTGATTTTTTCTTGTAGAATAAGTAGACGTGACACCTAATTCAAGAAGAAATAAGTTTTTCATTTTATATCCATCAATAAAAATAGGACTATGAGTTGTAATAAAAACTTGTGTATTTAAAGATATTTCTTTCAATCTTTGATTCAGTTTTTTTTGTAATCGTGAATGAAGATATATATCTGGCTCATCAATTATAAGAATACAATTCTTCTTTGAATTGGTAAGTTTCTCAATAATTCTTAAATTTAACAATATATGTCCAAGCCTTTGTAAACCAGCTCCTTTAGAATTAATTTCTGATCTTGTGTCATCAGTAAGAATAAACTCAATTTCTTCGTTTAAGATTTCTCTAAAACGATTAATATTTTTAGGAACAATAAATTTTATACCCCAAGTAGAATGGAATTCTTTAAAAATAGGATCTATTGAATTTGTAAGGTCATCAAGTATTTCTTGTAAAGTATTTCTTGCATTTTCCAATGATAATTTAACTTCTCCCTTTTTGCCCCTCATTTTTGCATTTCCAAACTCTATTTCAAGAAACTTATCATCTACCAGATAGTTAATTGTTTCAGGGAAAGAAACATTAATAGATGACAAGTTGAATACATTTATACTTTCTAAAAACTTTTCGCACTCTGGTTCAGTAATATCATTGTCGTTTTTTTTTCCAGATATAGAATATTGTTTAGTAGAATTTTCTTCAATGTTTTTTATATTGAAATCCTTATTAATAACGTACCGATCATTTTTTCTATCAGTAAAATAAATTGAAATATAAGGATAGACTGAAGCTCCTAATGTCATTTGCTTATATTCAGGCACATCATCTTTGAATGAAAAAAACACTTTGTTAAAAAATAAACTTAATGCTCTAAGAACATTGGTTTTACCAACATTATTTTGACCACAGATTGTAATTATATTATGTAAGCTATCAATCTCTAATGTTAAATCATTAATTGACCTAAATCTCTTTATTTGAATTTTTGTAATTTTTAGCATAAAAAGTTTTTAAATTTTTTCTACTTTAATTTTATCAATAAAATCTACAATGTTTGTTAAGTTATAAACACTAGGAATAATATAAAACGCTTCTTCTAATTTATTTTTAGCTGAAAGCCAACCTTGTCCATCTGTTATCCAAACAAATTCATATTTTTCATATTGATTTATTTTAGGGGCAATATCTGAATAAGCTCTAGCAACTTCGTTTAATTTTGAACCTCCTGTATTGTAAAAATTTGTTTCAATCAAGTAGGTGGTTTTAGGTGTTGTAATAACAAAATCAAATCTTTTTACATCTTCTCCTAAACTACTTATTTCTGGTAATGTAGTGCTTGATACTTCTTTTTGATATTTTATTCCTGCATTATCAAAAAATAAAGAAACAGCTTTTGACATATTTTCGCCACCTCTATTTTTTCTAGCATTTGTATCCAAACCAGCTTCAACACCAAAGACATAATCAACTAAGTTTTTAATATTTCTATTTTTAAAAACATTAGCTAATCCTGTTTCATTAATAAATTCAATTATTGATTTTAGGGAATTGAAATATGAATTTAAAAGAACAATTTCGCCTTTATTATTAAAAGTTTTCTTCTTTTCCTTTGTTCTAACTGCCACGAGGATATCTAATACTTCAAAAGCTTTTGGGTTTTCTTCGTAAAGTTCAGTTATAGCTTGTTCAAGGTTTTCTTTACCAATTAAATAATTCAATTGATTTAGTTTCATTTCAATTTTTGAAACATTGCCAATTATTTTGTTAAAATCGGTAAAATAATCAAGTGTAGCATTGGTTTCTGAAAGTTGAGATAAAAATTTTATAAATTTTTCGGTCATTGAAAATTAGTTATTTGTTATTAATAATTCTTTTATTGCGCCTCTATTTTCGGAATTAGCATTTATACTTCTTTTTGCATTTACTCGTAAAATTTTAAACTCAGCATACAAATCATCAAAGAAATTATTATTTAAATCTTTTCCTTTTACATCTGAATTACTCAAAATCCACTTATAACCTTTATTATTAATTAAAGTACAAAAATCTCTTAACCTAATTTGTTCATCATCATTAAAAACATCTTTAGAATACGAATTAAAGCTAGATGTTTCATTTAATGGTTTGTAGGGAGGATCAAAATAGAATAATGTATTATTGTTTGCAAATTTTATTGTTTCTTGATAATCACCACAAATAATCTCAACATTTTGTAATACTTCACTTACTACAAGTAAATTTTCTTTATCACAAATTGTTGGGTTAGAGTAAGCCCCCATTGGTACGTTAAATCCATTACTTTTGTTTACTCTGTAAAGTCCATTAAAGCATGTTCTATTTAGAAAAATAAATAATGAAGCTTGGGTACTTTTTGAAGTGTTTCTTAAATTAAATAGTTCTCTTTTTGAATAGTAATATAACTTCTTTTCTTCAGTATTTTTACTCAATTCATTATAATGTATTTGGAGTATTTCCAAATTTTCTATTAATTCTAATGGATTGGTTTTTATTTGATTATAAGTATTAATCAAATCTGAGTTAATATCATTAATAATTGCTTTTTCTAATTTAGGAAAATTGTTTAGCATCCAAAATAAAACTGCACCACTTCCAACAAAAGGTTCGATATATGTAAATTTATCATTCAATATATCTACAGGTAATGCATTTTTTATATCAGTTATTAGCTGAGTTTTACCACCTGCCCATTTTAAAAATGGTTTTGCTGTTTTAATGTTCATGAATATTAATTGTATTTAAACAAAGTTAAACAGAAAAATTAGTTTAATAATTTTATTAAATTAATTTTTATGAAATTGAAAATTATTAATTAATTGTAGGGATAATATTAATATCTAATACTCTCACTTATCCACACAATTACGCATTTGCCATATTACCGGAAATTACCCAAGTACCTTGACTTTTAAGTACTTGCTCAATAATATCTCTTACGGCTCCTTTGCCTCCATTAAATGTGGATATGTATTGACTTATATCTTTTATTTCCTGAGTTGCATCTGCTGGGCATGTAGCTATTCCTACAATCTTCATTACATCGTAATCAGGTAAATCATCGCCCATGTATAAAACTTGGCTTAAATCTATATTTTTTTCACTCAAATACTCATTCAAAACCTTCACTTTATCCTTTACTCCTGAATAAATATCTTTTACACCTAAAAATGCAAGACGTTTTTTAACACCTTCTTGAAATCCACCAGTGATAATTACAACATTATAGCCTTTTTGTATGGCTTTTTCCACAGCGTAGCCGTCTTTTACTAAAAATGTACGTGCTTGTTCACCTGAAGCCAAAGCGATTACTGTACCGTCGGTTAAAACCCCATCTACATCCAAGACGAAGGTATTTATTTTACTGAAATCCATATTTTTTAATTTTTTAGACTTAAGATAAAAGACTTTTATTACAATAATAAAATATAAATAAAAACATTATCTTCTGTCTTAAGTCTTATATCTTACGTCTTTATTAATTCAACATCAATTTAAGCTCATTTAATTTAAGCAATGCTTCAACAGGAGAAATTGTGTTGATATCCAACGCTTTTAAATTCTCTTTTAGTTTAACATAAAGCGGATCATTTGCCTCGAAAATACTTAATTGATATGATTTAGGTATTTCCTTCACAGATTTGCTGTGTTGTTCACGAGATTTATCTTTTTCAAGATGATGCATAATTTCAGCAGCACGTAAAACTACAGGATTTGGCATACCTGCAATTTGTGCCACATGAATACCAAAACTATGTTCACTTCCACCCTCTTTTAACTTACGAAGGAAAACTACTTTATTTCCAACCTCTTTTACAGAAACATTGTAGTTCTTCACACGCAACTTATCCACAGATAGCTGATTTAATTCGTGATAATGGGTTGCAAACAGTGTTTTTGGTCTGAATTTGGCATTATCATGTAAGTATTCCACAATACTCCAAGCAATACTAATACCATCGTAAGTACTTGTTCCTCGACCAATTTCATCCATCAACACTAAACTGCGTTCACTTAAGTTATTTAAAATACTTGCAGTTTCAGTCATTTCAACCATAAATGTTGATTCGCCTCTCGATAAATTGTCGCTTGCACCAACTCTTGTAAATATTTTATCAACCAAACCAATGGTTGCAGCATCAGCAGGTACAAATGATCCCATTTGCGCCATTAATACAATCAATGCTGTTTGACGCAAAAGTGCAGATTTACCAGCCATGTTAGGACCGGTAATAATAATCACTTGTTGTTTTTCGGTATCGAGATAAATATCATTTGGTACATACACTTCGCCAGCGGGTAATTGTTGCTCAATCACAGGATGACGACCCGCTTTTATATCCAAATCCATTGTATCATTAACAACAGGTTTAGTATAGTTGTTCTTAATTGCTGTGTGTGCAAATGAACTCAAACAATCAACCATGGCAATTATTCTAGCATTTTGCTGAATGTGGATAACATAATCCATTGCAGTTGATACTAACTCATTGAAAATACGAGATTCTATGGCAAAAATCTTGTCTTCGGCTGTTAATATCTTTTCTTCGTAAATTTTAAGTTCTTCTGTAATATACCTTTCAGCATTTACCAAAGTTTGTTTACGAATCCAGTTTGCGGGTACTTTGTCTTTATTACTGTTAGTAACTTCAATAAAATAACCAAAAACCTTATTGTACGATATTTTTAAAGAACCAATTCCTGTAGCTTCAGATTCACGTTGTTGAATTTGCATTAAGAAATCCTTACCTGAATAAGCTATTTTTCTTAATTCATCCAATTCGTTATCCACACCATCAGCAATCATATTACCTTGATTTGTTAACAATGGTGGATCATTTTTAAGCTCTTTGGTAATTTTAGCTAAAAGATATTCACATGGATTTAACTGGTCGGCTAGTTTTGAAAACCTTTCTGTACCAACAGAAGCTAAAAATTGTTTCAATGGAGCAATTTGAGATAATGCTTTTTTCAATTGCTGCATTTCACGAGGGTTGATTCGCTTTACTGCAACCTTTGAAATAAGTCTTTCTAAATCACCAATTGGTTTAATGTGCGAAACTACATTTGTTAATAACTCATTATCGTGAACAAACTTATCCACTACATCTAAGCGTTCACGAATCGGACTTAAGTCTTTTAAAGGCAAAACCATCCAATTTCTCAACAAACGAGCACCCATTGGGGAATTTGTATTATCAAGTATGTTGATAAGTGGCACACCACCTTCAAATGGTGAGTGGATAAGTTCAAGATTACGAATTGTAAATCTATCTAACCAAACGTATCTATCTTCCTCTAATCTTGAAATAGAAGCAATATGCGAAACCTCATGATGTTCTGTTTCTGTTAAATAATACAATATTGCTCCTGATGCCACAATACCTTCTTTTTGGTTTTCTATACCAAAACCTTTAAGGTTAGCAGTAGCAAAATGTGTTGTTAACTTTTCAAAAGCGAAATCATAACCAAAAACCCATTCATCTAAAAAGAAAGTATTGTGTTTATCTCCAAACAAATCAAAAAACTGTGGTTTCTTATTTTTACTAAACAATATCTCCGAAGGCACAAAACTCTGCAATAATTTATCAATATATTTTGCATCGCCTTGAGAAGTAAAAAACTCTCCTGTTGAAACATCTAAAAAAGCAATGCCTATTACATCGTTATTAAAGTTGATAGCACATAAATAATTGTTTTGTTTGGTATCAAGTACATTATCATTGAATGAAACCCCAGGAGTTACCAATTCAGTAACGCCACGTTTTACAATTCCTTTTACCGTTTTTGGGTCTTCAAGTTGATCACAGATAGCAACTCTGTAACCAGCTTTAACCAATTTAGGTAAATAATTATCTAATGAGTGATGTGGAAAACCTGCAAGCGCTGTTTCGTGTTCCGAACCATTGTGGCGTTTAGTTAAAACTATGCCCAAAGTTTTACTTGCAATTACAGCATCATCGCCAAAGGTTTCATAAAAGTCTCCTACCCTAAACAAAAGTAATGCACCAGGATGTTTGGCTTTGATAGCATTAAATTGTTTCATTAAGGGCGATACTTCTTTTGTTTTGCTCATAGATAAATAGAAATTGTATTGATTGGAAAATTACACAAAAAAAGCCACAATGGAAATGAATCCATTGTGGCTTTATATTTTTTAATTATGTGTGTTAATTACGAAGCCATTGCTTTATCGTAAAGAGCAGAAACTGCATCCCAGTTTACAACATTCCAGAAAGCTGCGATATAATCTGGTCTTCTGTTTTGGTAGTGTAAGTAGTAAGCATGTTCCCAAACATCAAGTGCTAAAATTGGAGCACCTTGGTTAGGTAAATCAACAATATCCATTAATGGGTTATCTTGGTTAGGAGTTGAAGTAACTTTTAAGCTACCATCTTCTTTAACAATTAACCATGCCCAACCCGAACCAAAACGAGTTGCTCCTGCTTTAGCAAATTCTTCTTTGAATTTATCAAATGAACCAAATGCTTTATCAATAGCAGCAGCTAAATCACCTTTAGGAGCACCACCACCATTTGGTGATAATAATGTCCAGAATAGAGAGTGGTTAAAGTGACCACCACCATTGTTACGAATTGCAGGTGAATATTTGCTAATAGTTTTGCAAATAGTTTTTACAGATAACTCAACAGCATCAGTTCCTACTACTGCAGCATTTAAATTTGTAACATAAGCATTGTGATGTTTACCATGGTGTATTTCCATAGTAGCCTTATCAAAATGAGGCTCTAAAGCATCATGTGCGTAAGGTAAAGCTGGTAATTCAAAAGACATATTATTTTTTATTAAGATTAAATGTTGGTGGTTCAAAATTAAAACATTTTGCGTATCAAACAAGCTATATTTGGAACAATTTATACTATTTTAAAAGCTAATCTATAAAATAACATATAGATTTTATGTTTATGTTAATTCTAAACTTGAGTTATAAATAAGATTCATATTTTTGTATAAGAAATCAAATTAAGGTGTTCCACGTGAAACATTTTAACCCAATTATTGATAATGTTCCACGTGGAACGTTGTCAATAAAAAACTAAAAACTTATAAACGTTCCACGTGGAACACATATATAAAAAATCAATGTTTAAAGAATACGACGTAATTGTAGTAGGTGCTGGACATGCAGGTTGCGAAGCAGCAGCGGCAGCAGCAAATATGGGTTCAAGTGTTTTGCTTGTAACTATGAACATGATGACTATGGGTCAAATGAGTTGCAACCCTGCAATGGGAGGTGTAGCCAAAGGACAAATAGTTAGAGAGATTGATGCACTTGGTGGTATGTCAGGTATTGTATCTGATAAATCTATGATTCAGTTTAGAATGTTGAATCGTTCAAAAGGTCCAGCCATGTGGTCACCAAGATCTCAAAATGATAGAAACAAGTTTTCAGAAGAATGGAGATTAGTTCTTGAACAAAATGCTAATGTAGATTTTTGGCAAGAAATGGTTTCAGGTCTAGTTGTGAAAGACAATAAAGTTACTGGTATCAAAACAGGAATGGGTATTGATATTTTAGCTAAATCTGTTGTATTAACAAACGGTACTTTTTTAAATGGATTAATACACATTGGTGAAAAACAATTCGCTGGTGGTAGAACAGGAGAGAAAGCAGCTTATGGTATAACCGAACAATTAATAAGTTTAGGTTTTGAAGCTGGAAGAATGAAAACTGGTACTCCAGCTCGTTTGGATGGTAGAAGTATAAATTATGATGTAATGGAAGAACAGTTTGGAGATGAAAACCCAAGCAAATTCTCTTATCTTGATACACCACAATTAACCAAACAAAGAAGCTGTCATATTACCTATACAAACCCAGAAGTACACGAAATACTTAAAACTGGTTTTGAAAAATCTCCAATGTTTACAGGACGTATTCAAGGTTTAGGACCAAGATATTGTCCATCAATTGAGGATAAAATAAACAGATTCTCTGAAAGAGATAGACATCAATTGTTTGTTGAACCAGAAGGTTGGAATACAGTAGAGGTTTATGTTAATGGTTTTTCTTCTTCACTTCCAGAAGATGTACAATTAAAAGCATTACAAAAGATTCAAGGATTTGAGAATGTTAAAATGTTCCGTCCTGGTTATGCTATAGAATATGATTACTTCCCTCCTACCCAATTAAAACATACACTTGAAACTAAGCTAGTTCAAAACTTATTTTTTGCTGGACAAATTAATGGTACCACAGGTTATGAAGAAGCAGCAGGTCAAGGATTAATGGCAGGAATTAATGCTCATAACAAAGCACACAATAAAGAAGAATTTACACTTGGTAGAGACGAAGCTTATATTGGTGTATTGATTGATGATTTAATTACAAAAGGTACTGAGGAACCATATAGAATGTTTACCTCTAGAGCTGAGTATAGAATATTACTTCGTCAAGATAATGCTGATTTAAGACTTACTGAAAAAGGATACAAAATTGGTTTAGCTAAAGAAGACAGACTTGCATTGGTAAGAGCAAAACAAAAAGGAATGTCTGAAATAAGTGAATTTATTAAGAAAACTAAATTCACACCTGATTTTATCAATCCGTTACTTGAATCTTTAGGTACTGCAACTATTAAAGAAAAAGCTTCTATTGACAGTTTAATTAGAAGACCAAATATTGGTATTGAACAATTAAAAGAAGTAAATCTAGAAATAAAAGAATTCTTTAATCAATACCCATGGGAAACTGTTGAAGAGGTTGAAATACTAACTAAGTACGAAACTTACATTGATAAAGAAAAAAGCTTAGCTGATAAAATCACTTCTTTTGAAAACTTAAAAATTAGAGCTGATTTTGATTACTTAGCTATACCTGCATTATCAGCAGAAGCAAAAACAAAACTGAATAAATTTAAACCAGAAACTATTGGTCAAGCAGGAAGAATAAGTGGAATCTCTCCAGCTGATATTTCAATATTAATGGTTTACCTAGAAAAAGCATAAAAGCATGGAATTAGAATATTTAGATAAATGTCCGGTTTGTAAAGAATCACATACAAAAAAAACTTTTATTGTATGTAATGATTTTACAGTAAGTAATGAAAAATTCAATCTAGATGAATGTAAAAGTTGTGGATTTGTGTTTACCAATCCACGACCAAATGCTAAAACAATTGGACCATATTACAATGCTGAAAGTTATATTTCACATACAGATTCAAACAAAGGGTTAATCAACAAAATCTATAAAAATGTTAGAAACATAACATTAAAAGGTAAAATTGATTTAATAAATAAATACAAATCAAATAAAGGACGTTTGCTAGATATTGGTACAGGAACAGGTTATTTTATATCGGCAGCTGAAAATAATGGTTGGAAAGTTACAGGTGTTGAACCTGATGATTCAGCTAGAAAACAAGCAAAGAGTAAAATAAACGGAATTATAAACCAAGACTTATTTTGTTGCTTTGATGAATCAGATTCATTTGATACAATAACAATGTGGCATGTGTTAGAGCATGTTCATTTATTAGAGGAAAGTTTAGAAAAGATAAATCAAATAATCTCTCCTACCGGAACATTAATAGTTGCTGTACCAAACTGCGAAAGTTATGATGCAGCCTATTATAAAGAATATTGGGCAGCTTATGATGTTCCTCGTCATTTATATCATTTCAAAAAAGCAGATATAAATACTTTATTTGCTAGATATGGATTTGAAGTAGTTGAAACCAAAGGAATGATTTTTGATAGTTACTACGTTTCTATGTTAAGTGAAAAATATAAAAATAATGGTAACAGTAATTTACTAACACTTTTTAAAGCATTTATGGTTGGCTTAAAATCTAACTTAAATGCAAATGGAAATAATCATTCAAGTTTAATTTATGTATTAAAGAAAAAATGAAAAAAGGTTTAATAACAATACTATCAGCTTTTATTGGTTTAGCTACATTTCAAAACTGTGCTAATATCACCGCTCCTACTGGTGGACCAGAAGATATTGTTGCACCAGAATTAGTTAAATCTAATCCAGCTAATAATACCACTAATTTTAAACTAAAAACTATAAGATTAGAATTTAGTGAAGAAGTACAAGATGTAAGTAGTACTGATATTAGTATTAAACCTGAATACAAAAAGATTGAAGTAAAAACACATAAAAAAACTGTATTCATTTTTATTGAAGATACATTAAAACCTAATGCAACACACAGATTAGAAATTAATAAAGGAATCAAAGATTATACTGAAAGTAATCAAGCAAAACCTATTAGTATTGTTTTCTCAACAGGTGAAATTATTGATTCATTATTTATTAAAGGAAATGTAAAAGAATTAGCTACAAATAAAGTAAACGATAAAACAATTGTGAAACTTTATGAAAACAATAAAGAACTAGCTAGTACTATAGTTTCAGCAGATGGCAATTATATATTCAATAATCTTAAAGCTGGTAAATACCAAGTAAAAGCATTTATTGATGCAAATGGTAGCAAAGCTGAAGATGAAAACGAAAAAATATCTATTAGTAATGATTTTATTGAATTAACTAAGGAATCTAAAGCAAATATTAACCTTAAACTAATTGATAATCAAGATATTAAACTTAAAATTCTATCAAAACAATCAGCAAATAAAAGCTATAATATCAATTTAAATAAAGGTATTAAATTAGTAAAGATTAATAACGATAAAATATCTTACATTTTAAGTAATAACTATAAAAGAGTTCAATTATTCACTTCTGAAAAAGATTCAATTAAAACACAATTAACACTTACAGACAGCTTAAATAATGTTTTAGATACACTTATCAGTTTTAAGAAAGAAAACGCTACAAAGCCTAAAAAAGAACTAGCAAACATAGCAATAGCTAATAACTTAAGTGGAAAACTATTTGCTGGTGAAAACATTGAAATAAAGTTTGCAACGCCAATCAAAAATAAGGAAAACCTAAAAGTGATTGTAAAACAAAACACAACTGAGTTACAAACAAACAATATTGTAAAATGGGATAATACTACAAATGATAAAATAGTAATAACCAACAATTTTAACTTAGGTGATTCAATTAAAATTTCATTGAAAGCATATAACCAACTTAATTACAACGGAGATACAATTGCAGATGTGAATAAGGTTTTTAATATGGCTACAGATGCAGAAGTAAGTATTTTAAGAGGTAATGTTGAAACCACAAACAAACAAGTAATTATTGAACTTGTGGATAATTCAAATGTAGTAATTGCATCACAAGTACATGATAATCAATTTAATTTCGTTAATATTCGTCCGGGTAAATACAAAATAAGAGTAATTGTTGACACAAACGGTAATAAAACTTGGGATCAAGGTTCTCGAGAAAAAAACATTAAACCTGAGGACATTATCTACTATACTGAAGAAATAACTTTAAAAGAAAACTGGGAGATAAATGACATCAAAATAAAATTGTGAATAAGTAGATAAAGTACACAGCTTATATTCATTTCAACAAAAACAGCTGGGTATAACTTATACACAATGCCGAGTTATACTGTGTTTAACTCAAACAACAAACTTAAAGGAATACTTCATGTGAATAGCCGAGTTAAAAATCAACAGCAAATCACAATTGAAAATTAAAAAAAGAGCATAATCCACATAAATCAATGTTTGTGGATAACATTAAAGTAAGCTTTGAATAACACTAACTTAGCTAAAAAAGTTAAATGTTAATATGAATAATGAAAAGTGGAATTGATAACATTTGTATAAAAAACATAAAAATTTTGTCGAGTTATCAACTAATCCACATCATTAAGTAATAGAAGTAAAAAAAGATATATAAATATATATTTAAAATATTATTGTTAGTCCGTTGATAAGATGATAGGCATTTTGAGAAAAATATTGGTTTTAACATTTTTGACTTTGGTAATTGCTTTGGGAAATATTTACGCCCAAGAAGCCGAAGATTTAGGTAAAATTAAACTTGCTGATAAAAATCTTGTGGATAACAAAATCACAGAGGCAATTGGCAATTATACCTGGCTTTGGAAGAAAAAAGAATTACGCTCGCTAATCAACAATAATTATCAACAAGCACTACGACTCGATAAAAACTATAAGTATGCTTTAAAGATATCCAAACAGATAGAAAAACAGTATCCTGAAGAGATTATTTACAAAGCACAATCAGTTTACAATTACATTTTGTTAAATGACTCTGTAAAGGCTTACAAATTATTGGATAAACTTATCAACCAATTTTTAGAAGATGATTACAAACAACAACAAGCAATTCAATATTTTTCGGAACAAAATCAAGTTCAATTAGCAATTACCTACATTCAGAAAATTAGAAAACGTAAAAGCAACAATTTTATCCACAGCGAACAACTTGCTGCGTTGTATAAAAAGAATAACAACCTACCTGAACATATTTCGGAGTTGGTTAACTTACTTATAAATCAGCCAACTAATGATATTTTAAATACCATAAAAGCAGTATTTCAGGAGAATATCAACAATGAATCAGAATACAATGATTTAGAAAAAGCACTCATTAGAAAGTCAATCGCTTTGCCAGATGCAATGATTATTAATGAGTTATTGTATTGGGTGTATCTTCAAAAGAAAGATTACAGCGAAGCTTATATACAAGCAGTAGCAATCGACAAAAAAAACGGCGGTACAATTGAAATGTTAATGGAGTTGTTAACAATCACCGCTGACGATAAGCCAATTATAGCCTCCGAATTATATCAACAGTTTAATACCATAAATAAAGATAGAATAAAGCTTTACCCAGATTTAATACTTAAAGGAATAGAAATTAAGCAAAAAGTATTAAATACTACTTATCCACAAGATAAAGCATTGATTGAAAGTTTATTAGAAGATTATCAGGTTTTCACTAAAACTTATCCTCAATACCAATTTGTTGAAAACACCATCGGATATGCTTTGGTTTATGCCAAAAACAAACACGATTACACTAAGGCTGAGTCTATTCTAAAAGACTTGTTAAAGCGTCCGTTGAATAACGAACAACAAGCTAAAACAAAAATGGCCTTGGCAGATGTGTATATTTGTACAGGAGTTTTATGGGAAGCAAGTTTATTATACTCACAAGCTGAGAAATTGGTGAAAGACTCTCCCCTAGCCTACGAAGCCAAATTAAAAAACGCACGTATATTTTATTTTAAAGGAGAATTTTTGTTGGCACAAGCCCAATTAAATATTTTAAAACTAGCAACCACCCGTGAAATTTCGAATGATGCCATACAACAAGCCGTATTTATATTAGAGCAATTAGATCAAGATTCGGTATCGCCAGCATTAAAAGCATTTGCCGAAATAGAAAAAAATATTTTTTGTAACGAGTTATCAACAGCCGATACATTGTTAGTAAGTTTGCTTAACAACAATAAAATCAGTTTGTTAATGCCCGAATATGCCATACTTACCCAAGCAGATTTATGGTTTAAAATGAATAAAATAGACAAAGTAATAGCAAATTACCAGTTAATCATTTCAAATTATTCACAAAGTATTTTGGCCGATGATGCTGTGTATAAACTTGCAGTACTTTATCAAAAACAAAATGACCTCAAAAATGCTTTGAAATATTACGAAATGTTAATAAATATTTATCCATCAAGCATTTATATTACCCAGGCTAGAGTTGATTATAGAAAATTGAGGGGGGATAAGTAATATAAAAAGCAAACAGTACAAAACTAAAAGAACTGTTTTATTCTAACGCTCTTTAAAAAACAGCTAATAAATACAGAACATTTAAAAAATTATTGTATTTTTGTCATAAAATGACAAGTCCAATGAAAGAAACATTTGGGGAATATATAAAAAAACTTCGGACAGAAAACGAATTGACTCTAACTCAACTCGCTGCCAAACTTGACTTGGATTCTGCAAATCTTAGTAAAATTGAAAATAATAAAAGAGAATTTGACGAAAAACGACTCAGACTTTTAGCTAATGTTTTTAATCTTGACTTATCACAATTGAGAACTGAATTTTTTAGCGATATCATTGCTAAGAAAATTTATGAAAACAATTGCGACAGTGAAACTCTGATTTTAGCTGAACAAAAAGTTGAATATTTAAAATCAAAAAATCTTACAACAATATGAACATAGTATCTTTTTTCGCAGGAGCAGGAGGACTTGACCTAGGTTTCCAAAAAGCAGGATTTAATGTTATTTGGGCAAATGAATATGACAAAGAAATTTGGGAAACCTATGAGAAAAACCATCCACACACAATTCTTGACAGAAGAAGTTTAGTAAATATTCCAGCTGATGAAGTACCCGAATGTGATGGAATTATTGGTGGTCCACCTTGCCAAAGTTGGAGTGAAGCGGGTGCAATGAAAGGAATTGAAGATAAAAGAGGTCAACTCTTTTATGATTTTATAAGAATTTTAGAAGCTAAACAACCTAAATTTTTTCTTGCTGAAAATGTTAGTGGAATGCTTTTAGGCAGACATTCAGAAGCATTAGAAAATATAAAAGAAATGTTCAGAAATGCTGGAGTTGGTTATGAACTCTCTTTTGAAATGGTTAATGCTAGTGATTACAATGTACCACAAGACAGAAAACGTGTAATTTTTGTAGGTATTCGTAAAGACTTAGGTTTTAAATACCAATTTCAAAAACCAAACTTTCCAAAATTAACGCTTCAAGAAACCATTTACGATTTAAAAGAAAATGTTTTACCTGCATTGCCCTATAATAAAACTAATGGAGAAAAATGTGCTTTACCAAATCATGAATATATGATTGGCGATTTTTCTACAATTTTTATGTCAAGAAATAGAGTGAGATGTTGGGATGAACAATCTTTTACAATTCAAGCAGGTGGCAGACACGCACCTATTCATCCACAAGCACCCAAAATGAAATTTATTGAGCAAAACATAAGAGTTTTTGTTCCAGGTAAAGAACATTTATACAGACGATTGAGTGTTAGGGAATGTGCAAGAATTCAAACATTTCCAGACAATTTCATTTTTCATTACACAAGTGTGCCAGCAGGATACAAAATGATTGGTAATGCTGTTCCCGTAAATCTTGCTAAATTTCTTGCCGAGACAATTCAGCAACAACTGAAACAAAATACATCAACAAAAGAATTAAAAATTAAAGAACAAGAAGCAGTAGCAGTATGACAAATATTTTAGAAGCAATTGTAAATATTGCCAATAACCCGGTTGTTGAAATTCGAAATCATTACACGGGTAGAAATAGAGCTAATAATGTTGGAGAAGCACTAGAAATGTTTGTAAAAGACGCTTTTGCTAACACCATTCAAGAACAAGATGAGCAAGTTAAAAATACAAGATTTAGCCAAGTATTTTCTTGGCTTGGCAATCAAAATCATCCACCTGATATAATGATTCGTCAAGGTGATGCAATAGAAGTGAAGAAAACACAAATTGCAAATAGCGATTTGGCTCTAAATAGTTCATATCCAAAATCAAATATTCAGTCAAACAGTAATATGATAACACAAGAATGTAGAAACTGTGAAAATTGGGCAGAAAAAGACTTGATTTATTGTGTTGGACATACAACAGACGAATCTATAAAATCACTTTGGATTGTCTCGTCCTAAAAAATGTTTACAGATTTGATTAATAATCCTGATATAAATTTACACTAATTTTCTTAATCCTAAAAAGGATTTACAATTAAAATTTATCCTAAAATAGCTTTACATTTGTATT
>JBEEOW010000050.1:0-19289 GCA_041191405.1 Bacteroidota bacterium
TCAAACTTGAACCTGTATCGATGTGCTCTTTACACACTAAATGTTTGAATGCTTCACTGTATACAACCTTTGTTCTTCCTTCCATTTTATGCTTACTTTGTGTAAACCTATTTCAGGACAAGACAGATGGTTTATGGTAATATTTATGCAGCTAAGCACGAAACTTACCAAGTGATCAAACAAAAAATTACAGATGGAATAAACGAAATCCCAAATGTTGAACTTGCTGAAACAAACGAATTAGGCAGAGTAAACAGAGTTGACCCACTTGGTATAACGAATTTACGAATTCGTGGAATGTGGCAAATTCAAAATCCAAGAAGAGTTTTTAACTATTTACATACAACAGGAGATACTTTTGAACTTGTTGCAGTTATTCCGACCATCAAATACAATTCATTTTCGAATGAAAGTAAAAACAAAATTGAAATTTTGGGTAATCCAAATTTAAGAATTTCAGATGTTAAAGTTAAAGACCCAAATAATCCTGCAAATTTAATTGATAGTAAATTAATTATTTATAAACTATGAAAGTAGTTTCACTAAAAAGTACAAATTTCCGTCATTTTTCGGCTGAAACAGAAGTTTCTTTTGGGAACAGGATTACAGTGATTTCTGGTCAAAATGGAACTGGAAAATCATCCTTACTAGGTTGGGTTGCACAACTTTGTAAATTTGATTCAGATATTAAACAAGTTACAGGTGTTAAATTTGAAGAAGATTGGGGTAAAATATTTAGATTTTGTAAGGATAATGATTACAACAAGAAATACAAAGTTGCTTTCGAGATAGAAGAAAATGGAATAAAAAATCAAGTGGAATTAAGCACTAGATTCATTCCTTCTGTAAATAGATATAAATGTGATTTTGATAGAAATATTAAAGAAAGCCCTAAAAGAGCTATTCAATTCCCTCTAATTTATTTGGGTTTAAGAAGATTAATTCCTTTATCTACTGAAAGTGAAAATAAAATTAAGAAAAACAACATCCAACTTTCGACAGGTGATATTAGTTTATTCAATTCACTGTCCAAAGAAATTTTACTTTTAATTGATGAGTCAATAACGCCCGATGCAGTGAAGTCTCCAAATAAAAATGTTTTAGCTATGAAAACTAAGCATTATAATCATTTGGGCAATTCGGCAGGTCAAGATAATATTGGTCAGATTTTAGCAGCAATTATTTCATTTTTTAAGTTAAAAGAAAAATTAGGTACTTCATACAAAGGAGGTATTTTATTAATTGACGAAATAGATGCGACTTTATACGCAGGCTCACAAATTAAGCTTTTGACCATTTTACACAAATATGCTATAACACTTAATTTACAGGTGATTTTCTCTACCCATTCGATTGAAATATTAGAGTTTATAAGCAAAGAAATTGATGATAAATCTTTCATTGGAAAAGGAAGTGTCATCAATTTTCTGAAAACAACTGATGGTATCATTTCAAATGAAATAAATCCATCGATAGATTGGATAAAACTTAAGATTAGGGCTTTAAGAGGAACAAGTCAAAAAGCAGAAAAAATAAATTTAATTTGTGAAGATTTGTCAGCGGAACTTTGGATTAAAAACCTAATACAAAATTCTGATATAAAATCATTTGTCTCAATTGGTGGAGCTAACTTAGGAAAAGGAACCTTGTCTAGTATGGCAAAAAGCAACTCAAAAGTACTTCAACAACTTAAATATGTATTAGATGGTGACGCAAGAAACGATAAAAACATTGATTCTAAGAAGAGGAATGTTACCTTTTTACCTGGAGATTCTGGGGTAGAAATTATTATGTATCACTTTATAAAGTCATTACCAGAGAACGATGAATTTTGGAATGATTCAATGAATTTTACAAAACAAATTTGTTTTATGAATTTTCAAAACAACTCAAATCAAAATGTCGCAAAAGATTGGTTTGATAATGAAGAAAATAAACGTGATTTTTTTGGAAGAGGTTATTCAAAATTATTTAATCGTTGGAAACGTGATAATATATCAAAAGTAAATGAATTTTTAGAAAATCTAAAGAACATACTATAATTAGCTCTTCCACATAAACCCCTACTCTCAGCTAGTCCAAACTTGTAAGTAAGTGTTATAAATTTGCGATTGTTGTGGTTGGTGCGAGCTTATAGCTCGTACCGTATTATAGTTTTATTGAACTATATTTTATTTTTTTAATTAATATACTTAAAATTGATTTTTCTCTCTGATATTCAGAATGGTACGAGCCAAAAGCTCGCACCAGCAACTAGTACTTATAACAGTTTTAAAACACTAAGCTAGTACTAGCGAGGTATTCCGCATAAATTTTTCCTGTATATTATTTAATAAGATGCTTCGTACCTCAGCATGACAGCTATTAGAGAAAAGTTAGCGTTTACATTCCTACTCGGCTTCTTCACATCTTCAAAATTTACAACAAAAACTAGTATAAAGTGCTCATCAGGCTTTGCTATCCCGATGCAGTATCCAAGGATTTGTAATCCTAAATTTAGCAAAATGTTTTATTATCAGTTATTTATGTGGATTGCAAATCCACAGGTATGGATTCGAGTTTGTAAATTTCGAATAGAATCACTTTCTTGCTTCATGTAATTGGTTATGAAAAACTCGAATAGCTGAATTTTATTTATATACTTATGATAACAATAAAAGCAAAAAACACTGTTATAGTTAACAACAATATTGATTCAGTATTTGAATTTATTTCCTCAGCTAGTCCAACCTTGTAAGTACGTGTTATAAATCTGCGTTTGTTGTGGCTGGTGCGAGCTTATAGCTCGTACCGTATTATAGTTTTATTGAACTATATTTTATTTTTTTAATTAATATACTTAAAATTGATTTTTCTCTCTGATATTCAGAATGGTACGAGCCAAAAGCTCGCACCAGCAACTAGTACTTATAACAGTTTTAAAACACTAAGCTAGTACTAGCTGAGATAATGTAAGTCCAAACTCTGTTAATGTGTTTTCCGCAAAAATTTTCCTGTTTATTATTTAATAAGATGCTTCGTACCTCAGCATGACAGCTATTTGAGAAAAGTTAGCGTTGTAATACCGACTTGGCTTTTTCATTTCTTCAAAATTAACTAAAAAGCCAGTTTAACGTGCTCGTCCGAGATTTGCATTACTGATGCATTATCCAAGGATTTGCAATCCTAAATTTAGCAAAATGTTTTATTATCAGTTGTTTATGTGAATTGCAAATCCACAGATATTGATTTGAGATTTAAAATTTCAAATTGCCACACTATTTTGATTCGTGTTAAGGTAAGAGAATAACTGGAATAGCTGAAAAATTATTTAAATATTGTGTTTGTAACTATAATAATTTAGATTTGTTATAAGAATTCCATATAAAATCAATACATAAAATGGTTCAACAAATTGTTAATATTCCTGAAAAAGATTTTAGCCTTTTCTTAGAATTAGTAAAGAAAATGAAATGGAAAGTTAGTGAATTTGTTCCTCAACCAATTGATTTTGAATTAAATGAAGAACAATTAAATTTTTAAAAGAAAACTCAAAAGCACCAAATAATACTTGTTTAACTAATGAAGAATCAATGCAAAAGTTAAATGACTTATAATTTAATCATAACCCCAAAAGCTCATTCGCAGATTGAAAACAATAAAAGCAAAAAACACTGTTATAGTTAACAAGAATATTGACTCTGTATTTGAATTTATTTCTAATCTTGAAAACGATAGTTTATGGAGAAAAGAAATTAATGAAACCAAAGTTTCTGGTAAACCAGCGTTAAATGTTATTGTTATTGAAGATTCATTTTTATCGAAACGTACTCCTAGTAATATTATTGAATTGAAGTGTATTGATTTTCAATTAAATAAACTTATAGTTTACGAAACTGCTAACGAAAAGTATTTTTATTTAAAAAGTACAAGAGAGGTTGAATCAATCACCGATAATTCAACCAAAATTACTTATTCAATAGAATTTGACAAAGCAATAGTAAAACATGGTTTAGGGTTTAATTTACCCACATTTTTAATTCAATTTGTTACAAATACTGATATGAAAAAGTATTTATCTAAGCTTAAAACAATTATATAATAAATATAATTGCAATTTTCAAAAAACCTCATTATCATATAGTTGTTAAGTAATAAGTTAAAAACTCGTATAGAAAAGTAAGTAGGATAATGGATAATAAGATTGAGTTAGAAACATTTTTCCAAAAAAGTAAAGGTTATTACCTTGAACAATATGAATTATATAAAAATGGACATGTTTTGATTTTTAACTTACATGCCTTTATTTTTAATATATTTTGGTATCTGTTTAGAAAAATGTATACAGAGTTTTTTGGTTTACTTTTATATTTTATTGTTCAAAGCATAGTTGTTGATTACTTGATTTTACCGCAAATTTCAATAAGAAATCAAGGATCAATTAATTTTTTGATAACTATTTTCAATTCAGTTAGTATTGGTTTTATTTCAAATTATTTATACTTTAAAAGAGCTGAAAGACTAATATTACTTTCCAAAAACAAGTATAATAATGATAATGAAATGCAACTTGAATATTTGAAGAAAAAAGGAGGATATAGTGTTATATTTATTTTTGTTATAATTTTGATTGTAATAATTTTCAAATTTTTTTATAGATAAATCATATATTTTTAAATATTATTTCAAATTTACAGGTTACTTTTATCATTATTTTTATATTAATTTGTAATTATTTAATAATAAACTCCCCCAGTTATGAAACAATTTTACAAAAACATTAAGAATGCATTCATTCTTAGTGCTTTAGGTGTTAGTACATCTTTCGCACAAATCCCGAAACCTGCTTGTGTTGGTTATTGGCAAAATTGGTCAAACAATTTAAAACTCACTGCCATTAATGATAATTACAATGTAATACAATTGGCTTTTGGTACAACTGTTGGTACATCATTATCTAACATAACATTTACATTACCAAGTAATTATAACAAAACTACTTTTATGGCTGATATTGATGTTTTACACACCAAAGGCAAAGTTGTAATATTAAGTTTAGGTGGAGCCAACGATCCAATTCGTTTGGATAACACTACTGCTCGTGATGAGTTTGTAACATCAGTTAATAAGATTTTATCAGATTATAGTTACAAAATTGATGGTATAGATATTGATTTTGAGTCTAGTTCACTGGCTTTTGGTGCAACTTGGACTATGACAGCACCTTCTGTTGCGCAACAAAATTTAATAGATGCAACAAAATCTATCATGGCAAATTATAAAACCCAAACAGGCAAAAAGTTACTTTTAACTATGGCTCCAGAGAGTATTTATTTAATGGGAGCATTGTCATCATACCAAGTTGCTAACTCAAATGGTGGAGCTATGTTACCTATTATTCAGGCGCTTAGTAATGAGCTAGATTTAATTCATGTGCAATATTATAATGCAGGTGGAGCAGGTGGTGGTACTTATGCTATTGATAAAAAAATATATTATGATAATAGTGACCCAGATTATATAACAGCAATGACTGAAAGTATCATTAAAGGTTTCACATTATTAAGTAACAAAGGTGTGTATAATGGTTTGCCAGCCTCAAAAGTTGCAATAGGTTTACCATCAAATAGATGCGATGCTGGTACAGGTTCTGGTTATAATACTCCAGCCGATGTTTGTTCAGCTGTAAAGTATTTACAAGGAAAAATAACAAAACCAGCTGGCTGGACTTACACAGTAACACAAGCATATCCTGATTTAGCCGGAATGATGGCATGGTCAATCAATGAAGATTTGGCAAATTGCGACGGAGCTTATTCGTATGCTAATAATTTCAGTTGTGCATTCCCAAAATCAGTTACGGCCATTGATGAAAATATTGATATTGAATTAAATACAATTTATCCAAATCCTACAAATGGTCAATTGAATTTTAATTTAACTACAAATCAAGAAGTTAAAATTTATAATTCTACAGGTTTTTTATTAATTTCTAAACAACTTACACCTTCTGAAAATTTAAATATTGAATCCTTTGAACCTGGATTGTATTTTGTAAAAGTTGGAAAAAAAATAAGTAAAATAGTTAAAAATTAAGATTTTAGATTTAGTGCAAATGGTGAATTAAATAGTTATTTAGTTCACCATTATTTTTATGTAAAATTACGTATAGTTGCTAAAAGTCATTTATTTAACTAATAAAACTTAAACAAATAAAAATTTTTTTACGTTAATGTTGTGAATACTAATTTTGTTATGAAAAAATACTTACAAACAATATCCCTATATTTTAAAGGTAAAATATTTGCAACACTAGGTTTACAAATTATATCAATCTTGGCTTTATCACTTATTGCTTTGTTTTTATATTTAGCCGATAAAATGGTTGATGCCCAAAATGAAGCCAAATTAGTAACAGCAAAATTAACTTCACAAAGTGTTTTAGATAAAATTGATAGAAATTTCTATGAACGATTTGGTGATGTACAAGCATTTGCTGTAAACAAATTAGTTATAAAAAAACTATCAGGAGATACAACTGTAGCTAATGATTTACAATCATTTATGAACACAATGACACAATATTATGTATTGTACGATTTGATGTTGGTAGTTGATTTGCGTGGAAATGTTGTAATGGCAAATACATTAGATAAAAAAGCAACACCAGTAAATACCTCTGTACTTTTAAATAAAAATGTTGCTAATGAAGAATGGTTTAGAACATGTATTTCTTCATCAGGACCTGAAGGTGGCGCATGGTATTCTGATTTTTTTGTAAATAATGATGTAAGTAGATTATATAATTCATCAGGTATGGGAATGGCTTTTGCAGCCCCAATTAAAGATGACAACGGAAATGTGATTGGTGTTTGGTATAATTTTGCAAACTGGAATGATGTAACACAAGGAATTAGACAAGCAGCTGAAAAAGATTTACATACTACAGAACCTCAAGCAAAAATAATTATTACAAATAACGAAGGTTCAATTATAGATGCAAATGATGAAAAATTAATAAAAGATGCGCAGAAACTTAATACCAAACTTATTGAGAATGAAGATTTTTCACTTGATATGAATGGTGAAAAAATTGATTTTAGTAATTCAGAAATTGGAACTTCAACCGCTCAAGGAGCATATATTTATAAAGGTAAAAATTGGAATGCATTTACTGTAATACCAAAAAGTGAGATAACGCTATCTATATTTTTTACACCAGACATGCTATTGGCTATTTTTATAACTTTAATTTTTGTAATAGTTTTTTCATTTTATAGTTATAGAAAAATTAAATATTCGGTAATTGATAAAACTTTATATTTAAAAGAGATATTAAATCAATTTTCAGAAGGAAATATTCCACAAATTAACAAGTCACAAATTTCAGATGATGAAATAGGAGAGATTGTGTTAGCAGTGGATAAAGTTGGTGACAATTTAAATAAAATGGTAACTGTACTTTCAGAAGATATTACAGATAGTAGTCAAAGTTCTGATATTGTTGTATTTAATAACAAAGGAATATTAGGAGAATCACTTATAAAAATGCGTGATAATCTGAAACAAATGATTGAAGAAGATAAAAAACGAAATTGGGCAAATACAGGTTTAGCACAAATTGGAGAAACATTACGTCAAAATTTAGATAATCCTGAAATGTTATACGATGAAATTATAAAATTCATAGTAAAATACATGAAGGTAAATCAAGGAGCAATATTTGTAACAAATGATAACAATCCTAAAATGATGGATTTATTGTCGGTTTATGCTTATGATAAAAAGAAATTTATTGATAAAAAAATAGAAAAAGGAGATGGATTGGTTGGACAAGTTGCTTTAGAAGGCGCAACAATGTATATAACTGAAATCCCAAATAATTATGCAGAGATACGCTCAGGTTTAGGAGGAGCAAATCCCAAAGCAATTTTACTAGTACCATTAAAGGTAAATCAAGAAGTAGTAGGAGTGATTGAATTAGCATCTTTTCATGAACTTGAAGATTATCAAATTAATTACGTTGAAAAAATTGCAGATAGTGTAGCATCAACAATATCAAGTGTAAAAGTTAATGCACGTACAAAAGAATTGTTGGCAATATCACATCAACAAGCCGAAGAAATGCGTTCAGCTGAAGAGGAAATGCGTCAGAATTTAGAAGAAATGTCGGCTACTCAAGAAGAGATGCAACGTAAAGAAATAGAAATGGTTAAAATGTTAGATACATTAAAATCAACTGAAGAGAATTTAGTAAATGTTAAGCTTGAAATAGAAAATCAATTAAAAGAAAATAAAATTCAAAATGAAGTATTTGGTATAACAACCATATTGTCAGAGGCTGATATTTATGGAAATATATTACATGTAAATAAAAAATTATTAGAAGTATCAAAATATGAGGAATCAGAACTTATTGGTAAACCTCATAATATATTTCGTCATCCAGATATGCCAAAAGAATTATTTAAACTATTTTGGGAAACGATTAAATCTGGAAAAGTATTTAAAGGTATTATTAAAAATAAAGCAAAAGATGGTTCGCATTATTGGGTTGACGGATGTTTTGTTCCTGTTAAAGATAAAGAAGGCAAAATTGTAAAATATATTGGAGCTCGTTATCATATTACTGATGACGAAATAGCTGAAAAATTATATTCTGAACAATTGAAAAAATTGAATTTTTAAGCTAAATCAACTTATAAATAACATATCCGTACAAAAGCCATAAATCTAAATTTATGGCTTTTACATTTACATCATTTGCTGAATGGAAAAATGAAGCAATTGATAATAATATAGCATTACACGAGGTAGTTCTAAATTACGAAATTGCCTTAAAATCAACAGATAAAGATACCATTTACCAAAAAATGCTAGCAAATTATCAGGTAATGTGCGAAGCAATTCAAACTGGATTAACTGATGATATGACCTCTTTTAGCAGAATGATAAACAATGGAGGTAAAAAGGTAAATGATTGTAAAATAGATGTTTTAGGTTTAGATTTTAAAATTTTAGTTGCAACAACCATCGCAGCAAAAGAAGTAAATTCCTGCATGGGTCGAATTGTAGCGGCACCAACAGCAGGTGCAAGCGGCATTATTCCAGGGGTTTTGTATAATCTTGAATTAAAGCATAATTTAGATAAACAAACTATTGCTGATGCTCTGTTATTAACAGCAGGAATTGCATTAATTATTCATCAAAAAGCTTCATTATCAGGAGCAGTAGGAGGTTGTCAGGCCGAAACAGGAAGTGCATCAGCAATGGCTGCCGGAGCTATTGTTTATAGTTTAGGAGGAAGTATAGACCAAGTTTTTAATGCAGTGGCTATTGCAATTCAGTGTACATTAGGTTTAGTATGCGACCCAGTTGCCGGTTTGGTAGAAGTGCCATGCGTAGTACGTAATGCAAGTGCAGCATCCATCGCATTTACAGCTGCACAAATTGCCATTGCAGATGTGTCGGCAGTAATTCCGGTAGATGAATGTATAGAAGCCATGGGAGAAATTGGTTTAGCTATGGAGAATAGATACAAAGAAACAGCACTAGGTGGTTTAGCTGCTACAAAAACTGGCAAAGAAATTAAGGAACGTGTTTTTGGTTATAAAAAAAAATAATTTTACAAGTTTATCCACCATTTATTTCAGAATCAATTGCCTGATTCGCAAATTGTTATTTGGAATTACAGATTTTAAAATTTCATTGTTAACTTCAAGTGCTGTGTATAGGTGTTTCATAAATAATTTATTATATTTAATTAAATCATCAATTTTCTAAAAATTCTTTTACAACACTTTTTAAGTTGTCATAATCATTAATATTTACAATTTTAACTTTTTCTGACGCATCAATACCAGATGAAGGTGTTGTAATTACAATTATTTGATTAGAAATTACTTTCAAAAGTTGTCTAGGTTGGTTTTCAATAAAAGTAGGATAAATAACTAGTCCAATTTCTTCAAAATTGCCATTAAATTTCTCTGTCTTAATATCTTCCCAAAAATTTTCGTATTCTATTGCGTTTCCTAAAACTGAAATATTTAAGTTGAGTTCTTTTGCTAACCTTTTAATTTCATAAGCTCCTTTTCTTCCTAAAGCTGATGCAGGGAAAAGAATTTTATTACCTCTAAAATTTAATTTAGTTTGATTTGGAATATGCCAATTTAATTTAATTACCTTATTATTAAATATTTTAGCAATTTCTGAATGAGGTGTAATAATATATCTTGCTTTGTTTAAAGCATTATTTTCTAATTCAATTAACTTTTTCGGAGCTCTAAAATCATTTAAAGTTTTACTTTCTGGATAATTATTAAATGCATTATTTAGGTTTTCATGTAAAAATTCAAATGGAAGTCTTGTCATTAATACATCGAAAGTTCTACCACCTAAGACTCCTGTTTCATAAATAAAAGGCAATAAATTTTGAGAAATAACTAAGTGAGTTGAGTCAATATTTATTTTTTTTGCAGCAGCAAAAGCTATCTTTTTGTCTAGAACCAAAGAAGTTTCAAAACTATTTTTTTTAATTTTTTGAGCATATCTACTATAAAAAAATCTGAAAAGTCCTTGAAATTGTGTAGTTCTAGCGTTAATTGGTTTATTTTTAAACCAAGTATACCTATTACTATTTACAAGCCTATTTTTCTTTACTGAAAATATATAATTATCGGAGGGTTTTGCATGTTCATTTATATAAGTTTCATATTCTGGCCATTTTTCATCAAGTATATAAGTGGTAGTTTCTATATCATTCTTCAAAGATGACCTATCGTTATGTTTATAACAGGCTAAATTTCCGCAAGAATAACAGTCATTAAGTTTATTAGATTGTTTAAACTCAATTATATTATCTGAAACTATTTTGTTTTTTTGAATGCTTTTAAAATAAACTATTAATTTATCTGATGTCAAAACTACTTCTATTCTAAAATCAAATGATGATTTAAATCTTAAATCAAGATAATTCCACTTTACAGTTGCATCACGATTTTGTTCAGCAAGAGATCCTTTAATTACTTTTGTATGCTTATGCCTTTCAACAATTTCAAAATTTGCATTTAAAGCCGCATCATAAAGTGCATTTGATAACTGGCAAAGACCGCCTGCAATGGTAGGAACAATACAACCTTCTCTTATTTCTCTTCCAATAACATATCTTTTACCAAAATTTGGATTTCCTATATGTTTCCAAAAACTAAAAATTTCATTTGCTTTAACTTCAATTCCATTTATTTTTTTCGCAGCTATTCTTAGATTTTCAATTTTACCAGCAGTTAATATCCAATTTTCATTATTATCAAATGGATTCCAAAGTTCACTTTCAGACTTAGAAATGATAGGATTATGTATAAGTTTAGAGTTAAAATCAAATTTCATTACTGGATATAGTATATTTTTCAACATACGATTACCAGTTAATAAATAAGTTTTTAGTTTAAAAATAGTGTCATTAATGAAACTATGTTTTTCTGTTAAAATTTTAATCTTATCCATAATTTAAAATTAAAAGGAAATATTTATAATCATAACGAAAATCAATATTTAATTCTCTATTCTATAATATTGGTTCTCATGGTAATACTTGCTGTGAAATGTATTAATTGTCCGCTTGAACGCACACCTCTTCCACCCATCATTTTGCCGTACGCTTGAAATGATTCTGTGTTATAAGTTTGGTATAATGCTGTATTCGGACTCGCATCTGTATCTACAAAGTTAATTTTACCAAGTTTTACACCAGAACTCTGTGCTATTCTTTGGGTTGACTCAAGGGCATCTTTAATTGCTAAATCTTGGGCTTTTTTGTAAAATGTAGCCGCATCTGTGTGAAAATAGGATATACTTGTTATTTCTTGAATTCTGGTTTTAAGTATTTCCTCAGTAAATTTTTCCATTCTATTCAAATCTTTCAATGGGAAAACTATACTTTGCTGACTCTCAAAACCCATAAATATATATTTCTGCAATTTTTCATTCCAATAATTTGATTTATCTGTTGAAATAAATCCTTTCATTATTTCAGATGTATCGCTTACATATCGCTTAATGATGTTGATTACAGCTAGTTCTGTTTTTTGCGTTTCATTGATGGCTTCACGCAAAGTCGGTTTCACAAATTTGATATTGAGAGTTATTGTAGCTGCATTTGGAAACACATTTACCGATCCAAAACCTTTTACATCAATATTGCCAATTGGTGTTTGTGCTGATACTATTTGCGATAAACTCAAAGCAAATAAGGTGATTATAATTGCTAATTTTTTCATGATTATTTATTGATTTTAGTTAAATTAATTTTAATTGAAGATTTTGTAAGCCAATTAATTACAAATGATTTGTTGGGTAAAATTGGGGCAAATACAACTGGGTTATTCCAAGCTAATATGCTACTTGTAGCAAAATCATCTGATTCTACTTTGTCCGATATATAGTTTGAATGGATTATGTTAATTGATTTACCTTTTTTGTGTAAAAAACTAACATGATTACTAAAACCCATGATATATAAACCGTTTTTCAAGTTGGCTTTTATAAAGTTGATTGTTTCAATTTCGGTTTTGCCTTTGTTTAAAACAGCATTGTTTTTACCTGATAAACTTGTGCAAATTTCCATTGCTCCTTGTTGGGCAAGTTTACACCTATCAACTTGTAAACCAGCTTGTTTTAAAGTAGTTGAAATAAAATATCCACATGCTATATCTCCTTTTTTAGGTATTTGAGAAACTCCATTAAAATCCCAACCTGTGCCGTACCATTGTGGAAAAACATCCTCAACCAATGTTTTTTCCAAAAAACTACTTGCCGCCAATACGATACTATCTTTTTTAGCAATATTGTTTTCTTTGAGATATGCATTTGCAAACACGCTTTGTTTTGACAAAATATTAGCTTTAACATTTTCATAATTAGCTAGTTGCTCATTGGTTGATGCACTAATATTCAACATTGCCAATACAGCAATTGCTGAAATAAGGATATATTTTTTCATGGCTTTGAGAATTTGTGTGTTGTTTGTGCTATGAAAAATTAAAAATTCAGCGAAAACTAACACTTCGGCTCCGCTCAGTGACCGTTTTCGAGTATCAGTTACTCGAAAAATAGCCTTTACGGTGGTTGAGCGCAGTCGAAACCTGAGTAAATGCTATTTTTCGCTGAATTTTAATTCGAATTACTTTTCAAAAACAAAATTCTGAGCGATTGCCTGTTTTCTAACAGCTTCAATCATTGCATTGTCGAGTGTGGCGTTGGGTGTGTTTGCAGCCTGCGATTGTTTGGCAATATATTGGTTGCGTAGTTGATTCAATTCGGCAATTTGTTTGTTGATTTTTTCTCTTTTTTGCGATTTTATGTCGATGTATTGTTTGCGTTCTTTTGTGTCCATTTTTTGCATTTCTTGAGGTAATTCTTCTTCCTTTATTTCCTCAACTTTAACATTTCCAGCTGATTGTGCATCAACTAAATCCCATGATTCATTTTTGTATAAGTATGAACTTTTGGTAACAGCACGGTTTACTTTGTTTGCTTTTGAATAGCTTTCTGCGTTTTTATCTTGTTGCGATTGCAACATCTTTTTTTCTTTTCCTTTGATACCAAATCCTATGTAAGTATCATTCAATGAGTCGTTTAAAGCTGATATTTTATCGTCATAAGGAGTTTCGATAAATACAGTTTTGGTATTTTGTTCAATACTCATGTAAGCACCACCAGTTAAATCGGCACCGTTTTTCCACCCACTTGAAATTCCTTCGTTAAAATTGCCGCAGAAAATAGTGTTAACAATAATTTTTTTGTTTTTGGCTGCGACACAAGCATTGCTGTAATTGATAGTTCCTTGATTAAATGGTTCATTTCCAGCTATAAATACTGCTTGTAAATCGTTTCCGTCAATATTCCATTGAAGCTGATTGGTTGCAGTGTGAATTACATGTCCACAAAATTCATCGCCACCATTGGTTTTAAGCGAAAATAAGTCTTGCGAAAGTTTATCTAAATCGGCGGTGAGCTCAGTAACCTGACGAATGTAACCTGTTTCAGGGTTTAAGCCACTATTGCCATATTCGTAGAGGGCAATTTTGATGTCGGGTTTTGAGCCATCGCAAGTAGCTTTTGCAAGTTCATTTACAATAGTCCAAAGTTGCGATTTAGCTTGTTCAATTAAGCCATCCATACTATTGCTAGTATCCAATAACAAAGCAATTTTGATGGTTTTCTTTTTTGATTTTTCTTGATTTACAACTGTTGTAGTATTTTGATTATCTGTACTTTGAGCACATGATTCAAGCACATTCAACATTAAAATTCCAAACATAAACAGTATAAATGCATGGAAACGTTTTTCAGTTTTGGTATTCATAAGTTCGAGCTTTTAAGTGGTTAAACTTTAATATGGCTCGAAATAGCATTAAAAAATTACACCTTAAAATAAGCAATAAGTTAACCTAGGGTTTGACTTAGTGAAAAGTGGGTTTGGCTTAGTTTTGGGGATTTAATTCTTTTCAAAAATATTATTGTTTACATAAAAGTTCATTATATAAAATCAAAGCCTTATTTTTGTTTGACTTAACATGAATCAATTGGAACTAACAGATAAAAGCGGTCAAGGAGGCATAGTAATTACCAAAATAGATGATTTGGTAAACTGGGCTAGATTATCTTCGATATGGCCAATGGGTTTTGGAATAGCTTGTTGTGCAATTGAGATGATGTCGGCGTATGCGTCTGGTTATGATTTAGATAGGTTTGGAGTTATACCAAGAGGTTCGCCTCGTCAGTCAGATGTGATGATTGTTGCAGGTACAGTAACTTTCAAAATGGCTGACAGAATTCGTAGGTTATATGAGCAAATGGCGGAACCTCGTTATGTTATTTCAATGGGAAGTTGCTCAAACTGCGGTGGACCTTATTGGGAACATGGCTACCATGTAGTTAAAGGTGTAGATAGAATTATTCCTGTTGATGTATATGTGCCTGGTTGTCCGCCACGTCCTGAAGCCCTAATTGGTGGGTTTTTAAAATTGCAGGAAAAAATAAAAGAAGAACATATAGTTGCTCCGTTAGCATTATTGAGGTTAATGGGTAAAAATGTATAATTATGAATTTCGAAGAAATAGTAGCTACAATTAAACAAACTATTGCAGATGATAATGTAATTGTAAACATTAAAAGCGATGTAATTCAGCCATTTATTGAATTAGATGCTAACTATTTATTGCCAGTTTGCCAATTACTATTTACCCACGAAAATTTATATTTTGACTATTTAACTCTTGTTAGTGGAATTGATAATGGTCCCGAAAAAGACACAATGGAAGTAATATATCATTTATATTCAATCCCTTACGAACATTCTTTTATTATCAAAGTAACAATACCACGCCACACTAACGAGCCCGAAAAATTACCAACCATTGATAGTATTACACCCATTTGGGGAGGAGCAAATTGGCACGAACGTGAAGCATTTGATTTATTAGGTATTCGTTTTACTTCTCATCCTGATTTACGCAGAATTTTAATGCCAAACGATTGGGTTGGTTACCCGCTTCGTAAAGATTACCAAGTGCAAGAAACCTACCATGGAATAAAAGTGGCTTATTAATTAAAAGCAACATGCACAACATAGAGCCATATTTTAATTGGAGCAAATATTATTCATCTAATAAAGACCCAAAATCTCCTCATTATCAAGCTGAATATAATTTAACCCAATACGAAAACACTATTTACGGTTATTATATTCACCCTCTTTGGGATTATATAGGCTCTGAAACATTGTATATAAAAATACTTTTTGTTGATTACACACAAGAGTTTGCCATAATTGAATTTTTAGGAGAATGGAATGATGCATTACATAATGATATTATGCATTTAAAACGTAATATTATTGATTTGATGACACATGAAAACATTCGTCATTTTATATTAATTGGCGAACATGTACTTAATTTTCATGGTTCAGATGATTGTTATTATGAAGAATGGTTTGAAGATATTGAAGATGGTTGGATAGCAGCAATCAATTTTAGAGAACATGTAACATCTGAATGGCCCAAATACATGATTGATAATTATGTGAATTTTGGAGGTACATTAGATATTGAAAACTGGAGAACATTAACTCCAAAAGCACTTTTTGAGCTTGTGAATCAATTAATTATTAGGAGGTTGAACTAATAATTATGTTTAAAAAAATTATCGTAAACTTTATTTCTTTGTTAATGAATAATGGTATAAATGTACTGTTATCATTAGTATTAATTCCTTTTTATATTTCACATTATGGTTTTGATAATTACGGTATTTTAAGTTTAACGCAAGTAATTTCTACTTACGTAATGATAACTTGCGACTACCATTTCGCAGCTATTGCTTCAAGAGAAATAAGTGTTAACAGAAACAATAATAAATTTATATCTAATTATATATCAGAGATTTTAAGTGTAAAAATTATATTGTTTATACTATCAGTTTTAATAATTTCAGGTTTAACGTTATTCATTCCAAATTACAGATTATTACTATTTGATTTTTACTTTGGAGCCATTTTAGGTTTAAGCGTAAGTTTATTTCCAAGTTATGTGTTTCAAGGAATTGAAAACTTAAAACCAGTGGCAATAATTAATGGCATTTGTAAAGGCTTAGGAGTAGCAATTATATGTTTGTATTTAGTTAATAAAAATGATTATCAATGGGTAAATATAGTTTTAGCTGCTACAAATTTTATTGGAGTTATTGGAGCTTATGCTTGGTTATCAAATAAATATAAGTTTAAATTACAGTTACATTTTAACCTTTCCTCTATTTTATCACATATAAAAAATGGATTTAAAGTATTTATAGCCTCCTTCGCAGTAAGTTTTACTGTGTCATCAAATGTATTAATTCTAGGAATATTTACTGATAAAACTATTATTGGCTACTATTCTTTAGCAGAGAAAATTGTGGCATTCGTTCGACAGTTACTTAGCACTTTATACCAAGTTATTTATCCATTTGTTTGTATTGAATTTGAAAACAAAAGCAAAAAGCTAAACATATTTCTAAAAAAATATATGTTATTTTTAATTGCAGGGACAATCGTTTTTGTAGGTTTAACTTATTTTTTGGCTGATTATTTGTATTTAATCAACCCTTCTAAAAACTTCAATCAAAGTAAAGAAATATTAAAACAGCTGTGTTTTATCCCCATTATTATTGCAATAAACAATGTGTATAACATGTATATTATGGCAGCACGAAAAGAAAGTATGTTTGCCAATATTTTATTATTTACCTCAATAATGTACTTACCTTTAAGTCTATTTTTAACCCAAAAATTCAATATTAATGGTTTAATTTCAACGAGTTACATTATTGAATTTTTGATATTGATTGGTTTGTTTTGGATGTCGGAAATCAAATATAAAGAACTGAAAATTTGGAGAAAATAGTGTTATTTCCAAAGCACCACTTCATCTAAATCAAATCTAACTTTAGGTCTTTCAGCATTTTTATCTTCTTCACTTCTAAAGCCAATTGGTAATACCACTACAGATTTTAAGTTGTGTTTTGCTAAACCTAATACTCTATCAAATTCCGAATTAACAAAACCTTCCATTGGGCAAGTGTCAATTCCTTCGAAAGCAGCATAAGTCATAGCATTACCAAGTGCTATATAAATTTGGTTTTTTATCCAACTAATTTTTTCGTCTGTGGTAAGTTTGCTTAAAAATTTAGTAGTGTTATTGATAAATTTTTCTAGTTCTTCAGGAGTTTTATTTAAAGTATCAATTACTGATTTTGCATATTTTTGTACATGTTCATGATCTAAATTATCAATTCTACAAAGTACAATTAAATGCGAGGCATCAACAACTTGCGTTTGATTATAAGCATAAGGCAATAAAGTTTCTCTTACTTTATCGTCAGTTACAACTACAAATTTCCAAGGCTGTAATCCTGAAGATGAAGGTGTTAAAACCAAAGCTTCTAAAAAATGTTTAAGTTGTTCATCGCTTAACTTTTTACTTGAATCAAACTTTTGAGTGGCATAACGCCATTTTAACTTAGAAAGTGAAATGTTCATTTTGTGTGTTTTTGTACATTAACTGATTTTGACGTAATAAAGTTTAATAAGTTTAAAAATAAAAATCTATAAAATCAAAAGAGGAAACCGAGATATGAAGGTTTCCTCTTTTGATTTTAATAAAGATGTTAAAGAAATTTTACCAGAAATCAGATGGATTGATAATGCCTTCATTATAGCTAAATCTATAGCCTAATACAAATTCATAAGTACTTCCTGTATAACTTCTAAATTTTGATGTTGTTACATCATACGATACACCTAAATCTACTTGACGAGCTATTAAACATCCAGCCATAACTACTAGTGCATCATTATGTCTGTAACTGCCTCCTAACCAATACTTTCCTTGATATTTAAGTTTACAGTTAATGTCGGCTTGCAAAACTTTATTTGAATATTTGATTAAAGTTGAAGGTATAACTTTAACATATTTATCTATTGAAATGTTATAGCCACCTGTAAAGTAAATATGTCTATTTAAGGTTGCATTTAATCCATCGGCAACAGTAGTGTTAATTTTATTATCAAATATTTGAGCTGTTGATATTCCTGCAAAATATTCGTAAGAATAAAACCATAAACCAATAGATGCATCTGGTCTTGTGATACTAAAATTTGTAATTGCCGGGTCATCAGCTTGCTGGCCAGCTCCAAATGACGGCGTTAATGAATATTGTACAGCACCAGCCATAACTCCCATCGAAAGGAAATGTTTAGGGTCAAGAGGTAAGTGGTATGCATAAGAGCCATAACCTGCTGTTCTTGATAGTGGACCTGCTGTTTGCCCATTAAACATTCCTCCAAATGAATGGTGATCAAGCATTTTCTTGTTTGCCCTTTTACCATTATGCGAACTGTGTAATTTATTTATTGGAGCATGTGCAGATACATAATAGTTTTTAGGAGCATTTTCAACTCCAACCCACTGTAATCTATAACCTGCTTTAATATCTATATAGTCTTCAGTTCCACTTACTGCCGGGTTTATCATGTAATAATTTAACATGTATTGACTAAATTGTCCTTGCTGTTGTGCATTCACATTTAATGCTGTTGTAAGCAAAACAGCAATTACGATTAAATATTTTTTCATTTTAATACACATTAATTATTTCACAATAGTAACCGAACCAGCTTTGTTTTTGTATCCGTCTTTATTTGGGGTGATGACGTAGTAGTAAGTTGCAATTGGAGCTTCTGCTCCGTTGTCGTACTTACCGTTCCATGGTTC
>JBEEOW010000051.1:0-17929 GCA_041191405.1 Bacteroidota bacterium
AGTTCTTATCAGTTATTTTAGGTAAATAGAAAAGGTTGTATCTTTAGCAATTGCTAATAAAGTGTAATGAATTGAGTCAGAAATTGTTCTATTGTAAATATTGAAATATTTATATTTTCTAATATCAATTGCTACTGTATTATTATTTATTTTATTTTTTAAGGAATTTAATAAATCAGTATAATTTAATTTTTCTATTTCCCTTAAATTTCTATCACTGATTTTTTGATTAATATTTGTTTTTGAAATTAAATTTTTTTGATTCAAAGCAAATAAATTAATTAAACTATTAGCTTGATTGTTTAATTTTTCATTTTCAAATAATGAATAATAGACGTTTCTACTATTATTTAAAGTTGAAAAGTTTATTTCTTTTTCGTTTGGTGTTAAATTGTTGTAATTCATTAGTTTGTCTATATCATTCTTAATAACAATTGAATAGTAAGAGGATGATTTACTGAATTGATTTGTCAAATAATACATTTCTCCTATAAAAGTATTATCAAGCTGTTGTTTGCAATTAAAATTTAGTGTTGTACAAGTATCGGGTAATAAAATAAAAAAATCTAAGCCCTTCTCAAATAATTCACAGTAATAACAAGCTTGTGCTAAACTTCTAATTGTATTTATATTTTTAATATTCTTAATTTTATTAAAATAATCATTATCATTACATATTCCAAACCTAGCTTTTGTTGTAATTAAATTTATCTTAGACTCTTCAATAAAATAATTATTATTAGTTGAAAAGTCAAATGCTTTTATACTAGCATTTATAGCAATTGTGGAATCGTCATTATTTGAAAGAGTATAAAGACTAATTAAAATATTATTTTTGTCGTTAGTTAATGATGCATATTCGTATAGTTTGTTTGCATATATAAAAACATTTTCTCTTAATCCAAGTTGTTGTGAAATTAATAAAAGACCTGAATAGGCACGATTTAAATATTCATTAGCAAATTTATTTGGATATTTTTCTAAATAATTGTATCCTTTTTCAAAATATTTCATAGCTAAAATATTTTCAAACTTATTAACATAAATATTGCCTATATTAACATACAAGGCTCCTAGTTCACTTTGATTGGTAATTGTTCCATATTTCAAAGCTTTTAAATAATAATTTAATGCAATGTCGCTTTTTCCTAATCTACTAGCCACCGCACCAAAGTTGTTATAAAACAGTTGCACTTCATTTGAATCTAAAAATATTGGATGTTCAAAATCTTTAAAATATGAATTATATAATTCATTAAAAATTGAATAAGCTTCTAGGTTATTAATATTATTTATTGAGTATATATCAGCAATACTTTTTTTCAAAATGTATTCATCTTTAACATAAAGTTTGTAATTTAAACAGCTATTATAGTAAAAAATACTTTTTTTGTAATCTTTCATTTCAAAATATACCAATGCTTTTTTGTTGATATTTATAATCTTTTTATAATCCTCTCGAGTATTTAAAAAAATCAAATGCTTTTTACTTTTCCAGTATTTATCTATTAATGTATTATTGTTTAATTTAGATAAATTCAAATAATCAATTTTGATTTTATTTAAATTTGAAACCCTAAAAATGAATTGATTATCTAATTTGGTATTTATTTGTATATGAGTTAATACTGAATTATTGATACAAAAAAAACAAATATTATTTTTTTTAACAATTTTGATATTGTTTTTTTTACTATCTATAGCTATATTATTAGTCCAACCAACAAGTGTTTTTGTTGAATCAGAATTATATTTTATAATGCTAAAAACTTTTCTACTAGAACAATAATAAAAAACATAATTTTCTGTTTTATCAACTGACCGTACACATATTCCAATTGTTGAATTCGGATTTAATGTATCAATGTTTTCAATACTTGTTTCTATCACCAAATTTGATAATTTATTTAAAGGGATATTATTAGAAAAAAAACGAGTATTTGTTAAATCTCTATTTTCAATATAATATTTTCCGTCTTTAATTTCTGAAAACTCATTAGAATCTAGCCCTCCATTCCAATTTTTAGAATTATCATTGAAATTTTCTTCAAAAATAATTTCATTTTGAGCAAAAGTTATTCCACTAGACAAAACAAATAAAATCAATAAGCTTAATATTTTCTTTAAAATAGACTTCATTTACTCGAAATAGTTAATAAATTAGCATTTATATTAAATTAGAATACAATTTATGAAAAAAAACACGCTAATTTTAGTTTTTACGGTTTTAAGTACAATTTTAAAAGCTCAAAATCCTTATTACAAGATTTATCAAAAAGATAATTTTCTAATTTTAGCTGATTCAATTACACCCAAAGCAACCAAAAGCTCATTAAATAAATCAAATTATTTTATAAAAAATAATGATTTAATATCAGCAAAAGATTATGCAGGTAGATATTATAATACAAATGCTATTTTTAAGTATAAAGGTTTAAATAGTTTAGGAGTTATTTCAAAATTTCAAATTGGTTTTGAAAAATTCTGTTTGAAAACTTTTGATAGTCTGTATGTTAAATATAAATACCCTGAAATTATTTCAAATTATACTTATTTTAGATTAACCCAAAAATTACTTGACAATAAAATTGCAATAAACAATATAAATTCAATTTTGGATTTACATACTAACATCAATACTTTTTCACTTGCAGTGTTAAAAGCTAAAGAATTTGAATTTGAAAAATCGAATTTAGATTGTGATTTTTTACTTAGTAATGATTCTAATTTTAATATTTTAAAGAAAAAAGATGTTTATCAAATTTTGGGGAATAATTATTATTTTTTGGAAGATGACAAAAACTCACTAATAAATTATGATAAAACTCATTCCGAATTTGCAAATTGGGGGAAATCTTGTGTGTATTTTAGACAAGATAATTTTAAAAAAGCATTAAGTTTTGGTGAAAATGTACCCAATGAATATATAAATGCATTTGTCAATAAAGGGAATTTGTATATTAAAAATAATAAATACAATAAAGCTGAAGAAATATTTAAAAAGCATTTACAAACTGATAGCAATTCAATAATAGCTCTAAATGGATTAGGGTATTCTTTTCAAGGATTAAAACAATTTGATAGTTCTTTATACTATTTTGATAAAGCATTAAATTTCAATACTAATTACTCCTCTGCATTGGTAGGTAAAGGTAATAATAGTTTTTTTAATAAATATGACCTAGCTGGTGCAATAGATTATTATTTAAAAGCAATAGCCCTTAATGTTGGAAATAAATATATAGAGGCTAATTTAGCGTTAACGGAATTTCAACTTTCAAAATATTCAAGTGCTGATTTATATTTAAATAGTATTATTCAAAAACAAAACAGGTTTTTTGATGAGGATTTATATCTATTGATGGCTTTGAATAAATTCAATTTAAATGCAAAAAAAGATGCTGAAAAGTATTTGGATTCTTTTTTAATTTTAAAACCAAATCATCCATTTGGTATAATGATTAAAGGATATATTTTATATGAAAAAGGAGAGAAAGCTAGTGCTTTGTCTTTTTTAAATCAATCTGCAAAAAGTAATGATTTAACAATTAAACTTCCTTCAAATCATTTAATTGGTATAATTTCGCTCGAAACCAATCAATATAGTAATGCAGAAAATGCATTTAGTAATATTATTACTGAAAATAAAATTGATTTTAAGGCTTATAGTGGTTTAGCTATGGCTCAATCACAATTGAAAAAATTTGAAGAAGCACATAAAAATATCAATTTAGCTATATCAATTGCTAAAGAAGGTCTTAATTTTGAAAATTTAAAATGTAATCAATCTGTAATTTATTTCCAAGAAGGAGACTGGTATAAGTCTAAAAAAGAAACACATTTATCTCATCAAAAATATCATGAAGCGATTAAATGTGTAGAGAATTTTGGAATTCGATTTTCAAATAATATTGGAGTTTATTATAATGGTTTAGGTAAACATGAACATGCTAAAAAATCATTTAATCTAGCGGCTGGAACTGCTTCAAGTTTTAATAATTTAGGTGTAGTTGAAAGTTTAAATAGTAACTTTTCAAAAGCGAGTAAATTGTATGACAAAGCTATTGATATTGATAATGATTACTTCGTATATTCAAGTAATAGGTATTTGAATGGAACTTATACTGGAGATAAAAATCCAGAAGATTATAAAAAAGCATCTAATGATATTGAAGCAAAATTATTAGCAATTGATTTAGAAAGTAAATTTAGATTTGTTTATAATTGGTTTTATTTTCCTGAATTTAGTCCTTCATTTAAATTTGAACCTTACTCATTAATTGAATTAAATCCAGTTCCATATCCAGATTTAATTTATCCATTTTATGTATTCTCTGATAGTATTGTTAGGCGTTCACATGTTGGGCCAGCAATTGGGTATAGACCTGGAAAATACAAAGGGTTATGTCCTATACACTTGTCAAGAACTAGAAGTGATGAACAATTTGATGAATCTTGTAATATTGTAGATAGTTTAGTTCAAGAAACTATTGCAGAAAATGTAAGTGATGTTAAAATTGAACTTTTAGCTAATAAAGTTATTAACTTATTGCAATCTAAAAAATCAGAAAACTGCTATTCAGGTTTTTATGATTATACAGTTTCTGCAATGAAAGAAAATTTTCAATTAAAAAACAGTCAATTAAAGTTCCTCCCAATTTTAAAAGAATTACAAGAAAAAGGTTTAATTAAACCAATTACTTATGCAAAATATATAGATGAATATCAGATTTATATAAAATCAAAACAAGTGTTTGGTACATATATAGAGTACAATAAACAGAGAAAAGAGTATTTCTCACCAAATATTTTATCAGTAGATGCTGTTAATTTAAAAAGAAAAGAAATAGGTTTAGGACTTATTGAAATCGAATATGAAAGGTTAAAAAAGGGAAATAAATAGTTTTCTTTTTTTCTAATATCTCTAATGCTCTCTTACCCAATTTCAATTGAATAGGAATGGTAATTATGTGTTGGAGATTTGCGGTTGTGAAGGAATAGTATTTTTTGTAATTGAGTGTTTAATTTTTGTGAGTTCTTAATTGAAAATTAGTTCCAAAGTTTAAGGTTTGATTATTTTTATCAAAACTTTATTTTTGGAATTTAAAATAATTTCGATTCAATTTTAATAATATTTTCGATTGAATTAGTATCATTAATTCAGAATAATTGTAATTTTACTAAAGCTTTTTCATAAGCAGATTGACCAACTTTGTTGAGTGTGTTCTCGTTATTTTCAACAAGGTGATTTTCGGTATAAACGAGTGTGTATCGGAAAGTGGAATATTATAACAAATCGCATCAATACCTTTATTAACCTCAATGTTATTGGGCGAAGCTTCATTCTGAGAGTTAGGTGTGAAGTGCTGAAAAGTAGGAGGAAGTCCTACAAAAGAAATAGCTGATAGTACATGGTACTGTCAGCTATTTTCTTTTGTAGTTACTTAATTGTATTTCATAATTATTTCTCTTAATAAAATCGAAATTAACCTCAGCTTGTTGGAAATTGTAATCACATAAGTTGATGTCAGATTCTAAATTAGTGATTATAGATGACAATGTTTTTACTAAATATTGTTATTGCAATTCTTCAATTTTGATTTAAATGTTCTTACAATTTTCTACAATTTTCACAATTCCTAATTACAATTTTTATACAATTTCTACAATTTTCTTACAATTTTGCAATTTGTAAAAATTGTAGAAATTGTGAACCTGAATTTGTCTTTGATTTATTTACTTTTGTTTTGATAATCAATGTTTTAATTCTATAAATTGTGAAAATTGTAAATACAATTCATTACAATTTTCACAATTCCTAATTACAATTTCTCTACAATTTTATTACAATTTCTCCACAATTTTCTTACAATTTTTCTACAATTTTCACAATTCCTAATTACAATTTTTATACAATTTCTACAATTTCAAATTGTAAAAATTATAGAAATTGTGAACCTGCAATTGTATTTAAATCATTTACTTTAGTTTTGATAATCAATTTGTTAATTCTATAAATTGTGAAAATTGTAAATACAATTCATTACAATTTTCATAATTCCTAATTACAATTTTTAACTACAATTTTTACAATTTTGAATTACAATTTTCTCAATTTTGAACTACAATTTTTACAATTCTCACAATTCTCACAATTCTCACAATTTCTACAATTTTTACAATTGCAAATTGTAAAAATTGTAGAAATTGTGAACCTGAAATTGTATTTAAATTATTGCTTTTGTTTTGATAATCAATGTTTTAATTCTATAAATTGTGAAAATTGTAAATACAATTCATTACAATTTTCACAATTCCTAATTACAATTTCTCTACAATTTTATTACAATTTTTCTACAATTTTCTTACAATTTTTCTACAATTGAAATTGTAAAAATTGTAATTTTATCAATTGATTGTCAGTTGATTATATTTTAAAATTGTAAAAATTGTAGAAATTGTAAATTGTGAAACAATTCTGAACTTGCAATTGTGAAATTGTGAGTTCTTTTAGATACTTTTTCACAATTGCAATTTTTGCTCTCATTGATATTTCATTGTGTTCAGTACTTCCTTTTATAGCTTTTTGATAAACTTTAAATTTATCAGTTCTGTGCTTTAATGCAATATTTGTTTGTTGCATTATCTCATGTTTTTTAATCGCCAAGGCATCGTAAAAAGCTTTTAGCTTTTCCTCATTTGTAAATGTTATTAATTTACATTTCTCAAAAAAGTTATAAAGCAATTCAAGGTTATAGGCATAGCCAGTACCATTTGCTAAACAATTTTGAATATCCTGAGCAATGCCAATCATATTATCAAAATCGTATTGTATTTGCAATTCATGGAAGTATTCAATATTATCTAGTTGAGCTTTTTTAATTGTATCATTTTCTTTCATTTGAATGTCCCTTTCAATTGTTGAAAGAATCACTTTTGCGTTAGCTCTTAATTTTGAATTTAAATAGACTTTAATTGCTTTTGTCCAGTTTGCAACAGAAATACCCATCCATTCGCCAAAGTCTCCAAGAATAGCTTTTTCAGTCGCAAATTCAATCTCTTTATCAGTAAGCGTCATGAAGTATTGTTCAATATTGGTAGATATTCTTTCAGCTAAATTCAATTTGAATTCTTTATCTGGTAAACGCTGATTTGTTTCCATATACATAAAATCTATCAACTTGAATGCAAATACTACTAAATACTCTTTTTCGTAAGTTGAAATTCGAGCTGAATTTTGCATTATATCAATTAGAATTCTAGTATCTTTAGTAATTTGAATTACACCATTTGTTGGCGTGTGTACCTCTTTAATATCAGGAAGTAAACACCCTTTTAAATGGATTGAATTTGTTTTATTTTCTTCATGCTTAATGATTGTGAAATTGTTTCTATTCTCATTTGAAATGACCTTATCAAATTTGATAGGGGCATAATCTTTAGAATTGCGATTAATAATTTGCATTTTGTTGATGTTTACTTAAAATTCGTTGAAATAATTCCATGTTTTGAGCTTGCAATGCTTCTTTTTTTGAAAACACTTTGGTTTCATTGCCTTCTAGCTCTTTACGGTTTGCATTTTTCAGCTCCAGTATAATTGCAGTAATTTTATTGTAAGTAAAACCGAAAGAATTTAGGCTAGATTGTAAAAAGGAACTGAGCTTGTGTTTTTGTGTTATGATGTCTTGGTAATATTGCACGATATCATCATGTAATTTTTCAGGCGACTCATCATAATTGAAATTTCGCAAGCATTCTTTTTCTAAATGTTTTATTAAATTATTTATGGCGGTATTTTCATCTTTGTTGTTTGCGTAAACAGCTCCTTGAGATTCATAAATTTGAACCATTCGGTCTCTACTCGGATGTTTTTCTTTTTTTGCCGCAACTTTTTTTTCTTTTTCTATTGGTATTTTTTGTTTTTCATTTTCAATATTTTTAAAATTTAAATTTTTGAAATTTATATCTTTATTCAAAAGAGAATCAGTAAAAGCATTATTCTTTTTTAAGAATAAGAATAATAGATAATTTCTTCTTCTTTTAACTTCATTTAACTTGTCTTCATTTAGCTTTACTTTACTTACCGAATTATGAGTGCTTGTATTAGCGGAAATTGTCAATTCTTTATTATTTGTAATTTTATTTTGTTTGTTTTTTAACTCTAAGTTATTTGAAGGGTATTTTTTTTGGTTTTGAACTAATGCATCAGAGTAATCAATTAGCATATACTCATCAATTATACCTTCATAAAACCCTTTTCTTTCTTTTGCAGCTAAAATCCAGTTGTCTTGTGTTTCAATTGAAGTTATAATATTGTATTTATTGTACATTTCTTTAGAAAAAATTGATTTTTCTAAACAGAAATTAAACCAGTTTTCTAAGAAACTTTGTTCAATTTTTAAATTACTTGCTAATAATTCAAAGTCATCATTGTTGTAATGAATGAAATATCCACCTTCTTTATTTCCACCAATTTGTATTCTAATTTCGTCAAAAATACCTACACCAATTGCTCCAAATCGAGCAATTAGGAGGTTCCTGTATCTCGAATGAGCTACAGGAAATAGAATATATTCAAGACATTGTTTGGGTTGAGCACCTCGTTTTTTAATTGAAACAAGATTAGTTTCTAAACTTATATTTGAGTTTTTCATAATTATTTATTTAAATTTTCGACCATTGTTAACTTCATTCTGAATTTCTTCTTTTGATTTTCTTTTGCCTGAATTAAGCCAATCAGCTAAATCATCATATTTGAAATAGTTTTTTCCAGCCTTTTTAATAAAAGGAATTTGACGATTAGAAGTGTAAGCATATAAAGTTTGCCTTGCAACACTTAAGAACTTACAGGTTTCTTCAACAGTTAAAAACTGTTTTGAATTTTCAGCAGGAGCGATATTCTGTTTAGTTTGGCTAGATAATAGCTGTGATAATGATTCTTTGATAAGTTCTGATAACTCATCTTTTGTAGTTAGAATGATTTGATTTTGCATGATTGGTATTAGTTAGTTAATAAAGAATTGATTTGTTTAATTCGTTACAAAAATCTATTCCTTGAATAAATTTTAAGTGGTTGATTTTTTAAGAGCTATTCATCTTTACATATTTTATGATGTCAAAATTGTTGTGAAAAATTATCTTTTTAATTTTTTGGGGTATTTAGGGGCAAAATGACTCAATGTGTTTTTTGTATAAAAAGTACTTTTTGGGGTGTTAATTAGTTGAATAACATTTGTTTATATGGTTTTTGATAAAAAAATAAAAAAAACGACTATTTGTTTGTTTTTATAGTAATCTAAAGTAATAGCTAAAATTGACCTTTCTGGATTAGTTGATTTTGATAAATAAAAATCCCTCAAAATAATAGTTTCGATACTATTATTTTGAGGGATTTGGAATTGGTTGATTTCTTAAAAGAAATCAGATAAATGAATATTGTTTTATTTAAAATTCAATAATGCCTTTGCAAATTCCTTTTTAGTGCTATCTTCAAATGATGCTAAGTAACTTTCGGTTGTACTTAAATTTGAATGTCCTAGTGACTCCGAAATGAATTCAGTTGATGCTCCTGCATGTTTTAATACAGTACTAAAAGTATGTCTGGCTACATAAGTTGTTAATGGTATTTCAATTTCAAGGTTTGATGCTATTCTTTTCATGTATTTATTAACTTGTTTTATAAATTGATGAATTCTTTTTCTTTGTTCTAAAGCAGTTTCATTAATTGAAATAACATTAAATATATAATCGTCTTTCTGTCCGTTTGTTTTTGAATATTTTTTAATCAATTTAATAGTTTCATCTTGTAACATTACTACAATTGGCTTTGAATCAGCTTTTTTAGTTCGTTGAGTTTTAGCTCTAACAAAAACTATTTTATCTTGCGACATATCTTTAAACTTTAATGAACATAAATCTTTCATATTCATTCCATTCATTAAATATGACATCATCCAAAAGTCTTTAGCTTTTTCCTCCATGCTATTTGAAATGGCTTCGTAATTGAATATTTTTTTAATTTCATCCATATTGATAGCTTTTTTAATATTCCTACCAGAAGGGATTTGGTATTTGTTTTTCCCAAAAGGATATTTTTCTCTTGGAATTATTTGCTTTTCTATTGCCTCATTTATAATTGTCCTTAATGACCTAACATAAATGCCTATTGTAGTTGGACTAAGATTTTTAGCCAACATATAGGCTTCGTATTTTTCAAGAAATTGAGGAGTGATATCATTAAATGATAGGAGAGGCTTGAAAAGTGATAATGAATTTAAAGTGCATCTGTAAGCATTGGCAGAACCATGCCTATTTTCCTTTTCGAGTTTTGTTATGTAGGCATTTATTGAATTATATACATCTTTAGGTGAAATTGTTTTTCCATTAAATTTGTCTTTAAATATTTCAAAAGAAAAAGGGGAAAGAGTATCGATAATATCTGATGCTTTTTGTTCCAAAGAAGTAATCTTTAATTTGATAGATTGAAATGGTTCTTTAGGTCTAGGTGCATTTACTTTATCGAAATCCTCTTTTGAGATATCTATATCTAAACTATAATAACGCTGAATCCTATTATGAGTAACTCTAAGTTTTAATGGATATGTTCCGTCTTTTTTTGGTGTTCTAAGTTCGATGATAGTTTGGAATGTAGCTTCGGCTTTTTGTTTCATATTTGTTGCTTGTTAGAATTGCTTAACATACAATTTAGCATACAAATGTAATAGTTTATTGTAAAAGATGAAATTAATATTGAAAAAATATTTTCTTAAATATATTGATAATCAGTATTATGTGTTAAATTGTTTATTAAAATTTTTAAGGGTTTATTATGTGTTATATGACTTGTAATCAGTAGGTCGTTGGTTCGAATCCGACAGGGGGCTCATAATATAAACCTCTTAATTCTAGCGAGTTAAGAGGTTTTTTTGTGTCCTTTTTTACAATATTTGTACCTTTTTTATCGTTTTGGGGCTGATTTGACAGTTTTTTGAAAAGTGCGTTTAAATCATTCTAGGCACTTTTTTTGTTATTATGATTTAAAAATTGTCACCCAAATTGTCACCCTCAAATTTGTCATTGTATGAAGACTAACCTTTCAATTAAAGTAGATATTGATAAATCTAAAGTAAATATATCTGGAGATTGTCAAGTGTATATTTTCTTAAATGCTACTATTAATTCCCAACGTATAAGGAAAAAGTTGTTTACAGGATATTCTATAAATCCTGAATATTGGGATTCATCGAAGGGGCAAATTAAAAATATAGTTGGAGCAGATATTGCAAATTCAGAAATAGCTTCAATTCTAACAAAACTATATAAAATTAAAGCAACTTTGGAGATTCAAGGAAAGGTTTGTAGTCCTGACTTATTATTGGGAATATACAATAATGGGAATGAAGATTTTGAACTTGAATCAATCGATTTTATAACTTTTGTATCAAAGGAATTACAGTCAACAAGAAAAGACTATTCCTATGTTTATTATAAGGATATGTTAGCAAATCTTGAACTGATAAAAGAATATGTAGGAGGGAAGTTGCCATTTGAAGAAATAACACCAACATTTTTAAACAAGTTTAGATATTATCTTGAACATGAAAAAAACAATAAAGTGAATAGTATTTATCAGAGATTAACAACCATTAGAAAATTTGTAAATGAAGCAATCAGGCAAGGAGTAACGAAATATTATGGATTTAAAGATTATCCATTAAAAACTGAGCAAGTAGAAAAGGAATATTTAGAATTACATGAAATTAAGAAATTACATGATTTTTATGATTCAATACATTGTAGTGCAAAGCTAAGAGTTACTTTACATTACTTTTTACTATCTTGTTATACCGGTTTAAGGTTATCTGATATTAAAAGAGTAAATAAAGAAACGATAGTAAATAATACTATCATTTTGAAAACTCAAAAAACGGGAGCTGTAGTAAGAATTCCATTAAATAAATCAGCTATAAAGCTTTTAAATTTTGAATTATATGGCATTGAATTATTTGAAAGAACCATTAAACAAAGTAATAGTAGAATTGCAAATGATATCAATGAAGCATTAGCAAATGTTGGTATAAATAAAAAATTATCATTTCATTGTTCGAGACATTCATTCGCAATTAATTCTCTGGTTTTAGGTATTCCAATAGAAGTGGTTTCTAAAATATTGGGACATTCAGATTTAAAAACTACTCAGATTTATGCTAAAGTAGTTGATAGTTTAACTAATAGAGAAATGGAGAAATGGAATAATATTTAAGTTTTTTTGGAGACTGTAAAATAAACTCTGTCTAGCAAAAAAATATTAATTTTAACTAGACAAAAAAGTAATGGAGTCAGAAGAATTCAAAAAGATGCAGAAGTTAGCTTTGGAGCAACTTCGTTCAGGTCAATCATTGACAGGTAAAGGAGGAGCATTTGCTCCTTTATTGAAACAATTTTTAGAAACTGCATTAGCAGTAGAGATGGAAGAACATTTGTCTGAAGAAGAAAGAGAAACAGGCAATAAACGTAATGGTAGAAGTAGTAAAACTCTAAAAACTGTTGACGGAGAGGTTGTTATAGAAACTCCTCAAGATAGAAAAAGTACATTTTCGCCAGAGATAGTCAAAAAGCGAGAAACAATTTTAGCCGATAATCTTGCCTCTAAAATCATAGGTTTGTATGGTTTAGGTATGAGTTTTAGAGACATATCTTCTCATATTGAAGAAATGTACGATGTATCAATTTCACATTCAACTTTGAGTGAAATAACAGAACGTATCATACCTCAAGTAAAAGAGTGGCAATCAAGACCTTTAGAGAGCATGTACACCATTGTTTGGTTAGATGCAATGCATTATAAGGTTAAAAATGGAGGAAAAGTTGAAAATCGAGCTGTATATAATATTCTAGCAATTAATAAAGAGGGTAAAAAAGATTTAATAGGAATGTATGTATCTGAAAATGAAGGTGCAAACTTTTGGTTAAGCGTATTGACAGACCTAAAATCTCGAGGATTAAAAGATATTTTAATAGCCTGTATAGATAATTTGAATGGGTTTGCTGAAGCAATAATGAGCGTTTACCCACAAGTAGAAATACAATCATGTATAGTTCATCAAATTAGAAATTCGCTAAAATATGTTGCTTCAAAAGACCAAAAAACATTCATGAAAGATTTAAAGAATGTTTATCAGGCAGTTAACGAACAAACAGCAGAAGATGAACTAGTTAAGCTAGAAGAAATATGGGGCAAAAAGTATCCTGTTGTATTGAATTCTTGGCAAAACAATTGGCATAAGTTGAGCACTTATTTTGCTTATGATGAACATATTAGGAAAATGATTTACACTACAAATGCAGTAGAAGGTTTTCATAGACAAGTACGAAAAGTAACTAAAACGAAAGGTGTTTTTCCAAACGATATGGCATTAATGAAATTAATCTATTTAGCCACATTAAACATAGCCAAAAAATGGACACAACCTCTTCATAATTGGGCACTTACTGTACAACAACTTAGAATTAAATTTGGCGAAAGAATGCCAGTATCATTGTAAAAATCAAACCTAAATGCAAAACAAGAATATTACTCAAAACCAGTCAAGGGTATATAAACGGCTCCGTTCCTACGCCGCCCTTGACAGATTTTTAGCAATATTCTAAATCGCTTTTAGGTCTTGATTCTGAAATAATGTATATTTGAATAACAAAAATATCAGACAAAGTTTAATTTACACTCCCTTTTTTTGAATTGAGATTCAAATACTTGATTTTAACTAATATTTTCTTTTTATATTGAATTGTAACTTTTGTTTTGCAAAATTTAATGAGTGTAATTATCTCTCATTCTAAATTACAGTTCATATTAATGGTTTACAAATATTTGGAATCATAAATACTAATAATTGGAATGTCCTTTACTTATATGTGAAAGCGTTACAAATATTTGTAAAATCACTACAAAAATTTGTACTAGTGTTACAAATAATTGTATTTATGATTACAAATATTTGTAACACTAGTACAAATATTTGGAGTATACTTACAATTATTTGTAATTCGACTTACAATTAATTGTATTAGAACAATGGTTCAATTTTTTCATCTAAAGCTTTAGGAGACAAATCAATTTCCTTGTTTACTAAATCAGAGAAATTGTTGGCTTCCAAATTACAAGCTACAAATTCACGCCCAAGAAATCCTTCACGGTTTTTGCCAAAGATTATTTCAGCATTGCCTACAGTACTGTTTCCAAATTCATCTTGCAAAATGTCGTAATACTCATCTCTGTAAATAAACATAACCACATCAGCATCTTGTTCAATAGCTCCAGATTCACGAAGGTCAGCAAGTACAGGTCTTTTATTGGTTCTTGATTCCACAGCTCTTGATAATTGGGATAAAGCTATGATTGGGATGTCAAGTTCCTTACTCAACAACTTCAACCCTCGACTTATTGCACTGATAGCATTTTCACGATTAGCACTTCCACCTTCACCTTCCATGAGTTGTAAATAATCAACAGCCAATAAATCCAAACCAAATTTCGCTTTCATGTTAATGGCTTTTGCTCTCAAAGTAGAAATGCTCAGCAAAGGGTCATCATCAATTTGAAATTTCATTTGAGCAATCACATTAGTTGCTTGTTGCACCTTATCAAGTTCACCTTCAAAAAATATTTTTCGTTTTATTCGGTTTACACTGATGCCTGTTTCCATAGAAAGCAATTTTAAACCAAGTTTTACTTTGCTCATTTCTAGTGAAAACAAAGCAACACTTTTTCCATAAAGTACTGTTGCATTTCTAAGGATTTTCAACACCAGAGTAGTTTTTCCCATACCTGGACGAGCTGCCACAATCACCAATTCACCATTTCCAAATCCACCACCAAGAACTGCATCACAACCTCTAAAACCAGTTGGTACAAAATGAATACTTTGGCTAAAGTCTGTACTTAAAATTTCCTTGGTAATATCTTGAATAGAACTGCCTTTCTTAACTGAGAGAAAATCATTGGTTCTAATCAATACATTTTGAATTTTGCTCAATGTATCAAATACATCTTTGCTCAAATCATAACTACAATTAATCAGAAATTGACCTTGTGGAATCAAAACTCGTCTTACCCACAATTCTTTCAAAATGTAAATATGATAAATGATGTTTGTAGAAGAGTTAACCCTAAAAGTCAGCTCGTTAACGTAGGTTACTTCAAGCTTTTTTCCTGATTGTTTTATTTCATTTGAAACGGTTAACAAATCAACATTTCTGCCAGAATTAAACAAACTCGCAATTGCTTCAAAAACTATTTGATTTTCGATTTTGTAAAACAATTCCTTGCTATGAATCAAACCAATAACCTCAAGTAAGCAATTGCCATCAATGAGGATTGCACCTAAAACCACCGATTCAAGTTCAAGGTCTTGGGGTGGAATAGGCAAAGAATTTTGAAGTTCTGTGTTTTTCATGGTTAACACTAAATCATTTCAGAAATAAGTCTCATGTATGCTGGTTGCCTCACCGCTTGATTTTGTTTTGCTTGATGTTTCTGTGAATTATCACGAATGTCACCTACAATTTCATGGAAATATTTCTCCAAACTTGTGAAATTTCGATACTGTTTCTGTAAAAACTCACTTAGTATTCCCTTATTCGTCCATAACCATGTGAATTTTTGAATTATATTAGCATCTGAGACGATATTTCCCTCTTTGGTAAGTAAACCTTCCAACTTGCGAATAAGTGGCGGAATTGCCATGTTATTTTCCTTGTCTTGAACATAAACCATGTTGTTTCCCTGTTCCCAAACAGAAATTAAACCTTCTCGTGCCGGGTGGGGCTTTTTCTTGGCTTTGGCGGAATCGCTGGGCGGGCTTGAATTTTTATTTTTTTGCGTTGAATTTGATGATTTTTGGTTTGATTCATTTTTTTCATTTTCAAAACACCCTAAAAGCAATTCAGAAGAAATAGAATTCATTATTTCACCAGTGGAGGAAAAATTTTCACAAGTGCTAACTACATCCGTAGGATGAATATTAACTTGCTTGTTGCTTTTACTTATCGCTACGCTCTTACTTATCGCTACGCTCTTACTTTTACTTATTGCTTTATGCTGTGTATTAGAAGATGTAAGTGGCTTGTGAAGGTACTTATGCGGTGTACTTGTAGAGTCACTTACATTTTCATTGTTAACTTTTTCATTTTCTTCTGTTTTTCCTTCACTCTCAATCATTTTAAAGAATTTTGAAAATCTTTTTTTATTTTCCTCAATTTCCTTTTCAAAAGGAACAACCATTATTGGAACTATAATACCTTCTATAAAACGCATTCTTTTCTTGGCACACATTAACCAATATTGTTGTATTTCTTCACCTGTGATAATATTGTATTTTTCATATATTTCCTTTGAAAATAAATTCTCATTTAAAAAGTATTGTATAAACTCTTGAATCTCATCTTTTGTGTAATCGTATTCTAAATGAAATACATTTTGAGCATCCTTATTCCATTGAATCCAATACCCATTATGCTTTTGTGAACCAATAAATTTTAATAAATCGGAATACATTAATTCAGCATTTCTGCCAATTAATTTTCTCATAATTTTAAGTTTATGAGATTTCAAACAAGGGCTTGGAATGTATTCAAGACTTTGTTTATTCTTGCTAATTATAATATTTGAATCTGACATATTTAAAATATTGAAGTTAAAGTAGAATTTTAAGTTAAATTTTTACTTGAAGTGGCTATTTATCCTTCAATGCATCACGTTCATTTTTTGCTAGAATTAACCTTGAAACACGTCTATTTTCATTGTATTTTTCACGCATAGTCATGTTTCGAGAGCAATAAGGATCTTTCATTCCTGGTGCAAGTTTTGGAAGTTCAGAGTCGGGGAGACGCTTGACAATTTCACCTTTGTAGTTGGTGTAGTATTCTGAATATTTACCTGTGATTGGCATAAACTTTATTTTGTATTTTGCATTTTTTTAATTTTCTTTTTAGAAAGAGAAATCCCAACAATCTCTTGTTTTGTGATAGCTTCAAAAATCATTTTGTCATTGGTGTATTTTTCAGTTTTGATGTCTTTGAAATTTAGTAATCGTTCAACTTCGGTTCGTGGAATTAAAGTCACACCAACACTAGAAGCTTCAAGTTTCATAATATCACCATTGACAACTTTTGAGCGAATGGTAGAACGAGATAAGCCAGTAAGTTTTACAACTTCAGCAATCTTATATGATTCCTTTGTAAGCTTAGGATTACTTGTCCTGACTTCCGCAAATTATTAGTAATCATTCTAAATAATCTGTTAAAATATTTATAATTAAGCAATTGCAATTTTTATTTGAGTGATTTTGGGTGTCCCAGAGTTGTTTTGTAGCTTTGAGAATGTATGTTCGTAAGAAAATAAATAAATCAGGTCGTGTAAGTGTTCAAGTAATTGATAAAACTAATGGAACTTACAAAGTTTTAAAAACAATTGGTTCAAGTGCGGATTTAGTCCAAGTTGAAGAATTAGTAAGACAAGGAAAAGTATTTATTTCGAAGCAATCTGGGGTTCAATCAATAGATTTTGATTCAAATATTTCTCTATATAAAGAAGTTTTAAATTCTATAGTATCACATAAATTGGTTGGAATAGACCTTATTTTAGGTAAAATTTTCGATGAAATAGGGTTTAATAAAGTACATGATAGTTTATTTAGAGATTTAGTATTGTATCGTCTAGTATATCCAAAGAGCAAACTCAAAACAACAGAATACCTCAGCCGATTTGAACAAAAAACTTATTCAGAAGACGAAATTTATCGCTATATGGATAAGCTTAATTCTGTCCATAAAGAAACGATACAAAATATTAGTTATGAGCATACTGTAAAAGTTTTAGGCACAGAAATTCATTTAGTTTTTTATGATGTAACAACTGTTTATTTTGAAA
>JBEEOW010000052.1:0-15802 GCA_041191405.1 Bacteroidota bacterium
CTCAAAGCTACAAAACAACTCTGGGACACCCAAAATCACTCAAATAAAAATTGCAATTGCTTAATTATAAACATTTTAACAGATTATTTAGAATGATTACTAATAATTTGCGGAAGTCAGGAAAAAGCAGTAGAATTTATGTATTAAATCCTACTGCTATTTGATTTTTAAAATCCTGTTGGAGAAATTTGTGGTGTGCAATTTTGGTCATCAAACTGATACAAACTTTCAGTATCTGGTATTGAATAAAGTGTGAAAAAATTACTTTTAGCAGCAATTACAGTGTCATTTACTTTTGTTGTTTTAACTTGAGATGCTCCCATATCGTTATTATAAGTAAATACAACTGGTCCACAAATGGTTGAACCTCCAGCTCTATTCAAATATAAATCTGTACCTGTAAAGTATATCAACGAATAAATATTACCATTTTTTGTAGCATCATTTTGTAAGGATACGATTGAACCTAGAATCCTTAAATCTTCAACTGAAATTTTACTATTTTCTAAATATACTTTTGTGCCACCACTATTTGTGAATTGATTTGTTACAATTAAATGAGCACCAGAAAGATAAATATCTCCAATTTGGGTGAAATTAGTACAGCTCAGTTTGCCACGAATTGTAAGTTTGGCTCCACCTGCAATATTTACCAAACCTTTTACTTGTACATCAGCACCTGGTTCAATTACTACATTGCCAATAATTGATAAATCATCAAGCACAACGTTTCCTTTTAATACAAAAGTGGTGTTGGCTTTGTTTACAATTAAACCATTTCCTGAAAGGTTTGAATTTTCAATTACTGCTGTGCCACCATCGGGAACATTGGCGTAATTATAGGGCCCAGGAGTGTCTTTTTTTCTGTGACAACCATTGCTAAAAAGTATCACAAGGATACAAGCTGTTGAATAAATTAACTTTTTCATTGGGGATGGGGATGGGTTAATTAATAATTAATGTTTTCTGATAACTTAAAAGGTAAATTTATCTCATAGGTCTTATTTTACCTTTTTTAACAATCTAACGTTGACAACGGTCTAAAGACCTTGTCATCCGTAATTTGTAATGTATTATACGCTTGTCAAGGTCGATGACCGTTGACAACGTAAAAAACCTTTATAATCATTTTGAGTTAAAATTCTGAATTATAACAATTTTAATCATTCAAAAATAAATAAAAATTGTACAATATAATATTGAAATAGTTTTAATTTTTATTAGTCATAAAAAAAGGTTGCCTAAATGAATAGACAACCTTTTTTTCATTAAAAAACTTTTTAAAATACTTATTGCTTAATTATTTTACCAATTTTAGAACCTGTACGTCCTACAAATTTATAAATATAAGCACCTGCATTTAAGTTAGAGATATTAATTTCACCACTTAAAGATTCAATTGTTGTTGTAAATACAACTTCACCTAAAAGATTGGTAATTGTTAATGTGCCTTCTTCATCAGTAGTAAAGTTGATTGATGAAGAAGTTGGGATTGGGAATAAATTAAATGCAGAAACTGTATTTGATTCTAAACCTGTAACTTGCTCAGGAGCAACTACATCACCAAAAGTATTAACCATTGGAGCAGGAGTTCCATTTATTCTACCATTTGAGAAGTTTGAACAAGATAGAGTTAAGATAAATAGACGTTTACCAAGTATGGTTTTATCTACGAAGTAAGTTACTGGTATTGATTTTTTACCATCTGATTGATAAATACTCCATAATACTGTAACCGAATCTAAACCTTTGTAAGATGCATTTTCAATTGTAGCATTTAAAATTGGTAATGAATAATTGATTATACAATTATTAAATACAACTGAACCAATAGTATCTTTAATTTCAGATTTAAGTACAATAGTTAAGTTGTTAATTTGTATTTGTTTATATAAACAACTGTTATCTTTAAAGTTAGCATATTGATTAAAGTTGTAAGCCAATGGATCCATACAACCTTTAATTGTTAAGGTTTTTAAACTATCAGCAGAATACTTACATGAACCATCATTTTTAGTAGCATTCGCTTTGAAGTTTAATGATTTTGGATCAGTACAGCCAAATACAATTGTAGTATCTTGTTTGAATGAACATGAACTATCGTCAATTACAGCATAAGGATTATAGTTAAATGCGTTTACATTAGTACATCCTTTAATTTTGGTTGTATCGATTGGGTAATCGCATTTTCCAACAACAGTTGCTTTTGGATTGTAGTTTAATGCTTTAGGGTCCATACAACCAACAATTTTGGTAGTATCGATTGGGTAATCACAATTGCCTGCAATAGTTGCTTTTGGATTATAATTCAATGCTTTAGGGTCCATACAACCAACAATTTTGGTAGTATCAATTGGATAATCGCAGTTTCCAGCAACAGTTGCTTTTGGATTGTAGTTCAATGCTTTAGGGTCCATGCAACCAACAATTTTGGTTGTATCAATTGGATAATCGCAGTTTCCAGCAACAGTTGCTTTAGGGTTGTAGTTCAATGCTTTAGGATCCATGCAACCAACAATTTTGGTTGTATCAATTGGATAATCGCAGTTTCCTGCAACAGTTGCTTTAGGGTTGTAGTTCAATGCTTTAGGATCCATGCAACCAACAATTTTAGTTGTATCGATTGGGTAATCACAATTGCCTGCAATAGTTGCTTTTGGATTGTAGTTCAATGCTTTAGGGTCCATACAACCAACAATTTTAGTTGTATCGATTGGGTAATCACAATTACCAGCAACAGTTGCTTTTGGATTGTAATTCAATGCTTTAGGGTCCATGCAACCAACAATTTTGGTAGTATCAATTGGATAATCGCAGTTTCCTGCAACAGTTGCTTTTGGATTGTAGTTCAATGCTTTAGGGTCCATGCAACCAACAATTTTGGTAGTATCGATTGGGTAATCACAATTACCAGCAACAGTTGCTTTTGGATTGTAGTTCAAAGCTTTAGGGTCCATACAACCAACAATTTTGGTAGTGTCAATTGGATAATCGCAGTTTCCTGCAACAGTTGCTTTTGGATTGTAATTCAATGCTTTAGGGTCCATGCAACCAACAATTTTGGTAGTATCGATTGGGTAATCACAATTACCAGCAACAGTTGCTTTTGGATTGTAGTTCAAAGCATTAGGGTCCATACAACCAACAATTTTGGTAGTGTCAATTGGATAGTCGCAATTGCCAGGAGTTGTTGCATTTGGATTGTAATTCAAAGCTTTTGGATCCATGCAACCAACGATTTTGGTTGTATCTCCTGAAATTGCACTTTTAGCATATAACGAAGTTGTTAAAGCTAAACTACAAATCAACAAGATGAACATCTTCAATAAGTTTGTTTGTTTCATAAATGAGTTGTTTTGGTTATAAAAATTAAGATAATCTGATTTAATTAATATATGAAATTAAAACCGATTTATTTTTTAAAAATATTTTTAATTTGTTAAATAATGCTGTTGTGGGGTATTAAAATACAATTTTATAATTTTTTCCATTTACTGTTTATTTAAAACTTTAAAGTACTTTTGTCTAGTAATAGATTTATCGAAATGCGAATTATTTCTGTATTCATAATATTAATATCCATAGTTTCATGTACACACAAGCATGAGCCACTTCGTTACGAAAAATTAATAGTTGACAAACAAACCAAACATTTAATCGATAGTACTTTAGCTGTAATTCAACAATTGAGTTTCACTGCCGATACAACTTTCGGACAAAGTACAGGCGAAAAACATGGCAAAATTGATGTGCAAATTAATTGTTTGGATTCAGTTGGTTGTTTTGCGAGTATTTTTATTGATAATGACTCAACAGATTTTGCAGAAGCATTTATTTTCAAAATAGATAAAACTAAATGGACATTTGTTCATTCAATGCAGATTGGTTTAGGTAATAATTTTGATATTGAATTAAAAGATATAAATTTTGATTATAAAAAAGATTTGTGCTTTTCAACGATATTTTCTTGTAGTAGATTATTAGTAGATTATCAGATTTTTGAAAATAATAATAACTTCAACAAAATCACTCAGTTGACTTCAACTGATTCAATTGGCGTCGATTATAAAAACCAAACTCTCATTTTATTTACAGATGGAGGTAATTTTGGAACTCATGAAACATTGACTTACAAATGGAATAATGGAAATATGAAATTGGTTTACAAAATAAATAAATCATTTGCAGGTTTTGATAAAAATGACTCACCCATTATTCAAATTGATGAATTAAAACTAGTTGGCGATTCTATGAAAGTCGTAAAATCGTATTATGAGAAATAATTATTCAATATCATTTTCCCTCATAAAATTTCAAAATCCCAAACATTATCATTAACCTTGTATAACAATACATAAAGCAATAAATTATTTTAATAATGAAGGGTAAATTACATATAAAATCATTGATAGATAAGTGTATTTTTATCTTTTGTACTTTTTGTTTGTCGCAGTTTGCCATAGCTCAGCAACCAGCCAATGCTCCCGATAAAACACCTGAAACGCCCAAAGCAACTACTGTTCAAACGGTTAAAGATTTTTTGAAAAAACTTCAAAATGAAGCTGATTTTAAAAATGCTACTTTGGGTTTTTCTTTAAAATCGCTTTCACAAGAAAAACCTTTGGTTGATGTAAATGCTACCAAAAGTATGGCTGTAGCATCAAACGCTAAAATTGTTACAACTTCCACAGCATTAGCTATTTTGGGTGAAGATTATACCTTCAAAACTATTCTTGAATACACTGGTAAAATTGATGCCACTGGCATGCTCGATGGCGATTTAATAATTCGAGGTTCGGGCGACCCATCTCTTGGTTCGGAAAGATTAAAAGGTATTCCTGATATGCAAGCTTGGCTTAAGTTATTGGTTGACAAAGTTAAATTACAGAAAATCAAAAGAATTAAAGGGCATATCATTATTGACCAAGATATTTTTGACCAAAATCCGCTTTGCGATTCATGGATGTGGATGGACATGGGGAATTATTTTGGCGCAGGCGCTTACGGTTTAAATATCAATGAAAATTTATACCGTTTGTATTTTGTGAAAAATACTGTGGTTGGTTCGCCCGCTGTGATTGCCAAAACCGACCCATCTATTGCTGATTTACAATGGCAAAATTCTGTAAAAATTGCCGAAAAATCATCTGGCGATAATTGTTACATCTATGGTGGACCTTATACTAATTTTCACATTGCACAAGGTACAATTCCTGTTTCTGATGTAAATTTCTGGGTGAAAGGTGCTATTCCAGACCCACCTCAGTTGGTTGCGCAGTATTTTAATAACATGTTGCAAGTGGCTGGTGTTTCGAGTGGAGGCTATTATTCGTCGAGATTAATGTTGATGCAGGGCAAAACAATGCCACCAATTGCTGATAGAAAAATGATTTTTACCTACACTTCGCCTGCGTTGAAAGAAATGGTAAATGTTACCAATCAGTTTAGTATAAATTTGTATGCCGAAGCTTTTTTGAAAACATTGGCTCAAAAAAAATACAATAACGGTTCAGAAACTACCGGAACCAAAGTGTTAGAAGAATACTGGAAAGAAAAAGGTTTAAAAATGGGTGGATTTTCGCCTATGGATGGCTGTGGTTTAAGTGCCATGACTACCTACACGCCCGATCAACTAACTGATGTACTGAAAATTACAGCAGGAGAAAAATATTTTTCTACTTTCAATGCATCCTTACCATTGGCAGGTGCTACTGGCACTTTGGCAGGAATGTGTAAAGGTACAAAAGCCGAAAACAATGTAAGAGCCAAAAGTGGAAACATGCAAAAAGTAATTAGTTATGCAGGGTATGTTACCAACGCTGCTGGCGAAAAAATGTGTTTTGCTTTTGTATTAAATAACTTTACAGCCGACAACGTTGTTATAAAAAAACGTGTAGAAAAGTTAATGGTGTTGCTTGCCGAAATGAGATAATTTATGAAGAAATGGTTGGTTGTTTGCTTGGGAATAATGTTGTTTTCGCAAGCAGTGTGGGCAAATAAATATTGGGTTTTTCTCAAATCTAAAAATCAAGTACAAAAGAATACAAATCAGCTAGTTTCTGATTTTACACTTAATCATAGAAATCAAATTCAGGTTCCACTTTTTCAAGTTTCTGATTTTCCTGTAAATACAGTTTTTCAAGATTCATTGTGTGCGCTTGGTGCAAAAATTAGGTTTGCTTCAAAATGGCTAAATGCAATAAGTATTGAAGCATCCAATGAAATTGTTGAATTAATAAAACACAAATCGTATGTTGCTTCTGTCCAGGCATTTGATAAAAGGTTGATTATCACCACCGCATTAACCCCAAAAAATACCAATAAATTTTCACCTGCATTGGAAATGATGGGAGGCGAAAATTTTGTAAATGCAGGTATGAATGCCAAAGGTGTTCGTATTGGTATTATGGATGCGGGTTTTAATTTGGCTCCACAGGATAGTATGCTTTCTCATATTTTTAAGAAAAACAATGTAATTGCTGTTAGAGATTTTTTATTGCCACGTCCTGTTGAAAAGTTTTACGAAGTTGTAAATGAGGATGATGACCACGGAAAAGATGTTTTTGAATGTATTGCAGGTGTCAATCTTGCCAATAAACACTTACAAACAGGTTTAGCTACAGAAGCACAATTTTTATTGGCTCGCACCGAAAATACCCAACACGAATACCGAGGCGAAGAAGATTTATGGGTAAAAGCCATGGAGTGGATGGATAGTGTAGGTGTACATGTTATTTCTACTTCATTGGGTTACGCAACTGATATGGACGATACTTTGCAGAATTACAAACCATCAGAAATGAATGGTAAAACCAGTGTAATTGCTCGTGCAGCTGATATTGCGGTAAAAGAAAAAGGTATATTTTTGGTTATTTCTGCTGGAAATGAAGGTTCAAAACCTGATTGGAACGGTTACTTGACCACACCAGGCGATGCAGAATCAGCACTGACTGTTGGTGCACATAATGGTGCATGGTTAAAAGCATATTACAGTAGTATTGGACCTGAATATAATACTTATTTAAAACCCAATGTATCAACATTTTCGTCGAATGGAACATCGTTTTCGGCACCAGCAGTTGCTGGATTTGTAGCTTGTGTAAAAGCCAAAGCTATGAATATGAAACCTTTAGAATTAAAAGCTTTGATTGAAAAATCTGGTGATTTATGGCCTTATGGAAACAATTATTTAGGTTATGGAGCTCCACAAGCTGATAGAATTATTGCTCTTTTAGAAAATAAAGACACAACTTTTAATAACACCCAAGCAATATCCACATTTAAAGAATTAGAACTTAAAATTGAGGATACCAAAATATTTCCAATTGCTATTTTCCATAAAAAAAATCATGTTCATGTTCTTGAGCAAGACGAACCTCGTTTGATTTATAAAAAAACATTTTGGCAAAAAGTTTTCAGAATAAAACCAAAACATGCCTATTTAGTTGTAAAACAACCAGATGGAGCAAAGTTTACAACCCTCTTGCTTGGAAATCAACTGTTTGAAATTACGTGGGAGTAGTTTTGAGTTGAGAGTTAAGGGTTTAGAGTTAAATCTAAAATCTAGAATCTACCATCTAAAATCTTAAAACATGAAAAAAATACTAATAATCACTAGTTTGTTATTCGGATTAATAACAACTATTTCTGCACAAAAACTGCCCGTATTAAATCAAAAAGTGCTAGATTTTTGTATTCGAAACAAAGGAAAACAAGTAGATAGGGGCGAATGTTGGGATTTAGCTAGATATGCTTTAGATTCAGCTCATGCGAAATGGACTCCTCCATTTACATTTGGGAAAGCTTATGATTACAAGAAAGATACAATAATAGCAGGTGATGTAATTCAGTTTGAAAACGTAACCTTCATTAGTATTTATGAAACCATAATGATGCCTCAACATACAGCAATAGTTGCAGAGGTAAAACCTAATAATGTTATTGTAATTGCTCACCAAAATTACCAAGGAGAATTAACGGTTCAATTCACCGAAATAGACTTGAAAAACTTGAAAAAAGGGAAGTTGTTTTTTTATAGACCGGAGTAGAAATTATATAATTTAGTATTTCCAGCGAAAACTACCACTACGGCTACGCTCTGTGTCCGTTTTCGAGTATCGGTAACTCGTAAAATAGCGTTTACGGTTGCTGAGCTTGTCGAAGCATAAGTAAATGCTATTTTACGCTGATATTATTTATATTTTTTATCATTATAAATCTCAATTACTCTTCACTACATCTCCTTCAAAACCAATTCCAACTGTTTTAAATCCAAACCTTCAAATTTTTCATTTAATAGATTCACTTCAGTGTTTTTTTTGATTGTTGTTACTTTGCTAAAACTCGTTAATATTTTATCTTCTTCAACGTAAGTACACATTATACTAATTCTATAGTTTTCTGGAAGACGATTAAACTGTACAATACCTTTATAATCAGTTTGGGAAGTAAGCACAGTTCTATTTTTGTTAAATATCAATTTGATTACAGAACCAATTGGTGCATTTATTTTGAGAGTAATAATTAAAGTGTCATCGCTTACATATTTATCAATATTATGCATCCCTAAATAACTAATTTTTAGCAAATAAGCATTCAAGACTGGGTTGGCTTTTTTAAATTCTGTAACCGTTTTTATGGTGTCTTTGGGGCAAAGATGGTCATATTTACCAATTACAGTATTTAGAAATAATGTAAATCTAAACTGTTGTGCATTGCCAATATCTTGCGAAAGTTCGTTTGGTTTGGGCAATAGATTTACTAAGTTAATATCCCAAAGAATTTGTTTCTCTAAATCCTCTTGTTTAAAAATGCCAATATGATTGTATTTTCCATTTGGCTTTAATAATACATAGTCTTGATTATTAATTCGTTTTATTTCAAAGTTTTTGTTTGCATTAAGCATTTTGTATTCATAAAAGAAAAAGGTAACGTTGTTTATTTTAAATGATTTTTGAGTCAACTCTAATTGAAGAGAATCTTTGTAGTTTTTATTTGCAGTGTACCATCTTTCATTTTTATCTGTTTTTGAGCGTAGTTTATAGCAAACTAATTCATAAACCAAATTTGTTTTTTTATTCGCTTTATTGAAAGGAATAATTTTTAAAGTATCTTTTGATTGAAACCAAGTTTTACCATTGTCATTACTAGTAAAAGCTTTCATTTTAGCATCGGTATTTGCTGTATGTACTTTTATTTGAATGTCTTTTGTAGGAATTAGCTTTAAGTTTTGATTGTTTTTTGAAGCTTCAATTTTAAACATACCAGCACTTTCTAAGGGCTTATTATCATTAGTTTGAGTACTCAAATTAGCTTTAATAATATCTTTTTTTGTGAAATATTCTTTGATATTGATAGTAATTGAATCTGTAGCAGATTTGTTGTTTTCATCTTTAAAACTATTGGCTTTAATCCAATAAGTAGCATTGTTTGAATTGAGAATTGTATCTCTTTTATTGAAAATTGTAAATTGTTGAATGGGTATATTATTATCTGATATAAAGTTGTTTACAGTTTCAATTGATTCCTGATTATTAATCGAATCAAGCTGAGTTTTGAAATAATTATTTGTATCAGTAGTGATTACAAATTGAGCTTTTGCTAGTTTTATTACTAGAATCAAAATACATATAATTAAAATTTCCTTCATCATAATTTCAAACTTTGAAACTATAATGAAGGAAACCTAAAAAAGGAACATGTCTAGCCGTAAATTATTTTTTTATAAGGGTTAAAATATGATTTATATCTTTTTTAGAAATCATCATATCCTTGAAAGTCAGGTTGATTGCCTTTGCAAAAAGTATAAAAACATACCCACACATACACAAATAAGCAATAGAAGTAATAATGGCGGTTGTAAATATGTTGCCATTTGGTATAAAAAGTAAACCGCTAATAATTAATATACTTAAGCAAATAATTGATGCTAAATTATTGAATTTAAATTTAGCAATTCCATTAAAATAACTACTTGCAACATAATATAAACTCATGCCTAATGTACCTGGTATTAAATATAAAATAGTTTGTTTTAAATTATTAAATTCATTGCCGAATACTGCACTGTAAATATTATTTGGGCAAATAACTAAACAAATCAAACCTAAAATAGTAATACCAAAACTCAATTTGATGTACGGTTTTATTGAATTATTAATCTCTTCAATATTGGTAGTGTTTGCAATTTTTGCATAGGCAACCATTGAAATACTATTCGACATAATTAAAATAACTTCGGTAAGCGCAACTCCAACTGAATAAATTCCTAAATCAGATTTAGTTAAGTAATAGCCCACAAAATAGAACAAAACCCTGTTGTTCAAAAACTGAATAATATTTGAAAACTGTGATTTAAATCCAATTAGCCATAAATAGTAGATTGATTTCAAAGTGATTTTATCTGGTTTTGAAATACTTGGGATGATATAAATAAGCGAAATGAAGAAACTCAACCCATATACATAATATTGAATTTCAATAAAGTGTATTATGTTTTTATTGTTGAATACATATAATAATATGATTGATGTAATAAATTGAAATACTGTTGGTAAACTGGCTTGTATATTATAAAGTAAAGTTTGTTGTTTGCCTAAAAAACACATGATATGGGTATTGTGTAAACCATATAAAGTGCTGATTATAAGTAATGGTGTATAATAATTACTGTTGGTAAGTGAAAATTTATTCAATAAAAATACTGTAATTACAGAACTCAAAATTACCCAAACATAACTCGTTATTAACAAATTACTTGTTGGTATTTTATTGTTTAGTAGTACAATTGATTTTCCTCCAATGATGTTATTGATTAGTAAACTTACACCAATATTTGCTATAAATATGGTAAAAATACCTTTACCTGTTGCGCCTAAAAATTGAGTTATCAAAATAGTATTAACAAAGCCCAAAATGGCATTTAAAACTTTGTAAATAAATGTAATAGATATGTTTTTTAACATTGTAATTTTACTCGAATTTAAAATTACTGATTTAATCAAAGATTTATAATCTTTATACTATAAATTATTTGGCTACAAATTCTGTAATTTTGAAAATGTCTAAAATCTTTAATCTTACTTCTTAAAAAAATGAATTATTTTAAAATATTGCTTATAGTAAAAATTAAAGCTTTTTTTGATGCTTTGCCATTTTTTAAAAACAAGCGTTATGAACCATTTTTAATTGTTGGTCATGCACGTACAGGTACTTCATTATTACATACTTATTTAAATTCTCATTTAAATATATTGTCAATCAATGAACCATTATCAAAAAAAAATAATCATCAAAACTTGTTCTCACCTAAATCAATATTGATAAAGGTTTTTGGGTTTAAATATTTTTATGAATATATATTTGAGGTAGATAAACGTGAATTATTAAATACTTTTTTAAGAGATAATAATATTAAGATAATTAAAATTCATAGAAAAAATATGCTTAGAACTTTGGTTTCGCTTAAAATTGCTGAGCAAACAAAAGAATGGTCTTCATTAGGGAATTCTAAATTAAGTATTGAAAATAAGAGAATTGTGCTTTCAAAAGAAGAGTGTTTGTTAGCATTTGAAAATTATAAAAATGCAGCTTATTTAACAGACGAAGTAATAAAACAGTACCAAACTCCTTGTATCGAGATAGATTATGATACTTTAGTAGCTTATCCTGAACAAACTATGGCAAAAGTGCAACAATTTTTAGGCGTATCTGTATCACAACCAATTTCTTTGTTAGAAAAACAAAATCCAGAGAAAATGCTTGATCTAATTGTTAATTATGAACAACTTAAATATGATTTTTTAGATACTGATTATCAGTGTTATTTTGATGAATAAATCCTAATGTTAAATTATTGTTAAATTTTTATTAATTAATTGTGTTTTTTCAGAACTTTATTTTATAATTTTGGTTTAAGTTACAAGTAAATAATTCTGTACTTCAAATTTAAATTATATCGATATGAAAACTGTAAAACACACCCTAGTAGTTTGCCTTCTTTCATTATTAAGTTATAATGTAATGGCATCCGATAATAAACCTGATAAAAAGTTAAACCATGTAATGTATTCTCTTTTACACAATGAAGAATATGAATACATTTTTGAAGGGGTAGCTTTACTAAGTTACAATATTGATAGTGATGGAGTTATTCATGTATTAAATGTAGAAGTAACTGATGAGCGTATTATCAATTATGTTTACAAACATGTTGATGGTAAAAAAATTAAATTAAAAGATGGAATAGCAACAGGTGAGCATTTATTAAAAGTTGCTTTTAAAGCCGAATTTTAATTTCTAATTTCAATTTATGAAAGACTTATTTTTTAAAGGTCTTGAATGAAATTGATAAATTAATATAAGTACTTTACTTACTTTAATTTACAATTTTATTCAAGACTTTTTTATTTTTCACCAATTCCAAAATATTTACAAAATCTTAATCTAGATTATTTTTTTAGCAGTTTATTGCAAATATATTTGTACCAACAATTAATTATTGAAACACAAAAAATATTAATTCAACAATAAAGATGGAAAGAGCCGAATTTCTTAAAAAAGGTCTGTTAGGAACAGGCATTTTTGCTTCATCAATAGCTTTGGGAAATGTATTTAAAAATAACATTGATGAGCTAAAGGAATTAGATATTTTAGGTTTTAATCATATTCCAAATACAAATTCAAAAGTCATGGAAAATTCGGTATTACATAAAGCAGATACTCGTGGAGCTGCTGATCATGGATGGCTAAAAGCAAAACACTCTTTTAGTTTTGCTAATTATTACAATCCTGAAAGAATGCATTTTGGCGTTTTGAGAGTGTTGAATGATGATACCATTGCAGGTGGAATGGGCTTTGGTCGTCACCCACATGATAATATGGAAATTATCACAATTCCACTTGAAGGTGATATCGAACATAAAGACAGCATGGGTAACAAAGCTGTTATCTCACACGGACAAGTGCAAGTGATGAGTGCTGGTACTGGTATTCAACATAGTGAGTATAACCATAATGCTGATAAAGACTTAAAGTTATTGCAGATTTGGGTTTTCCCAAACAAGAAAAATGTAACGCCTCGTTATGACCAAATTACATTAAATCTTGCTGATAGACATAACAAATTACAACAAATTCTATCACCAAGTGCTGACGATGAAGGAGTATGGATTCATCAAGATTCGTGGTTTCACCTTGGTAAATTTGATAAAGATGTAACTACCGAATACAACTTTAAAAAAGCTGGAAACGGATTGTATGTATTTGTAATCAAAGGTGAAATTTCTGTTGGAGAACAAGCTCTTAACACCAGAGACGGTTATGGTATCTGGGATGTAAATAAAGTAAATATCAAAGCTTCAACTGACGCTGAATTTCTGTTAATGGAAGTTCCTATGGCAGTATAGAGAGTTTAGGGTTAAGAGTTTAGAAGTTTTAGAAATGACTTATAACTCTTAACTCTCAACACTAAATTTTCAACCCATAACCCTCAACTCTTAACTTATAAACTCTTAACTTAATATTATGTCAACAACAAATTGGATTATCGACGCATCTCACTCTGAGATACAATTTAAAGCTACTCACTTAATGATCAACAAAGTGACTGGTTCATTTACAGCTTTCGAAGGTGCAGTAAGCACTGAAGGCGAAGATTTTACAAAAGCAAGTGTTTCATTTAAAGCTGATGCAGCTTCTATTTCAACTAATAATGAGCAAAGAGATGGTCACTTAAAAAGTGGTGATTTCTTTGATGTTGAAAAATTTCCATCAATTACTTTCAAATCAACTTCATTATCAGCTGATAAATTAGTTGGTGATTTAACAATTAAAGATGTAACAAAATCAGTTTCACTTGATGTTGAATTTGGTGGTGTAAATAAAGATCCATGGGGAAATATTAAAGCTGGTTTTACTGTAACAGGTAAAATCAACAGAAAAGATTTCGGTTTAACTTGGAATGCTGCACTTGAAACTGGCGGAGTGTTGGTAAGTGAAACTATTGCTTTAAACATTGAAGTTCAGTTATTAAAACAAGCTTAATAGCGAACATGTCAACTTCAAACGACATAAAAATTGCTAGTACTCAACACCCTGTTGCGGATTTAATTCGCAACAGGTGGAGTGCTCGCTCATTTTCTGAAAAACAAATTTCTGAGAATGATTTAGATACAATTTTAGAAGCTGCATCTTGGGCAGCAAGTGCTAATAATGAGCAACCTTGGTTGTATTATGCAGCACAAAAAAGTTCAGATGCTTTCAATAAAATAGTTGAAGCGCTAGCAGGTGGAAACCAACCTTGGGCTAAAAACGCAGCTGCATTTATTATTTCTGTAGCTCGAACTACATTTAGCAAAGATAATTCACCAAATGCAATAGCTTTACATGATGTTGGTCAGGCAAATGCTACATTGTTATTGCAAGCATCGGCATTGGGTATTCATACACACCCAATGGGAGGTTTTGATGCAGAAAAAGTAAAATCATTATTGCAATTAAATGAAACTCAGCAACCTGTAATTGTAATAGCTTTAGGTTATTTAGATGAAGCTGAAAAACTTGTTGAGCCTTTCAAAACGAGAGAGTTAACTGCTCGTTCACGTAAGCCTTTCAATGAATTTGTAACCAAATTATAAATGGACAAAGTTCAAATATTAATTATTGGGCGAAATGCTGAAATACTTCGAATCTTGCATAGATTAGTGAATGCTAACGATGCATGGTTTGGAGTAATTTCTGATAATGACGAAGAATCTATTAAGTTATTTTCATCACAAAACTTTGATTTAGTATTACTTAGTAGCGGAATACCTGAAGAAAGTGAACTGTTTTTAAGAAGTAAATTTTTAGAAATCAACCCCAAAGCCAAAGTATTTCAACATTATGGTGGAGGAAGTGGTTTATTAGCAAATGAAATTAACTCTATTTTAGGAAATGTTAGTGGAGGTAATGTGAGGGTGAAAGGGAATTTTTTGTAGGGATTTGGAATGTTTAAAGCAAATCAAGTTTTATTATATTTGATTTCCATTATAAATTTACTTAGAAAATGCAAATCAGCTAAGCTTATCTAAACCTTTTAGTAGTATCCTTTAAATCTGAAATATCTAAATCCGCTACAGTAGGTAAACCTTTTGGATATTTAAAATCTAAATAAGGCATTCTTTCTTCCCATACTCTTTCAACTTCTTCTAAAGGTAACTCTACATTATAAATACCTCTATCTACCTGTACTGCTCCCAAAATATCTACATCTTCACTTGGACGTACATTTAAGAGGATTTTACCTTCTTTTGTTATGTTCTCAAATAAGGTATTACAACCTCTAACATGTACCCATATACGAGAACGATATACACTATATTTTGCCTTCGCTTCTGCTTCAGGAATTGTGGTATATAACTCTTTAGGATTTGAAAATGTATAAATTTCACATTGTTCATCTATAATAGAAGTCAAATCATAACTTTTATTCTCTATAATAATTATTCTCATTGAACCTTAATAAAAACTTTATTTACTTCTGCCCATGTTGGACTTATGTCCGACATGCTTCTATTTTTTTTCTCCCTTGTTGGTGTTATGAACTGCTGATGCCAATGTTGAACTTATGTTCAACATGTTATATTATTATGTTTTCAATACAAAATAAACAAAATAAAACTCGTTTTCAAATTGATGTCTTGTCCTGAAATAGGTTTACACAAAGTAAGCATAAAATGGAAGGAAGAACAAAGGTTGTATACAGTGAAGCATTCAAACATTTAGTGTGTAAAGAGCACATCGATACAGGTTCAAGTTTGAA
>JBEEOW010000053.1:0-15091 GCA_041191405.1 Bacteroidota bacterium
ATTCTATTTGGATAAATCTATTGCTGATAGGTTGCTCCTCAGCAGAGCCTACTTCCTCTTCGATTTACATCTCAAAATTATACAATTTTTCTACTATTGTCACCAACTATTTTTGACCACATTACCTAAAATATACATTTAAGTAACTGGTTATATATTATTTCCAGTTACTTAAATCTTTATTTAATATTTGCTCTAATTTTTCTATATCAGATTGAAAAATAGGTTTTAACTTGTTTATAAACCCTATTTCAAGTGGTTTTCGTTTTTCTATTTTAGTATTTGATTTTAAAATAAACTGAGCCACCTTAATTCTTAATTGTTGATTGGGTAATATTATTTTAACCAATGATTTTATTGAATTATTGGGTAACATGATAAGTTTTCTAAAAAAGTCGAATTTGTAAGTTTTGTTAGGGTTTACAACTTTGGTATTTATTTCAAAATCAGTGTTTAAACCTAAAAATTGTAAAACATCTTTATATACTTTTGATGCATCATTTTTTAATTCATCAAAGATTATCACTTTAACATTTTCTTTGCCAAAAATACTAAAATACCTTTCTAACTGAGGTGAATAGGTAACCAAATCATGGTAATATACTGATTCGTGTGGGTTTGAAAAATCATGTTTAACTATACCCAATTTTCTATCCGATTCAAGAGACAATGCTTTTTCAAAATCTACTTCATTTTCACAACCTTGATACAATAATTCGCTATGAAGTGCATACATCATATCAATAGGGTTGCGTAATAGAATGATGATTTTTGCTTCAGGATTAAATTGGTAAATGTTTTTTGCAGCCGATTTTGAATACAAATACCAAGGTGATGCTTCACCAATAACTTTTGTATTTTTATAAGCTGTAAATAATTGATTATATTCGTCTTGTGTTAACCTTTTTGATTTGTAAATTAAATCAGTATCAAAAAAATTAGGTTCTTTTATGGAGCACATTGATACTTGAGGGTGTTCAGCAAGGTATTCGAACATTGCCGAAGTGCCACATTTAGGTGCACCTACTATAAATAAATTTGGTTTATTTGTCATAGATTAACTCACTAAAATTTTTCTAACCAAGTATTTGTACAAATTTGGAACATACTTTTTTTTATAAAACAATACCATAGCAACAAATGGAAAACTAATTATCACTCTATTATTGCACAATGATTTTATGATAATGATTGCTACGTCATTACTTGTTAGTTTTGAACTTGTAACAATTTTTAAAATTAATGAAAAAATATGTATTACAATTATTTACAAATTATATCCTGATAAATTTTAAGAACAAAAAAAAGAGATGGGGTTCGCCCATCTCTAATCAAAATTGAAAATATAGTTTATTAAAATCTTTTTCCAAGAACTAAGTTGAACCCTAGTTTAAAGTAATAGCTTTTTGATAATAATTTGGTATATGTAGGCAATAATCCCGCTTCAAATGTTAAACTACCTTTTGAATTTAAACCACCTGAAGTAGCCCCACCAATAGCAATACCAATTGGTAATTTTGAATTTTTATCAGTAAACTTATATTCCTGAGTTACTACTTGATTTGGGTTTGTAGAACTAAATACATTAACACCAACATTTGCCCCATACATATTTTCAATATCTCTATTCATTGGTACTAATGCATCAATATAAAAATTTGTAAAACTAGATTCTTTTTTAGTTCCAAAACCTTCTACTTCTACTTCTATTGAACTAATTACTGTTGAAGAATAACCAATTCTTAGATTTGAAAAATTATACATTGTACTTGCATTTTTCGAATTACTTAGCAAATATATATTACTTGTATTATTTACTTCAGCAACTTCCAAGTCTGTTTCATTTAAATTTAACTGAGTGTACCCTTTTTCATATCCTAATTTAATACCTCTCGCAACCGATTTTAATCCATTTACTGGTATATAAAAATGTGTAATTACATCTCTTGATGTTCTTTCAGATTTTAGAATTATTCTATATTCTTCTTCTAACTCTTTTACACTAAAATTGTAAATAAAATTTAAATTATAAGTAGATGCAAATTGACCTTGGTATTTTGAATAAAAATAATCAGAAATTTGAGATTGATTTTCTGGTGAATTTCCACTATTCATTATTCTATCTAAAAATAAAGGTGTTAAACTAGCATTAACCATTACCCTACTTTTAACAATTCCTGTAACTCCAAATCCTAGACCAGCTCCTCCATTATAACCATTTAAATTCACAGCTAAACCAGCATTTACACTTGCATAATTGATATCTGAAATATCATTATCAATAACTTTATATTTAGGAGGTTCAGAGTTTTTATCTGTTTTTGATCCTTTCTTTTGTTGAGCGAAACTTAGTAAACTCAATGAAAGTGTTAATGTTAGTATTAATATTTTTTTCATAAAATTTGATTAGTTTGGAATAACAATTTTAGCTGATAGATTTTTACTTTGACCAAAAAATGAATATGTATACATAGGTAAATCGATAATATATAATACTACATGACCATTTTCATATTTTGTATATATTAGATTGTATGAACCTGTTAAATCATAACTAACTCCTCCTTCTGAATTTGAATAAATTGAAATATCGAATTGATTATATAAAAAATCATTGGTATAAGAGTAAGTATTTGGATAGACTAAAGATTTTGGTTTCTGAAATTTAATTGTAATTTCATCATAACTTCCATAATACAACTTATAGCCTATTGTAATTTCTTCTGCAGATTTTTTGTTAACATTTAATACTGTAAAAGTAGAATTTCCAAATCTAACTTGATTGTCTGTCAATGTATTAGAAGGGATAACCACATCAGCACAAGCATTACATGGACCGCCACAATCAACATTTGTTTCATTACTATCTAATGAACCATTTGTACAAGTTATTGGTCCTGAAAGTACAGATATATCTTCTCTTTCATTAAGCACACGCTTACATGAAAACATTCCAAAGCACATGAATGCCAGAATGATTGTTAACAAACTTTTTTGATTCATCTTTTTTGATTAAAATTTTTGAGAATTTCAAAAATATTAAAATATTTTTGAATCTTATGTTTTGATGTAAAATTATTTAAAAACTACATTTCAATATCAGTTTTTAACATTTTAAATATTAAAATGTGATTTTTTATATATATTGCACAATAACTAAATTATTCACTTTATGTTAAAACAATTACTTAAATTTAAAAATATCGCTTTTTTGATATGCGTATTTGTAAGTCAAATAGCTTGGGGACAAATGAATTTCTATAACGGTAATGGAATTACTGTAATGGGAGATCCAACAACTTCTGTAAATGGTTTTGGGTCAAATACAAACCAATTTGAAGTAAGGTCATGTTTTTATAATGTAAATTTTGATGTTAGTATTACTATAAATGGAACATACAATGTTGTAAATACAAGTAATCCAGGTACAATTATAAGTACTATAAATAGTGGTATGCAAACTAGATTGAATAATATCCAATTAGGTTCTTATGAAATAATTAATTCCAATACGCAAGCTGTTTTTGCAACATTTAATGTAATGCCAAAATATAATGTTGAAATTAAAAGCATTTCACTATCAGGATACAAAATAGTAAAAGATACCTTATTTATATGTGCTAAAGAGGAAACGATGGATGTATATATGAATATGTACCAATTTTCTGTTGATAATTCGCCAATTTGTAAAAAAAGTATTTCAAATTTTGGTGGCGGAATGTTAGGAGAAAAAACTTATATAAATAAAAAAGAAGCATCCTTTAGTAATGCTGTATTAAAAAATGGCGATAAACTAGAAGTCCGTTTAGGAAGAATATATGGGCGTGATCCATCATTTGGAAATAATATTGACCCTCAATGTACAATGTTTTGTTTTAATCAAAATAGTGATTCTTTAGTTTCACAAGAGGTTACAGTTAAACTAGTTCAAAATGAGATTTTACCAAAACCAATATTAAAAAATAACATAAAATCAATTTGTGCTGGTGACACAGCAACTTTAATAAGAAATAACACATTAAATCAAGTTTATACTATTTCGGATAATAGTTACAATTATTCAGACACTGTTTCCACAAAAAAAATTACCTCTGCACCTACAACAGTATATTTAAGAAGCATTAATACCAAAGCAAATGGCTGTTATGCTGTATCAGATACGGTACATATTTTAAGAAAAAATTGTGGATTTACTAAAATTAGAGGTATCGTATATCAAGAAATTGGCTATATGTATGGACCTTATGACAAAGGAATTGATCCAGTGTTTGATAATGTAAAAGTTAGTTTGAAAATTGGAAATAATACCCAACTAGCTTATGCATATACAAATCAAAATGGAGTTTATGAGTTTACTATTGACTCTACTTTAACTAAATATCAAAACGTTTATGTTTCAATTGCAGATGCAAACTATTATCAAGTTAATAATTATGCATCATTTTCAGGTTCTAATCAATATTATGAATTAAACTTAAAAACTTATTTATTAGCTACTAATGACCTATCTACTACACTTACTTCAGGTAGAAATCGCCCTGGTTTTACAATTCCATTATTTTTAAATGTTGAAAACCGAGGAAAAGCAACCAATAAAGGTAATTTAACACTTCAATTAGATGCTAATTATACTTTGGTTGATGCTACTCCTGCACCAACAACTATTGTAGGCAATACTTTAACTTGGGATTTAGATAGCATTAAATCAAGTAATACAAGTTATTTAAGAGTTAATGCCAAATTGAGTCCAAGTATTGCTTTGGGTACAAATTTAAAATCAACTTTAACTTTAACTCCAGCAATTCCAGATTTAAATGCTAGTAATAATTTAACGGTGTTGGATGCTATTGTTACTGGTTCATTTGACCCTAATGATATTACAGTATCACCTAAAGGTTTTGGTGAAGAAGGTTTTATAAAAGCTACAGATTCTCTTGATTATGTAATTCGTTGCCAAAATATGGGAACAGATACAGCATTTACAATTGTTGTGAAATCACCAATTTCTCCATATTGGGATTTAAGTACATTTAAAATGATTGATGCAAGCCATAGTTACCAATTAAATATTAATAAAGATACTTTAGTTTGGACTTTTGCCAATATTTTAATGCCTGATAACAAGGTAGATGAACCAAATAGTCATGCACAATTACACTTTAAAGTAAAACAAAAAGCTGGCAATGCTCCATTAACACAAATAAAAGCAAGTGCAGGTATATATTTTGATTACAATGCACCTGTAATGACTAATGTAGCACTAAATACTATTGAGCAACCAACAGGTATTGAAAACAATGAAACTAAAGGATTATTAAAACTATATCCAAATCCTACTTCAGGAGAGTTTGTTATTCAAGAAAATGGTTTGTTAAATATTTATAACCAATTAGGCGAAAAAGTGTATTCAACAAATAATCAATCAAATACTTCAATCAATGTAAGTAACTTACCTATAGGTATTTATTATGTTGAGTTGATCAATGAAAAAGCAAACTTAAGAACAAAGCTAATTTTGAAATAGAATGTAAAAGTTATTTTTAAAGATTTAAAAAAGGTCAACTCTAATTTTTAGGGTTGACCTTTTTTATTGGTTATCTTTTTCTTCTCCACATAGCAGCAGAAATTTCTTCTAAGTTACCTTGTGGAATTGCTTCTATTAACGAACGGGTGTATTGTTGTTGAGGATTTTTGTAAATGTCTTCAGCGAAGCCCATTTCTTCAATTTTACCTTTATTCATTACAATTAATCTGTCGGACATAAATTTAACAACCGACAAATCATGTGAAATAAAAATAGTTGTAAAATTAAACTCAGTTTTTAATTGATTAATTAAGTTTAAAACTTGTGCTTGTACCGATACATCAAGTGCCGAAACAGACTCATCACAGATAATAAATTTAGGATTCAATGCCAATGCTCTAGCTATACAAATACGCTGACGTTGACCTCCTGAAAATTCATGAGGATAACGTAAATAATGTGAGCTATGTAAGTTTACTGTTTCAAGTAATTCAATAACTCGTTTTTTACGTGAAAAATCAGATTCTCCCACATCATGAATACGCATTGGTTCAATTATAGCCTCGCCAATAGTCATACGTGGATTTAGTGAAGAATATGGGTCTTGAAAAATTATTTGCATATCCTTTCTCATCATTCTCAACTCTTCTTTTGAAAGATTGTTGATGAGTTTATCTTCAAATATAATTTCTCCGGCAGTTGGTTCAACTAAACGAAGTATTGTTCTTCCTAAGGTAGTTTTTCCGCAACCTGACTCACCCACCAAACCAACAGTTTCTCCAGGGTATACATCAAAACTTACATCATCAACTGCTTTTACATAATCTGTAACTTTACCAAAAATGCCTTTTTTAACTTCAAAATACGTTTTTAAATTCTTTACTTGAAGATGTGGTTTTTGAGTCATCAACTCCAAATGTTTTGCTCGAACTTCGTCTTCACTGGTAAAGTTGTGCATAATTGCCTCTCCAACAGATGCGAATTTGCTTTTCTTTTCTACAATTTCACCATGTTCGTCTTTATCCATAAAGTCAACCACAGTTGGTAGCACTTTTAAACGGATATCAAGTCTTGGTCTGCAAGCTAGTAAACCTTTGGTATATGGATGTTTTGGATTTGCGAATATATTGAAAACAGTGCCTTGCTCTACAACTTTTCCTTGATACATAACTATTACTCTATCAGCAATTTCGGCAATTACTCCTAAATCGTGGGTAATAAATATGATTGAAGTTCCGTTTTCGTCTCTTAACTTTTTAAGTGTTTCGAGTATTGATTTTTGTACAGTTACATCAAGTGCAGTGGTTGGTTCATCGGCGATAATCACTGATGGATTACAACTTAAAGCCATGGCAATCATTACCCTTTGTTTTTGTCCTCCTGAAATTTGGTGTGGGTATGAATTAAAAATTGCCTCAGGGCGAGGTAAAAGTACTGTATTAAAAAGATCAATAGTTTTTTGTTTAGCTTCCTGTTTGTTAACTTTTTGGTGCAACATAATGGCTTCCATTACTTGATCGCCACAGGTATAAACAGGATTTAATGATGTCATTGGTTCTTGAAAAATCATGGCAATATCATTGCCTCTAATTTTTCTCATATCATTTTCTGATGTTTGGAGCAAATCTCTTTTTTCCAAACCACTTCCATCTTTATCAAAAATAATTTCGCCTTCGGTTTGTTGCCCCGAACCCAATAACCTCATTATACTCATTGAAGTTACTGATTTACCTGAGCCCGACTCTCCAACAATACCTAAAGTTTCGCCTTTATTGAGTTTAAAATTAACGTTATCAACAGCCAAAGTAATACCGTTTTCAGTTTTAAACTGAATTTTTAAATTACGAATATCAAGCAGTGGGCTATGTTCTGGATCAATTAAAGACATCAAATACAGTTTTTACTAAAGCGATTTCAAATTTCTGCAAAATACTTAAATAAAAAAACTAAATGCTTGTACGATTTAAGTACAAATAATGTTTTCCTTATTTATTGCATCAAAACCTTGTAAAGCTAAGTAAATTTGAGCTAACACTATCACATCTTGCAAACAATATTCAGCTATTTCGTCTAATTGTTGAAATTTGTAATATGCCTCTCCTACTTTACTTCCATCCAAAGTTGATTTACTGGTGTCAATATTAAAAACTGCAGCTAATAAATCTAAACTTGTGTATGCTTTTCTATCTCCAAATTTCCACATTTCTAATGTGTCAATATGTGATATTTCCCATGGTTTTTTGCCTTGAATATCCAAAACGGTAGGTAAGGTAAGCCTATTTGCTAAAATTCTTCTACACAAATAAGGGAAATCAAACTCTTTTCCGTTGTGTGCGCAAAGTATTTTTTTGCCTCTTTTAAAAAGTTTATTTAGGTGAATTACTGATTCTGAGAGTAATTCGTGTTCATTATCGTTTTTTAAAACTGTACCTTTTAGGGTCCATTCTTTATTTTCATTTTTTACTAAATAAGCCATTCCTACAGTAATTACTTTACCATATTCGGCATAAATTGCAGCTTTATTTGGGTACGAATCCTCAGGTGAAAGATAATCTTTTGCAAAAAGTTGTTTATGCTTTAAAGCCCATAAAGTTTGAAAACGTTCGTCTAATTCTTCAAAAGTTGCTTTTGCCGAAACAGTTTCGATATCAATAAAAACTATTTGATCTAAAATATGCATATCATAAAACAAGGGTTAATGTTGAATTTGAATCAAATATATTTTAAACTTACTTAATCACAAATACAATTATGAAATATTTAAACAATTATATTTTAAATTAAATATTTAACTAAATTATATTTTTTGCGTTCAAAGTACCTCATTAAAAATTAGTGTTTATGATATTAAAAAATAACACTTTGGATACAAGCATATATACATTAGATCAAGAAGATAGTTTTAGAATTAAAATTATCAATATTCTAAATGGAGTATTTATATTTTTTGCTACATTTTATCTTTTATACTTTTTTTCGCAAAAAGAGTGGGTATCATTTTGTTCAATTTCAGCAATTATTACATTTTTTGTATTTAGCTCTTATTTCAATTATGTTAAGAAGCATTTAGTATCAAAAATCCTCTTAATTGTAGCAACTCAATTGGGAAATTTAGTATTTAGTTTATATTTAGGTTATGGTACTGGTGTACATTTATACAATTTAACTGCTCCTTTGATTACACTATTGATTTTTAATTTTCAAAGTAAATCAAAAATTTATACTACATTGTTTATTAACTTATTAAATATTTTAGTTCAAATATATATTTTCCAAAACCATTTAATAATACCTATCAAATTACATCCAATTTTTGTATCTTATTTTTATGATTTAAATGTAATAGGTACTTTAATTTCATTAACAATTTTAACATATTATTTTGCCTCAACCAACAATACAATCACTTCTTTACTAAAAATACAAAACAAAAGCTTAATTAAGACTTTAAATGAAAAAGAGATTTTATTAGCAGAATTACATCACAGGGTAAAAAACAATTTAGCTCAAATATCAGCTATTTTAAATTTACAGGTCTATAATATAGATGAACCAACAGCTCAACTTGAATTAATTAATACACAAAAAAGGATAAAAACTATTGCTCAAATACAGGAGTTTATATACCAAAACGATACGATTTCAAATATTTCGGTAAGTGAACAAATTTCAATGCTTTTGGAAAATACTGGCAAAGTGTTGAAAATCAATTATGATAAACCTAATTACAATATAAATTTAGATATTAATGTTGCTTTACCTTTTCATTTACTTATCCATGAATTACTTTTGTATTTCGAAACTCAAATAAGTAATCAAACTGAAATTGATATTCAACTAATTCAAAATGATAGAAATATTGAAGTACAATTTGTAATAAATCAAAAAATAGATGATTTAAAACACAATTCTACTACAAATGATATCGTTGAAGCATTAGTTTATCAATTAAAAGGGAAAATAACTTATTTATTGAGTAACAATAAAACTACTTTTTCAATAAATTTTCAAACACACATCACCCAATTATGAGTAAAGTTATATTAATTGTTGAAGATGACGGCTTAATAGCCATGATCAACAAAAAAATTGTAGAACGTTTGGGTTTTACTGTTTGTCATACTACAGCTACAGGTGCTGGAGCCATTGAAGCATTTAAAGTGCATAATCCTGATATAATTTTAATGGATATAATGCTTGAAGATAATATTTCTGGTATAGATGCTATGTTAGAAATTAGAAAATTATCATCAAATCCTGTTATTTTTATTTCTGCTAATTCAGATAAATTAAATTTTGATAAAGCAACCAGTATTGCAAATTCAAGTTTTATTTCAAAACCTGTTGTTCAACAGATACTTAAGGAAAAATTAGAGTCTTTGTGAAATATTTTATTAGTAAAAAATTAAAATATTTTTCCATTATAATTACTTTGGCACAGTAATTGCTTAATTTTTGAGTATGAAATCTAGCCTAAAAAATATAATCTTAGCAACTAGTGTTGTAGCAAGTATAGATAATCTATATGCGCAAGATGATGTATTGAATAAAGCTAAGCTTGCATTTGCTAAAGGAAATGCAAATTCATTGGTAACTTATTTTAATAATCAAGTTGAAATAAGTTTCGATGGCAATAAAGTTTCATATAACAAAAACCAATCAGAAATTGTATTAGCTGATTTCTTCAAAAAAAATCAAGTTAAAGATTTCATTATCAAACATCAAGGCAACTCAAAAGAAGGCTTAAAATACGCAATTGGTACACTTCAATGCCAAAGCGGAAATTATAGAATTTACCTGTTGATAAAACAGTTTAACGGAATTTTCCTGATAGATACATTAGATTTTAGTAAAGAGTGATTGCTGATTTAGTAAAAGCAGAAGAAAAGGCAACGATTATTCGTTGCCTTTTCTTATTTTTAGGGCTATGAAACTTGACTACCTTTCCGAAATAGCTATTAATAGCTTTATTTCTCTTGCACTTGCCGAAGATGTAGGTGATGGAGACCACTCGTCTTTAGCTTCTATCCCTGATGGAACTATGGAAAAAGCATTACTTCATGTGAAAGATAATGGAATTATTGCTGGGGTAAATATTGCTGAAAAAATTATTTTCAAGGTGGATCCAAGTTTGAAAACCACTATTTTTATTAGAGATGGCAAACCTGTAAAATATGGCGACATAGTACTTTCAGTTGAAGGGGATGCTCGTTCAATTTTAAAAGCAGAGCGTTTGTTGCTTAACTGTATGCAACGTATGTCGGGCATTGCTACTACAACTCATTATTTAAATAGCTTAATTGCACATACTAATACCAAACTGTTAGATACCCGAAAAACAACTCCCAATTTTAGAATGATGGAAAAATGGGCTGTTGTAATTGGTGGAGGAGTAAATCATAGATATGGGTTATTTGATATGATTATGCTCAAAGATAATCATGTTGATTATGCAGGTGGAATTAAAAATGCCATTGAAAATACCCAAAAATATGTGCAACAATATTTTGAAAAAACTGGCACTTTACTCAAAATAGAAATCGAAACCCGAACTATTGCAGAAGTAAAACAAGTACTTGATGTAGGTGGCGTATTCAGAATAATGCTTGACAATATGCCTTTGGATATGCTAAAAGAAGCATTGGCTTTAATTGGCAATCAATACGAAACAGAAGCATCAGGTGGTATTACTGCCGAAACAATTGTGGCTATAGCTGAAACAGGAGTTGATTATATTTCTGTGGGAGCGCTTACCCATTCAATAAAAAGTTTAGATTTAAGCCTAAAAGCTGCAAAAAAATGAGAATTGTTGAAGTAAAATCGCAAAGTGAAATAAAATCATTTTTACATTTCCCTATTGGATTGTATAAAAATGAAAAAAACTGGATTCGTCCCTTAGATTCAGATATAAATGATATTTTTGATGAAAAGGTAAATAAATTTTTCAGACATGGAGAAGCAACTCGTTTTTTATTACTCAATGATAAAAACGAAACAATTGGAAGAGTTGCAGCATTTATCAATAAAAAAACTGTAAATGCACAAAATGACCAACCAACAGGAGGTTTTGGTTTTTTTGAATGTATTGATAACCAAGAAGCTGCAAATTTACTTTTTGATACCTGTAAAAATTGGCTTGCCGAACGTGGCATGGAAGCCATGGACGGACCAATCAATTTTGGAGAACGTGATAAATGGTGGGGTCTTTTAGTTGATGGTTTCACAGAACCAAACTATTGCATGCCTTATCATCATAAATATTACAAGGCATTGTTTGAAAATTATGGTTTTAAAGATTATTTTCAACAATATACATATCATAGAAAAGTAGATGGCGCCTTACCTGAAAGTTATGCTTACAAAGCTGAACGTATAGCCAGAGACCCAAACTACAGATTTGACCATATTCGTAAAAATAACCTTGAAAAATACGCTGAAGATTTTAGGTATATCTATAACAAAGCTTGGGTAAAACATGCAGGGGTTAGAGAAATGCCAAAAGCCCAAGCACTTTCAATTATCAATCAGCTTAAGCCTGTACTCGACGAAGAAATTGTTTGGTTTGCCTATTATGCAGATGAACCTGTGGCTTTCTTTATAATGATTCCTGAATTAAACCAAATTTTTAAACATTTGGATGGAAAATTAAAAGGTAAATGGGACATTATACCAAAAATTAAATTTATGTACCACAAATTAATGGGTACATGTAAAAAAATGTTTGGAGTTGCATTTGGTGTAATTCCAGAATATCAAGGAAAAGGTTTAGAAGGAGCAATAGTTGTAGCAGCAGCAAAAGTGGTTCAACCAAAAGGCAAATACACTGATTTTGAGATGAATTGGATAGGTGATTTTAATCCAAAAATGATGCACGTTGCCGAATCCGCTGGCGGGAAAATTTGTAAAACACATATCACTTACCGATTTATATTTGACCCATCGAAACCATTCAAAAGGGCTCCAATGATAGAGTAGGAACTTTAATATTAAGTAATTGAGAATGCTTAGTTGTCAATTACTTAACTTTTACAATAAATTGATGTTCAACATTGATAGCATCATCAATAAATTCTTTACAATTTTTATTCTCAATACCTGTAGGGCACGATGCAATTTTTATAGTATCTTCGCCCTTTTGAATTACCTTAAAAGACATTGAAAATAATTGAATATCAATTATTTTAATAGCCTTGGTGTAATTAATTGATTGTTTTTTTATTACAAAGGTTTTAGCAACAATTTTTGACCATTATATCAAAAATTGTGGTTCATTTAGTTAATTAGAAAAACGTCAAACAAAGTTATAAACCTTGATTGACGCTAAATTTCTTAAATAGGTTTATTATCGGTCTAATTCATTTTGTTAAACATATAACGACTTATTTTCCATTGTCCATTTATTTTTTGAAGAACAAAAAGCTCTCTGTTTTCTTCTGGAACTGTTTGTCCATTAGCATGAATTAATGTCGTCCCTTTTGAAGTTGTTCTAGCAAAAGCATAATCACCATTTACTATTATCTCGTCAATAAAAAACTCTATTTTAAGTTGAATATTTTTAAATACGAACTCATAAGACTTTTTAACCTGTTCTTGTCCAATCGCCGATGGCGCATTTGATGGCATAAATATCCCATCATTAGTATAAAGTGGTAATACTTTATTAACGTCTGATGCGTTTAAGGCATCACGATAAGAGAAAAGTAATTTCTCAATTGCTGATTTTTCGGTTGACAGTTCCATATTGATTTGGGTTGAATTGATTGATTGATTTTTTGTTTCGTTTTGGCAAGATACTAATGATATTAGCACGATTGCGGAAATTATTAATTTTCTCATTGTTATATTTTTAATATTGAGAAATTTTGCTTTTCACTTCGGCAAGTGTTACCGGTTTGCCTAATGCTCCAAATTCGTGCAGGTCGCCAAATACTTCTATTTTTATAGACTGGTCTATACCTCCAATATTGAAAGGAACGAAACCACTACTTGTAATAAGCTCTTCAATTTGTTGGCTACTATTGGTGCTATCAGAAGCATAAAAAAGAACTTTTTTTTCAGGCTCATTAAATGCGGAATTAAGTAATGAACCAACACCTAAAGTTCCAAAAGCCTTAATTAGTTTAGTATTTTTAGGAATTAAATCAGATAAAATTTTTCCAGCCGATTCATTTTCGCCAATAATTTTCTTGAAGCCACCTTTTCCATCTGGAGCAATTGGATTAGAAACATCAACAATAATTTTCCCATCCAATTCTTTGGAATAGGTTTGAAAAAACTCTTGTAATGCGTTGAAATAAATGGCAGGAATAATAACATCTGCTTCGATTATTGCATCTGAAATTTCTTTATAGGTTGCAAGATTACCTAATTCTTGTGCTATTGATTTTGTTTTCTCCTTATCTCTTGAAGCAAGAATTACGGAATGATTTCCTTTAATAAGATTTGTTGCGATAGCTTTACCTATATTACCAAGTCCAATTACAGCAACAGTTGTTTTTGTAGTATTCATATCTATTGTATTGAATTTGTTTTACGTCAAAATTGACATTACAAAGTTGAGCTGAAAAAATAGCATAAACACATAAACTAGTTTAAGAAATAGTATTAATCTAGTTTAAGGTTAATTCAATTAATAGCACTCTCTTTCCTTATTTTACTTAAAAATTCTGGTGTTATTCCTAGAAACGATGCAATTTGTGTATTGGGTAATCGATTAACTAAGTTCGGATAATTTTCCAGAAAACTTTCATAACGTTCATTTGCATTAGAACTAAAAATTTGAAAAATACGATTTTGAAGTTCAATATATTTGTCTTCGATAATTACACGAAAATTTCTGTCAAATTTTGGATAATTTGTATATAAATACCAAAGATCACCTTTAGATATTTGAAGTATGACAGAAGGTTCAACTGCTTCAATAAATAATTTAGATGGTCGTTCTTTATGTAAGCTATCAATGTCTGTAATCCAGTCGTTCTCAGCAGTAAATAATAAGTTATGTTCTTTACCAAAATTATCAACACAATAAGTTTTAAAACAACCTTCTACTACATAACTAAAATATTTGCATATATCTCCTTCTTGTAAAATATATTGTTTCCGTTTAATTTTTCGCTCCGTAATACAATTTTTCAATGCCACTTTTTCTTTATCTTCTAAAGGAAGGTATTTTTCAAAATATTTTATAACATTTTCCATTTAATCTATTTCATTTATTAATATTAAATATTAAAGTCTTTTTGTCGAAAAACTTATTAAACAAACCTACCTAAAACCTTATTAAATTACAAAAAACTATATTTATATTACCTAAAAAGGTGACATTAACTTCAATTTATTTAATTATCAACATGTTGTTTTAGGTCTAGACATCTAATATCAGGGAAAAATCAATTCTTTAGTAGAAATCAAAAGCCGTACGAATACTATTCATACGGCTCCTGACTTCCGCAAATTATTAGTAATCATTCTAAATAATCTGTTAAAATGTTTATAATTAAGCAATTGCAATTTTTATTTGAGTGATTTTGGGTGTCCCAGAGTTGTTTTGTAGCTTTGAGAATG
>JBEEOW010000054.1:0-14601 GCA_041191405.1 Bacteroidota bacterium
AATACAAATGTAAAGCTATTTTAGGATAAATTTTAATTGTAAATCCTTTTTAGGATTAAGAAAATTAGTGTAAATTTATATCAGGATTATTAATCAAATCTGTAAACATTTTTTAGGACGAGACACATTTTTTAGGACGAGACAAATATAGTTGCTTGTTGGTCATAAGACCAACAAGGGCAGCGGCAGTGAAGACCAACAAGGGCGAAAGTTTAAAAAGGTTTTTGCTGATAAGGTTAAAAACTAGATTGTAAAATGATTTGGAATAAATACATTTTGAATCTTATACTATAATTACTATAATTAACAATGAAATTTATTGTAACGACAATTTTAATATTTTTTTCTTTGGCTGTATTTGGGCAAAATATAGACAGTTGTGGAGTAGATAATAATGCAAAGTTGACATTGCAAGAATCTAAATTTCTAAACAATTATTTATTAGACTTACGTTTGTCGTTTGATTTTACAGGAAAACAAATAATTTTTGTAACAAACCCAAGTGGAGAAAGAATTAGTACAAAAACTGAATACTTTTCAGAAATTAAAAATTGGAATACTCAATTTAGAAATGAAACAATATTGTCAGAAAGCAATAAGAAAATTGCAACTACTTTAATCATTTTATCAGAAAAAGAAAAAATTGAATCTGGTGGTTATGATGCTATTCTAACTTATTGGGTTAAAGTGGTAACTGAAAGTCGTAAAAAGAAAATTATAGAAGAAGTTAAAAGCAAATAAAAGTAGCCATTAGGGATGAAACATTTTAGTGGACTATTTTTTAATCTTAAATATTCAATGCAAAAGATAATAAGCTTCCGCCCTTGTTGGTCTTATGACCAACAAGAAAATGTAATAAGTAAACAAGCAAGATTAAAAATAGTTGGCAAGCTATGTACATCGTATTTTACGAAATGAATTCAAGTGAAAGGGATTGTATATGTTATACCAAGTACAAGTTTAAAATAGTCCAAAGATTTGAAAGCGAAAAATAGCATTTACTAAGGTTTCGACTCCGCTCAACCATCGTAAACGCTATTTTTCGACTAACCGATACTCGAAAATGGTATGCTGAGCTAAGTCGAAGTACGGTAACTGAGCGGAGCCGAAGTGTGGTCACTGAGCGGAGCCGAAGTGTGAGTTTTCGCTGGTCTATTTTATAAATATAATTGGTATTATTATTCAGATTTGAGAAAATATATTTGCTTGTTGGTCATAAGACCAACAAGGGCAGCGACAGTGAAGAACAACAAGGGCGAAAAAAGTAATTTGTATTACTATCCTAAAAAAACTAAAAAAACTTGTTACTTTTCCCTTCATTAATTGTCTTGTACATGTTAAGTATTTAATCTTTGGGGGATAGGTATTTAATACAAATTTGGATTATTTAAAAAAAGCTTCTAAGCGGGAAGTTTTTTTTAACTTAAAGAGTAAAAAAATAGCATTATAAAACACTTTAAATATTTTATCTGAGGTGGTATTTTATATTAAAATGTTGGCTATTTTAAAATTAACTCTGTAAGTACTACCTAAAAAGGCTTCCTATTGAGAAGCCTTTTTTAATACATAAAAATCAATATATTAATTACTTACATAAAACAAAAACATTTACATGGGGATGTAAATATATTTTTCAGAGAGTAAATTTTTAGCGTGTCTTAATAATTGAGGGGGCTCTCGGAGGAGAGTCCTTTTTTTTTAGCTATCTTAAGTATTTAAAATTATTCACAAAAAAATACGACAAAACGTGTTACTTTTTTAAAAGTTGATTGTCTTGGTAATAAATACAATAATTGAGAAGTCAGTTAACTAAAGATATTTAAAACATTTACCGTGGGGGTAAATATATTTTTACATTATAGTGTGTAAAAAGTGTGTTTAGCAGAAAGGTCTTTCAAGCGGAAAGTACCTTTCTGTTTTTTTTAATTATTATTTATTTAGTAAACTTAGTTTGGAAATTGTCGTAAGTCAATATTATTCAAAAAATATTATTCAATTTAATTAAAAACCTTATGAAGAAAAGAATTACAATTTTATTTGCTTTGATGGCTATAAGCTATACAGGTTTTTGTAAAATTTGGACAGTAACAAATTCTGGTATTTCATTTTCTCCTTCAGTATTAACAATTACAGAAGGTGATACTGTAAAATTTGTTCTAACTAATTCGCATGATGCAAGAGAGGTTAGTTTATCAACTTGGAATCTTGATGAGAATACACCTTTGAATGGTGGCTTTCAAACAAATTTTGGAGGAGGTTTAGTTTTGCCAACTATGCTTCAGGCTGGTACACATTATTATGTATGTACTCCACATGCTGCATTTGGTATGAAAGCTCAGATTATTGTAAACAAAGCAACTACCACTGCAATTGAAGATGATGTTTTAATTTCTAGCTTTAAGGTTTCTCCTAACCCTTCAAGTGGAGTGTTTGAGTGTTTAGTAAACAATTCAAATATCTCATTGAATAGTGTGGTGGAGGTTTATAACTTAAGTGGTGAATTAGTTTTTCAAACAGATGTAGTGAGCGATAAAGTTGAAATTGATTTAAGTACTCAGCCAGATGGACTTTATTTGTTAGAGTTTCATAATGGAGAAACAGTTTTGAAAAAGAAATTAATTAAAAAATAAATACAAATATTGTGTTACTTTTTTAATACTTATTTGTCTTAATGATATAAACAGTATTTATTGTAATTTATAATAATAGATATGCAAATGTTTATATGATTAAAAGCTGAAACGTAATTATTAAGATATAAAAACATTTACTGGGGGGTAAATATATTTTTTGTTTATGTGCTTGGTTATTTTTAGTTTAAAAAAGGGCTTTTTCTGAAAGCCCTTTTTTATGAAAAGGTTTGGGTGTATTGAGTTTTTATAATTACCAAAATCAACAAAACTTACCTTTTTTTTAGTTTTTATCTAATTTTAAAAAATAATAATATTACAAAAATACTACTAAATGATCAATAGTTTATTTTCTTGTTTTTTTAGTATGTTAATGACATCAATTCTTAAGAAATTGATTTTACTTTTCAATATTTTAAATTTTTATTTCTCTATAGCAAAAGGAGTCGTTGTTAATGATGGAGATATTGATTATTTAATTTCAATTAGAATGCAATCAAAAAGTATATTTTATTTATGAAAATGATGGAAAATTGAATTTGTTAATGATACTTTGTTTTTAATTATAAACCTCCTAAAATTATTCTAGTTTTTGCCATGTGTTAAAAAAAATGAAATTATTGCAAAAAAAAACGTTACTTTTTAGTTTTTTGTTTGTCTATGTAATGTATAATTTAATTTAAATAACAATGAAAAAAATGCAAAAATTAAGTGTTGCTGTTTTAGTAATTATGTCAGTCGTGTTAAATGTAAGTTGTAAAAAAGAATCTATAGATTTTTATAATGAGCAACAAATTATCAAAAGTGAACAAAATAATCAAAGGGTTGAATTTTATGTTGACAATGAAAAAATTGATGAGCATGATACCATACTATATAATTGTTTTAAGTATACTCATATTTTTCTTGGTAAAGACAATGAACATGATTTGAACCTCAATTTTACTAGCAAGGATTTATATGTTGAATTCTTAAAAAGAAAAGGTTACACAAATTTTGAAATAGAAAACTTTACCAGTTTAAATAATGATCAAGAAAAATCAATTAGTTCTAATCAGAGAATTTTAGCTGTTAATCCATCATTGATGACTATAAGAGCATTTACAGATTTAAATAGAACTAAATATTTAGCAGTATTTACTGGTAATACTACAACATGTAATCAAACTTGGGAAAATCAAATTTTAGGCATGCAAGTTGAAGCTGCATCTACAGCTTGTCAAACTGGACAAACAGCAGTTTCAATTAGGTTAATCAATAAATGTGATGGTACATATACAAGTTCATCAGATTATATAAATGTTTCTTTGGCTCGATGCCAAAGTGGTACCAAATATGTATATGCTATTGCTCCAAAACATTTTAATAATTGGTATTCACAGAATAAATTTGTTAGTTCTTGGATTTTTTATTAAATAAAGTTTAATTATATTTATTAAAAATAGCTATTGGTAATTTAAAATTTAATGATTTAAATATTTTATAATGGTTATTATTAGGTTAATTTTTGTAATATATTTTAATTCATAATGTATTTAATAAATAAAAAAGACTTTCATTTTGGAAGTCTTTTTTATTAATTATAAAACTGTTTTATATTTTTAAGTATTTAAAAGTATTGAGATTAAGAAAATATCCTTTAAAAAAAGCAAATAAAAAAGCTCTAAAGCAGTATTTTTAGAGCTTTTTTATTGTTTCTCTAGATTATATCTAAACCTGTAAACATATTTCAGGACAAGACATTAACTTTAGTTTACTTACTAACTTTATATGTTATTACATCATTACCATCGATAATTCTAACTAGATAAATACCATTAGATAAAGATTCAGTATTAAAAGTAGTAATTACTTGATTATTATCAGAAATTAAAGTTTTAGAATCTAATTTCTCACCTGTTAAATTATATAATTCTATCTCTACATTAGATGAATTTACATAAGTGCTTACATTTAATGTTGAAGTAAAGGGATTCGGATAAACAGTATTATCTAATGATTCCATTTCATCATCTTCGTTAAATGTTTCATTAGATTGAGAATCACTTCTCATTGAACTATAACATTTACCTACAAATTGCCAAGGTCTTGTACATGAGCCAGTTGATTTTTCACATCGAGAATTTTTATCAGTTAATGGTGCAGCAGTTGAGCTATAAACAACTTTGTATACTTTATATATGCCATTTACTTTTATTTTACGTTCAGTACCTTGATTATATGTACCTGAAGTCCATACGGATGTAGCAAAGCATTTTGCTTGTGTTAATTGTTGAGCAAATAAATCAGATGATGACAATAAAAAGAATATTGTAATTCCTTTTAAAAGCATACTAAAATTACTTTTACTTGATTTAATAGATGTTTTTTGGGCACTAATTGTAATGAAGTTCTTCATTGGTTTAATTAATTAAATGGTTAATATTTATTATACCTAATAGACAAGTTAATGTTGAAAAAGTAACAAGAAATGTGAAAAATGAGATGTTTTACTTAGTTTTTTATTTTTATTTTAAGATTGAGAGTGTTGCAAAACCTTATATTTCTATATTTCCTCATTTGAACAATCAAAACGAGATTATATTTGATTTGTTAATCTCAAATATTTGTTTTTTTTAAGTCATTTAAATTTTATTAAGATTCATTCTTTTTTTTATAATCAATAGTTATTTAATCTTTTAAGTAAAAATTTGCTTTTGATTTGCCTTTCTTGTCTCTAGTTATATTATTAATCTTGATGCTCTTTTTAGATTATAACATATTGATTGTAAATAGTGTTGCGTTTCAGTTTTTACCGTTCCAACATATCTAGCAATATTTCCATCGAAGCATTTTGTAATACCACCAAAGGTCCTCTCAACTGTGTATCTAAATTTACTTACAGATTTATTTAATACCTTTTGGCGATCATTTAATGGTTTTACACCTATATGTTTAACTGTAAAAACTTAACTTCTTTTAGGCAAATTTACTTTCTTAACCAATTCTTCAAATGCTTGACTATCATGTACATTAACTGATGTTATAGAAATGCCTAAAACTAATCCATTTTCATCAGTTGCAGTGTGTATTTTATAGCCAAAATGTGTCTTTTTACCTATTCTTAGAAAACTAGTTTCTGTATCTACGCCATTTTATTCTTTTTAATTAACACTATTTCAGCACTTTGCATATTTATGTTTTCCTCGCTTATTTCATCTACTTTTCTATCTTTTGCAATTTGAAATGTTATTTTTTTCTTGGTTCTTCTTTTTGATTCTGTTAAAGTTGGATCTATTTTACAACCAGACTTCACTATTATTCCAAGATTTTCTAACTGTAAATTTATTTCATTGAAAAGTAATTTAATGTATTTATTATCAGTAAGTTATTTTCTTTATCTACATGAAACACTATGGTTATGTACAGTATTTTCAAGTTGTAAACCACAAAATTTCATTGCAGATAAATTTTCATATACCATATCTTCTAAATAACGTCATGCTCAGACAAATCATACCAAATTCCAATTAAGAGCATTTTAAAAAGTAGCAATCCATCATAATTTGTTTTGCCATTGACACTTATACCTACTTTATGATAATTGTTTATAATTTTAAATATTGATTTCCAGTTAATTATAATGTTCATTTGTTTGAAAAACGTATTTTTTGCTGTACGTCTTTCTAAATCATATACACTAAAACTCATTATGTTTGTATTGATTTTCACTGTATAAGTATAATAAATATCAGCACCTTGTAAAAAAAAACTTATAATTTTTACCGTACAACAATCTCATATAATTTGACTATAGAGAAAATATTATGTAAAACCTTGTTTTTTGATTTTTATATTTTTTATTATAACGATAGTGTTACCTTAAAAACTAAGTTAAAATACTAATTTTTATAAATATTAATAATAATATGTTACCTTTTATAGGTTCAACTGTCTTAGTGTAGATTCCCTATATTATAATCAATTAGATAAATTGTAATTACAATCTTTACATGATACTACAGGAGTTTTGCATGGTTCTACAGCTGATAAATATCTGATTTTTCACCAAATGGAACAAATAAATCAGGTTTCACCATTTTGTATGAAGGTTGATGAGATGCAAATGGTTATTTTGGTCGGCGAACTAATTACAAATCATCAACTTAATTTGGCTCAAATGTATATAGAAGAGCAATAAATACAGAATTTAGTGGTGTGTAAATTGCAGACATTTCTAAGGTCCTCGCCCATTCAGTTTGTTGTCTCAAACATTAGCACTGAGCTTGTCGAAGGTTTGATTTATTTTATATTTGATTTAATAGTAGGGTATTATTGTCAGAATTAGAATTTGTAGAATAAAAGAATTATCAGCTTTATTATATACTTGGCATGTACAGCAGCGTGGAGCAAGTGGTGAAATGAGAAGGGTAGAGTATGGCTATTTTATATCAATGATATAAGGATGAATTTATTGTGTTTTAATAAATAATTTAATTTCAAAATTGAGCAAATGTTTAATGGAAAGTTAGAAGATTGGGTGCTTTGGCAGAAAGCTATTACCCTTTTAGGAGAGTTTTGTAGAATATTAGAAACGGATGAATATGTTTTTTTTAATTATCAAATAAAGGATGATTCTTTATCTATTATTAATAATCTTGTAGAAGGATTTGAAAGTAAAAATAATCAAGATTGTATCTCTTTTTTATCACAAGCAAAAACTATATCTGAAGGAGTAATTTCTAAGATAATGTTGGCAAAAGAATTGTCGAAAATTACTAAAGATGAGGCTACTGTATTATTATATTTGATTGATGAACTAATGGTACTTATAACTGATACAATTGAAATGATTAGTGTAAAACCACTTGTTGTAGCTGATATGAAAGGATTTTCTAGGAATTGATGCATAATTGAAAAAATCTGATTTATCTTTTGTTGGGCATTGTTGGTATGTAGCCATACTCAAAACTATGGTCATATTTTGTTTGTATTTTATTTTAATATTTCTCTATTATTACTTGTTTTAATTTGTTCATAACTAATGTGTTATCTGTGTTTTGTTAATTGAAGTAAGATAAATGTAATAAATAATAAAATGAATGTAAATTAAAATGAAAATAGAAGATGTAATTGCATGGCAAAAAGCTAATTTACTTAATGAGGAGTTAAAAAGAGTACTTGTGTTAGTTGAAGATGTTACATTAAAAATACAAATACAAAGGACTTCATTATCAATAATTAACAATATAATAGAAGCATTTGAACGAACCAATAAAAAGGAAACTTTATTCTATTTATATGAAGCAAAAAGTTCTTGTGTTGCATTATATTCAAAAGTGAATTTACTTAAATTTATTTACTTTGTAAATTTGACTAATTTTCAAATTACTTATTTATTAAAATTAATTATTGAAGTTTCAGTATTGATTACTGAGTTAATATCATCCAAAAAAAAATAAAAAAAATTAAATTTTTGTGTTACTTTTTTAAATTTCGATTGTCTTGGATAAAATGAGTCAATATGAAACATAATACCTCCTCGATAAATTTTAGGAAGAGCTTAATTCTTTCTTTATTATTATTTATTTCGATTAAAAATGTATGTTTTGCACAAGCGTGTAATACTCCTTATGTTGCGGGTAACGTTTATGTAGCTGGTGCTACTGTCAGTCATAATGGTAGAAATTTCACAGCAAAATATTGGACACAAAACGAAGCACCTAATTCTGCAAACCAATGGGGTGCATGGACTGACAATGGTGCTTGTGCATCTTGTACTTTATTGCCAGGTACAATTGGTACTTCTCAATCTATCCCAAGTAATACTATTCCAAATCCACTAACAAATGTTACATCGGCTACTGTAACTAATGGAGGTACATTAAATTATCAATGGCAAAAATCTACCAATAATAGTACATGGACGGATATTGCTGGTGCAAACACATCCGTTTATGCTCCAGGAATAATTACAACGAAAACTTTCTTTAGAAGAAAAGTAAGTGTATCGGGTTGTGGGGAACAATTTACACCAAGTGTAATAATTAGTATAACTGTAAATAATAATATTGATACAGATGGTGACGGCATATTAGATTCTGTTGATTTAGATGATGATAATGATGGTATTTTAGACTGTGTAGAAAATGGCTTTGATCAAGTAAATCTAACAAATGTTTTTAATGTTGCCGGTAATGCACAATATTTGACTGGCAAAGAAATTAAGCTTACTTCTGATTTGAACGCTCAAGCTGGATCTGCAATGTCGTTTGGAAAAATTGATTTTAATAAAGATTTTAGTTTTAATATTGAAGTTTATTTAGGAGCCAATGATGGAGGTGCCGATGGAATGGCAATTGTTTTTCATAATGATCCAAATGGTATAAATGCAGTAGGAATTTCTGGTTCTGGGTTGGGGGCATCAAGTATTAAAAATGGAATTTCCATTGAGTTTGATACCTATAACAATGGTGAAATGGCCGAAGATCATACACACATTAAATTGACTCAAACTTGGGGAGATTTAACAACAATGAAAGCATTACCTAATATAGAAGATGGGCAATGGCATTTAGTGAATTTTAATTGGAGTGCAACTAATCAGACTTTAAGTTATTCTTTTGATGGAACATTAATGTCAAGTTATACAGGTGATTTAGTAACTAATGTGTTTAATAATGAATCAAATGTGTTTTTTGGATTTACGGCAAGTACAGGTGGTGCTACTAATGAACAAAAAATACGTTTTCCCGATACTTTTTGCTCTTACCCTATTTTTAAAGATACTGATAATGATGGAATTGTTAACTCAATAGATACAGATTCAGATGGAGATGGTTGCCCTGATGCTTTAGAGGGAGGGGTGCATTTGCTTTTACTGATTTAATTAATAATAAACTTTCAGGAAGTATTAGCCCAAACGGAGTACCTGTAATTGCAACAGTCAATGGTCAGACTGTAGGTTCATCAGCAGATGTTAATGTAAAAGATCCAGAATGTGATAAATGTGTAGCCGATAATGATAAAGATGGTATTTGTGATAACATTGATTTAGATGATGACAATGACGGGATTTTAGATGAAGTAGAGTGTCCTTCGGCTCAAGTTTCTACTACTTTTGAAACATCAAATGGAACAACAACAACATTTAATGCACCTAGCGCTGATAATGGTTTTGAGTTTAACGTTTATTCTTTAGATAATTCATTTAACTTAAATGTAAATGGAACAAAATTGGTATCTGATGAAATTCAATGTGCTGGTGCTGGGGCAACTGGAGAATCCTTGCTTGTTTTTGAATCAGATAATTCAGGTTTTGGTACAAATGGAAATGCACATGTATGGACAATTGTTGGCACTAAAGCAAGTCCTGTTATTCGTTTGAATATTGATAATCAAGGGAATGTTACTTTTTGGGGAAAAAGGAATTCTAATGCTGCTTTGGAGCCTATGAAAATAAAAGTAGGGCACCCACAACCCAACTCATTAATTTGGAATAAAACATCACAAAACACAGTAATTTTGTCTCAAAAAGTAGTAGGACCTACTAATATTAAAGGTGAAGGATTTGGGTTAGTAATTTGTAAAACAGATTTAGATAATGATGGTATTTCTAACTCTTTAGATACAGATTCAGATGGTGATGGCTGTGCTGATGCAATTGAGGGCGGTGCTGCTTTTAAGTCTAGCGATTTGAATGGACAAGTTTTGGCTGGAAATGTAGATGTAAAAGGGGTTCCTATTAAAGCAGGTGCTAGTGGACAAACAGTTGGGGTAGCTCAAGATAAAAATGTTCAAGATGTAGAATGTTGTTCTAAACCAACAGTATCGATTGCTGGTACTAAAGTATGTAAAGGTGCTACTATCACAGCCAGTCCTACCACAGGAGGCACATGGACAAGCTCAAATGCAAGTATTGCAACAATCACAAATGCTGGTGTAATTACAGGTGTTTCAGTAGGCTCGGTAACATTTACTTTTACTAATGCAACAGGTTGTACTAACACAACAAACGCAATTGTTGTAAATGCATTGCCAACTGTATTAGCAAATGGAATAGCAATGTGTACAGGTGAAAGTAAAACCTTAACAGCAACAGGTGCAACTACTTATTCATGGTCACCAAGCACAAATTTATCTGCAACCACAGGAGTAAGTGTAACTGCAAATCCAAGTATAACTACAGTTTATACTGTTGAAGGTACAGACGCTAATGGTTGTAAAAGTTCAGATACAGCCAAAGTAACAATAAATACAAAACCAACTGTAGTTGCAAATGGAATAGCATTATGTAAAGGAGAAAGTAAAACCCTAACTGCTACAGGTGCAACTACTTATACATGGTCACCAAGTACAAATTTATCAGCAACTACAGGGGCAAGTGTAACAGCAAACCCAGCAAATACAATAGTTTATACAGTTGAGGGTACAGATGCTAAAGGTTGTAAAGGAACTGATACTTTAGTTGTAAAAGTTGAAAATTGCATTACACCATGTACTACTGATACAGATAATGATGGAGTTTGTGATATTGATGATTTAGATGATGATAATGATGGTATCTTAGATATTGTTGAATGTGAAGATAAAGGAGCATCCTGGGATTTTGAGACACCTGTGGTTGGACCAGGTTATAACAATCAGGGTACTATTTTTCAAGGTTGGACTTGTACAGGTGGAGGTTGGATAAATTTAATAAATCCACCCTATGGAGGTGCTGTACCACAAACAGCTGCGTCAGGAAATCAATATGTTGAAGTAGGAGGGACTGGTGATTTCAGTAGACCATATACAGTAATTACTGCTGGGGTTGTAACTGTTGAAATTGATTTTGCATGTTGGGGAGGAGTTACAGAACAAACTCAAATTAAGATTTTTAAAGAAGATGGAACAACATTGGTAGCTCAGTCTCCAATTATTACAACACCTCAGCCAGTAGATTGGAATAATGCTTGGCTTCATAAAGGTTCTGTAAGTGCGAATTTAACTCCAGGTAATTATATAATAAAATTCTTTTTAGGTAATTTTCAGGCGTTTGATAATGTAAGGATTTCATCTGCAACAGTTGCAACTTGCGATACTGATGGTGATGGTGTAGTCAATACTTTAGATACAGACTCTGATGGTGATGGTTGTCCTGATGCAATAGAAGGAGGTTCAAATTTTAAATCTATTGACTTAAATGGACAAGTTTTAGCCGGAAGTGTTGATGCAAAAGGTGTTCCAATTATAGCAGGAGCAAGTGGACAAACTTTAGGAACAAGTGCAGATAAAAATTTACAAGAATTAGAATGTTGTACTAAACCAACAGTAAGTATATCAGATACTAAAGTTTGTGTTGGTTCTACATTAACTGCAAGTCCATCAACAGGAGGTACGTGGACTAGCTCAAATGCAACTATTGCTACAATTACTAATGCTGGAGTTATTACTGGAGTGTCAGCCGGCTCAGTTTCTTTTACATTTACAAGTACTATCGGCTGTTCTAATACTACAAGTGTACTAACAGTAAATGCATTGCCAATATTAGTTTCAAATGGCGGTTCAATTTGTATTGGAGAGAGTAAAAACTTAACAGCAACAGGTGCAAATACTTATACTTGGTCGCCAAGTACCAATTTATCTGCAACCACAGGAGTAAGTGTAACTGCAAATCCAAGTATAACTACAGTTTATACTGTTGAAGGTACAGACGCAAATGGTTGTAAAAGTTCAGATACTGCAAAAGTAACGATTAATACTAAACCAACAGTAATAGCAAATGGAATTGCATTATGTAAAGGAGAAGGTAAAACCTTAACAGCAACAGGAGCAAGCACTTATTCATGGTCTCCAAATACTAATTTATCAGCGACTACAGGTGCAAGTGTAACTGCTAACCCAACAAATACAATAGTTTACACCGTTACAGGTACAGATGCAAATGGTTGTAAATCAACAGATACTGCAAAAGTTACAGTAAACACACTACCAACAGTAGTTGCAAACGGAGGCACTATTTGTAAAGGAGATAGTTTACTATTAACAGCAACAGGAGCAAGCACCTATTCATGGTCGCCAAATACTAATTTATCAGCAACTACAGGTGCAAGTGTAACTGCTAACCCAACAAATACAATAGTTTACACTGTTACAGGTACAGATGCAAATGGTTGTAAAGCAACAGATACTGCAAAAGTTACTTTAAACACACTACCAACCGTAGTTTCAAACGGTGCTTCAATTTGTACAGGAGAGAGTAAAACCTTAACAGCAACAGGAGCAAGCACTTATTCATGGTCTCCAAATACCAATTTATCAGCAACCACAGGTGCAAGTGTAACTGCTAACCCAACAAATACAATAGTTTACACTGTTACAGGTACAGATGCAAATGGTTGTAAAGCAACAGACACTGCAAAAGTTACAGTAAACACACTACCAACCGTAGTTTCAAATGGTGCTTCAATTTGTAATGGAGATAGTTTATTATTAACAGCAACAGGTGCAAGCACTTATTCATGGTCTCCAAATACCAATTTATCAGCAACCACAGGAGCAAGTGTAACTGCAAATCCAAGTGTTACTATTGTTTACACTGTTGAAGGTACAGATGTAAATGGTTGTAAAGCTACAGATACTGCAAAAGTTACTGTAAACACACTACCAACCGTGGTTTCAAACGGTGCTTCAATTTGTAATGGAGATAGTTTATTTTTAACAGCAACAGGAGCAAGCACTTATTCATGGTCACCAAGTACAAATTTATCAGCAACCACAGGAGCAAGTGTAAGTGCAAATCCAACAAATACAATAGTGTACACCGTTACAGGTACAGATGCAAATGGTTGTAAAGCATCAGATACTTCGAAAGTTACAGTTAACACTTTACCAACCGTAGTTACAAACGGCGGTTCAATTTGTACAGGAGAGAGTAAAACCTTAACAGCATCAGGAGCAAGCACCTATTCATGGTCGCCAAGTACCAATTTATCAGCAACCACAGGTGCAAGTGTAAGTGCTAACCCAACAAACACAATAGTGTACACCGTTACAGGTACAGATGCTAATGGTTGTAAAGCAACAGACACTGCGAAAGTTACAGTAAATGTATTACCAAATGTAGTATCCATTGATTCATTAAATATATGTAGTAATACCAATATAGATACTATACAATTTTTAAGTGATGTTTCAGGTACAATTTTTAAATGGAAAATGAATATTGCAATAGGATCAAATATTGATTCGGGGTATGGGGTTTTACCAGGATTTGTTGCAATAAATAATACCATAACACCTGTTACATCACTTTTAACTGTAATACCACAAACAAATGAATGTGTAGGAAAAAGTAAAATTATACCTATCACCATAAAACCAAATCCATCTACCGATTCAATAGCAGCCGTTTGGGTGTGTAATAATCAAATTGCTAAGGGAATTAGCATAAAAAGTACAATGCCAAATTCATTGATAACTTGGAAAAACAATAATCAAGATATAGGTTTGGCAACACAAGGGAATGGAAATATACCTCAATTTGTAGCAAAAAATACAAGCGATTCAACAATCAAAGCTAAAATTACAATTTCAAATGAAGTAAATAATTGCAAAGCCAAGGATTATACATTATTAATCAATGTAAAACCAACTCCTGCTTTACCACAAGTAATTTCAAAAGACACCATTTGTCAGTTTAATTCAAGTTTTGATATAGAAAATAATGTAATTGGAAATGAAATTAAATGGTATTTATCAGTAAGTGATTCATTTGCGATAGGAGGTCCAGATGAGTTTTTAGGCAATGTAGCAGGTAATAAAACATATTATGTTACCCAAACAAAGCAGCAATGCGAAAGTGATAAAGCCCAATTGAGTGTTCTGGTACATCCAAAACCAAGTAAACCAACTGTTGATTCCTTATTAAATATTTGCCAAAATCAATCAAATGTACAGATAAAAACAAACAATAATATAGGAACAATTAAATGGTACAGCCAACAATTTG
>JBEEOW010000055.1:0-12233 GCA_041191405.1 Bacteroidota bacterium
ATTAGTAAATAGATTTATAAAAACGAATAAGTTTTAATCTCTAGAGTTTTGACGCATTTAAAAAAAAGTACTGGTTTTTATTTTCTACGTATTTTTAATGATTTTTATTGGGATTTATTTTTTAATTCAAAATACTTGTTACTTTTTTATTATTCAAATGTCTCTAAGATTATAAAGTTAAATCATTTATAATCATGAAAATCAATAGAATAAAAAGAGAGATATTTTTATTGTTGAGTATTCTCTTTTGTAATTCCTATTTAGTGTTCGGTCAGACTTGTTATAATACATGGAATTCTTCTATAAAGTATGGAATAGATACATCTAATTCATTAGGTACTCCATATCAAGTAAGTAATGATGGTCATAATTATACAGTAAGGTTTGCTAATGTAAATAGTGAGCCTAAATCAAATTCATGTTGTGAATGGTCTAATTGGATTGATGAAGGAGTCTGTTTTGTAAAAGCGATAAGTCCTGCCTCATATACACCTAAAGTTTATGTAAATGCTTCATTTAAGCCAATATATCATACAACAAGAGGTGTTGCTGGTATTGCTACTAGTACAGGATTACCTAAAGGAGTTAAAGCAAAGTTTTTAAATGACTCAATTATAATTAGTGGAATTCCACAGGAAATAGGTGTTTTTAATTATTTAATTACTGCCGAAGGAAATATTGAAACAGCTACTGGAACAATAAATGTTCTTGAAAAACAAGAAAATTCAAGTAAAAGATTACAGGTTGCTTGTGCTTCTGCATGGGTATCAGGAGGTTCATATACAAATGGTTCTTCCCAAGTAAAAAGTAATTTTTCCGGTTCTTGGAAGAACTATTTATGTGTTTATGTTACATGTGGTACATATGCACCTTCGGCATCAACATATGCAGTTTGGCAAGATAATGGGGCTTGTTCTTCTTGTACTAGTGCATCAATAACAGCACATCCAAATACTAGTACTGTTTCAACTTGTTCAGGCACTGCATTTTCTGCACTAACTGTAACTGCTGCAGGTTCAGCAACATTATCTTATCAATGGCAACAATCAACAACAGGTACATCAGGATGGACTAATGCAAGTGGAGGTACAGGTGCAACAACTGCTTCATATACACCGCCAAGCAGTACTGCAGGAACATTATACTACAGATGTGTTGTAACTTCGAGTTGTGATAATTCAACAGCAACTAGTAATGCTTCAGGAGCAAGAACAGTAAATGCTTTACCAACCACAGTAACTGTAACAGGCGGAGGGGCCATCTGTTCAGGCTCATCAACCACCTTAACAGCTTCTAATGGTTCATCAGGAACCATCTATTGGCAAAACACCACAAGCAGTGGAACCTCCACTGCAACCGCATCTTCATCACAGTCAGTGAGTAGTGCAGGAACGTATTACTTTAGAGCACAATCAGCACAAGGTTGTTGGGGAACACAAGGCAGTGCCACCATTACAGTCAATGCCTTACCAACCACAGTAACTGTAACAGGCGGAGGGGCCATCTGTTCAGGTTCATCAACCACCTTAACAGCTTCTAATGGTTCATCAGGAACCATCTATTGGCAAAACACAACAAGTAGTGGAACATCCACCGCAACCGCATCTTCATCACAGTCAGTGAGTAGTGCAGGTACATATTACTTTAGAGCACAATCGGCACAAGGTTGCTGGGGAACACAAGGCAGTGCCACCATTACAGTCAATGCCTTACCAACTACAGTAACTGTAACAGGCGGAGGGGCCATCTGTTCAGGTTCATCAACCACCTTAACAGCTTCTAATGGTTCATCAGGAACCATCTATTGGCAAAACACAACAAGTAGTGGAACATCCACAGCAACCGCATCTTCATCACAGTCAGTGAGTAGTGCAGGTACATATTACTTTAGAGCACAATCGGCACAAGGTTGCTGGGGAACAGAAGGAAGTGCCACCATTACAGTCAATGCCTTACCAACCACAGTAACGGTAACAGGTGGAGGGGCCATCTGTTCAGGCTCATCAACCACCTTAACAGCTTCTAATGGTTCATCAGGAACCATCTATTGGCAAAACACAACAAGTAGTGGAACATCCACCGCAACCGCATCTTCATCACAGTCAGTGAGTAGTGCAGGAACGTATTTCTTTAGAGCACAATCAGCACAAGGTTGCTGGGGAACAGAAGGAAGTGCTACCATTACAGTCAATGCCTTACCAACCACAGTAACTGTAACAGGCGGAGGGGCCATCTGTTCAGGTTCATCAACCACCTTAACAGCTTCTAATGGTTCATCAGGAACCATCTATTGGCAAAACACCACAAGTAGTGGAACATCCACTGCAACCGCATCTTCATCACAGTCAGTGAGTAGTGCAGGAACGTATTACTTTAGAGCACAATCAGCACAAGGCTGTTGGGGAACAGAAGGCAGTGCCACAATCACAGTCAATGCCTTACCAACCACAGTAACTGTAACAGGCGGAGGGGCCATCTGTTCAGGTTCATCAACCACCTTAACAGCTTCTAATGGTTCATCAGGAACCATCTATTGGCAAAACACCACAAGCAGTGGAACCTCCACTGCAACCGCATCTTCATCACAGTCAGTGAGTAGTGCAGGAACGTATTACTTTAGAGCACAATCAGCACAAGGCTGCTGGGGAACACAAGGTAGTGCCACTATTACTGTAACTGCTTTGCCAACAATCACATCAACTACAGGAGCTGCTCGAGGTGTAGCTGCTACTGCAAGCATACAAGCCACTTCAAGTGCAGGCACAATAAACTGGTATACAGCTTCAAGCGGAGGAAGTGTTATAGGAACAAGTAATTCTGGAGCTTCTTGGACAACTCCAAGTATTTCATCAAATACAACCTATTATGCAGAAGCTACAAATAATGGATGTGTTTCAGCGTCAAGAACTGCTGTTAGTGCAACAGTAAGTGACGCATTATTAATTATAGGAAAAGATAATAGTGCATCTTTTAATCAAAAACAAACTAATAATACTACTGATTCATTAAGAGTTTTTGTGTCAACTTATGCAGCAAATAATGCTTCAAATAGTGGTACAATTACAAATGATGTTTCTTATATAGCTATAGCAAATAATGGTGGAAAATTAAAAGCTACATCTACATCAAATGCTGAAAAACCTTCAGGTATATACAGTAGGTTTGAAAGAGAATGGCAAGTAACTAATACAAATTTTAGTGATGATTTTTCGCTAGAAATTGAATGGATAAATGCTGGAAATGTAACTCTTTCTGATTTGAGATTATTAGTAGATAGTGATGGCGACTTTTCTAATGCAACTGCATATAGCACAGCAGATGGTTTAACGTTTGAAATTGGGTCTATTATAGTACGTGGAATTAAAACAACTATGATTCCAAGCGGGTCAACAAGGTATATAACTATTGGTTCAATTAGTTCAAGTACACCTTTGCCTATTGATTTACTTTCATTTAAAGCAGAGATTAATGAAAATATGGTAGATGTAAACTGGAGTACTGCTAGTGAAATTAATAATGATTATTTTATTTTAGAAAAATCATTTGATGGAAGAAACTGGACTAAAGCTACTGAATTGAAAGCTATTGGAAATAGTAATTTACAAACTAATTATTCATGGATAGATGTCTCAAATTATGTTGGTTTGTGTTATTATAAACTTACACAGGTTGATAAAGATGGTACAACAAAATCATTTGATATAGTTTCAGTTGATAAAAATAAATCAAATATTTTACATGATATTTTGCTATATCCTAACCCGACTTCTGATCATTTTTCTTTAGAATATATTTCAGAAAGTGAAGATGAATTTAATGTCATAATAGAGTCTGACAACGGAAAAGAAGTATATAATCAAAGGCATCATATTAATAAAGGAGAAAATATTTTACATATATCTTCTGAAGAATTTGCAAGTGGCTTGTACATTGTTGTAATTGAAAATAATAACGGATTGAAAGTAACTAAAAAGGTTATTAAGGATTAGTTTTAAATTGGATACATTTTAAAAGTGTGTAAATATTTATAATGAAATACTTACACACTTTATTATTTTTAAATAGAGTAATTAAACTATATATATTTATATTTAAGTTTAATTACGTAGTAACTATGTTTTTTCAAAATCGTATTAATGCAACATAGTAGATTATTCCTAAATGAATAGTTGATTTATAAATCATTTATTAGATTGTTTTATTATGAAAAACGTAATTTATTTTAGTGATTTTTTTATTATGCTAAAAAAATCAAAATTGAAAAGATTTAGTTTATCTCTTTTGAGTAAATTAACGTGTGTGTTAATTTGTTTGTTTTTTTCTCCTTATATATCAAAGGCTGCTTTAGTTGAAGGAGATAATAGTAATTATGTTGGTCTACTAAATGGAGGTGCAACTTCTACAACAGTAACCCATACCCAAGATGCCGGTTCCAATCGTTTTATGATTGTTTATGTTTATATTGCGGGCAGTAGAACTACTACTAGTGTTACTTTTAATGGAGTTGCTTTAACGCAACTAGGTGCAAAAACTTCAGTTGCAGGCAATACAGGGCAATGGACAGTATGGTATAAGGCAGGTTTAACAGCATCCACTGGAGGAAGTTTAGTTGCTAATTTTGACGCATGCCCCTACGATATGATAAGTGTTTCTGCATATTCTTTTACAAATTGTAATGGAATTGGTGTGGATAATTATAATGGAGCAACTGCATTGAATAATACAACTAGTCTTACGATAAGTTCAAATTCAATGATTGTTGCTGGATGTATAGCTGGAGGTAATACCTCAGCTTATGTTGAAATTCCTGATGGAACAACTAGAACTTTAGATTGGAATGGAGGTTCTGGAACTTATTCTTGGGGTGGAATATCTCCTTCATTAACATCTGGAGCTAAAACTATTCAAGGAGGATCTACTTCCAATGCAGGTATTTGGGGAGTAGAGATTAAAGAATATACTGCAGTTCCAATAGAATTACTTTCCTTTAACGCTGAAGTAAAAAATAAAAATGTAAGTGTAAATTGGAAAACTGCCTCAGAAACCAATAATGATTATTTTATTATTGAAAAATCTTATGATGGGACAAATTGGACCAAAGCTACTGAATTAAAAGCTATTGGAAATAGTAACTTACAATCCAATTATTCGTGGATAGATGTTGCAAATGATGTTGGTTTATGCTATTATAAATTAACTCAAGTTGATAAAGATGGATCCAAACAATCATTTGATATTATTTCAATTGATAAAAATAAATCAAATGTACTTGAAGATATAAAATTATATCCTAACCCGACTTCCGATCATTTTTCTTTAGAGTATATTTCTGAAAGTGATGATGAATTTATTGTTATAATAGAGTCTGACAACGGAAAAGAAGTTTATAATAAAAGACATCAAATTTTAAAAGGCGAAAATTTTTTAAATATATCTTCATCTGATTTTGAGAGTGGTTTGTATTTAGTTTTGATTGAAAATAATAAAGGCTTGAAAGTAACTAAAAAGGTTGTTAAAGAGTAAATTAAGATTATATAAACTATAAAGTGGATGAATATTTTTTTAAATGATATTCATCCACTTTTTTATTTTTAATTTTTAAAAGTATTTTTTAGAAATTATGACAATTAATGTTTCAAAATGATTTTTTTATGTGTAATTAATAGTTATAAATCAGGATATTAATCATGTAGGACGTCTGAGATTTTAAGATTATATTGAATTGTTAAAAGTTAATCATTTACGACTTTTTTAGTTTTAATAAATATAAGCTTCGAATTCATAAAACACCCTAAAATGCCAAATATAAATGGTATTAAATCTATGGGAAGTAAGTATTTTAAATGATTTTTATTTTTCTTCTCAAAATGATGTTACTTTTTTTTAGTTCGATTGTCTTAAGGTTAAATATTGCTAAATGATGTTTGAGTACACAAATATGATTATTATATCTGAAGTCAAAATTTATGGAAAATTATTCATTTAATCCCCCAAAAAACATGTTAAGGATTATTAAGTTAAGTTTTATAAAAGATATATTTTTTATTAATGAAAAGTTCAAAAATCAACAATCTGTTGTTTTTTTAACTTTTAAAAGTATAATATTGTTTCTTTTTCTTATATCTAGTTTAAAAGTTTTTGCTTCGGGTAATGCAAATGTAACCATCAGTTCAGGTGCAACTGCAAATGGTTCATTTAGTTTATCGGGTGGTACTTATACCTTTACTCCAAGTGCAGACAATGCTGTGGTAAATATTACAACTTTAACGGGTTATTTAACTGGAGGAAGTAATGTGACTATTTTAACTGCGTGTAGTGGTTCTGGTAGCCAAAGTGGTAATGTTACTATATCAGGCGCAATAACCGCAGCTTTAACAGCCCAAAAAACATTTACTATTACTGCTGCAGGAACTATCACTGTAAGTAGTGCTGTTAACCTTTCAAGTACTGGAGGTGTTGCTGGTGGTATTATTAGTTTTTCAGGTGCAACAGGTATTACTACCAATGCATTAATTTCTACGTCAGGTAGTTCTCCTTCAACTGCTGGTTCTGGAGCAACAGGTGGAGCTGGAGGTTCCATAACATTAACTTCTTCAGGAGGTGCTGTAACTGTAAGTGCAGGTCTAACTTCTCAAGGTGCAGCCGGAGGTACTGCTGGTACTGCCTCAGGAGGAGCAGGAGGTACAATTTCAATTACCGGTACAAGCGTAACAATTGGAACTGCTGGGTCAATTCAAACACAAGGTGGAACAGGTCCAGGAGCAAATGGTGGTGCTGGAGGATCTGTAAGTGTAACTTCTAGTTCTTCTACAATTTCAATTACTAGGGCGATTACTACGACAGGGGGGAATGCAGGAAGTGCAAATACAGGACAAAGGGGAGGAAATGCTGGAGCTGTTACTTTAACTGCCTATACCACATTATCAGTAACTGGTACTATAACAGCAACTGGTGGTTCTAACGGTGGATATTATTACCAATGTGGAGGTAGTGGAGCTACGGTTACTGTTAGAGGTACTTCAGTTTCAACTAGTACTATCACAACTACAGCTGGAACAAGTGGAGGTGGAGCATCAGGTTGCGGTTCAAATGGATCAACATCAAGTTGTACTAAAGGTAATGTAGGAGCAGCTTCAAGTACTCCAACAGTGAACAGAAATTCAGCAATGACAAATATTACCCATACAACGAATTTAATTACTGCTATAGGTACTGTCTCTGGATTGCCTACTGGGGTAAGTGCTTCTTACTCAAGTAATACAATTACAATTAGCGGAACGCCAACAGCAGTGGCTTGTACTTATGCATATACCTTAAATCCAACCACTTCGAGCTCGTGTGGTATTGCAGCTGGTTCGGGAACAATAACTGTAGTTACTCCAGTACCTGTTGAATTACTTACATTTAATGCCATATTAAATGACAATTATATTGAAGTTGAATGGAATACAAGTGCAGAAAGTAACAATGATTTTTATATTATTGAAAAATCTCATGATGGGGTTAATTGGACTGAAGTTGCAAAAATAAAAGGTGCTGGCAATAGTAATGTTAAAACGCATTATTCGTGGTTAGATATTTCAATGTATGCAGGAGTTAGTTATTATAAATTATCACAAGTTGATTTGGATGGTACGAGAGAATCATTTGATATTGTTTCGGTAAATAATACACATTATAAAGGATTAAATGCGGCTGAAATCTACCCTAATCCTTCAATAGATAATTTTAATTTGGAGTATTTTTCTGAACATGATGATGAACTTTCTATAATCATTGAATCAGATCTGGGGCAAGAATTATATTTTCAAAAATATGCTGTTACAAAAGGAAATAATATTATTCAAATTTATACTGAATCGCTAATGCCAGGCCTATATTTAGTATTAATTGAAAATAATTCAGGTTCAAAGATTTCCAAGAAGTTGGTCAAAAAATAACATTTTGAGAACTTATCATTGTAACTTTAAAATAGATAAATATTCATTTAAAAAATATTTTAATTTTTTTAAATGAATATTTATTTTTTAAATTGTTGTAAGTGAGTTATTTATATTGTATTTTATAGTTAGTGATTGTAAAATTTAATTTTTTTTTTAAAAAAAGTTAAAAAACGTGTTACTTTTTGAAAAGTTGATTGTCTTAGTAATAAATACAATAATTGAGAACTCAGTTAACTAAAGATATTTAAAACATTTACCGTGGGGGTAAATATATTTTTACATTATAGTGTGTAAAAAGTGTGTTTAGCAGAAAGGTCTTTCAAGCGGAAAGTGCCTTTCTGTTTTTTTTAAATATTATTTATTTAGTAAACTTAGTTTGGAAATTGTCATTACTAGATATTATTCAAAATATTATATTATAAGATTAAATTTAAAACAATATGAAGAAAACAATTACAATTTTATTTGCTTTGATTGCTATAAGCTATACAGGTTTTTGTAAAATTTGGACTGTTACAAATTCAAGTTTTTCATTTTCTCCTTCAGTATTAACAATAACAGAAGGTGATACTGTAAAATTTGTTCTAACTAATTCGCATGATGCAAGAGAGGTTAGTTTATCAACTTGGAATCTTAATGAAAATACTCCTTTGAATGGTGGCTTTCAAACAAATTTTGGAGGAGGTTTAATTTTGCCAACTATGCTTCAGGCTGGTACACATTATTATGTATGTACTCCACATGCTGCATTTGGTATGAAAGCTCAAATTGTTGTAAACAAAGCAACTACCACAGCAATTGAAGATGATGTTTTAATTTCAAGCTTTAAGGTTTCTCCTAACCCTTCAAGTGGATTATTTGAGTTATTATTAAACGATTCAAATTTCTCATTGAATAGTGTGGTGGAGGTTTATAATTTAAGTGGTGAATTAGTTTTTCAAACAGATGTAGTGAACGATAAAGTTGATATTGATTTAAGTACTCAGCCAGATGGACTTTATTTGTTAGAGTTGCATAATGGAGAAACAGTTTTGAAAAAGAAAATAATTAAAAAATAAATTCAAATAATGTGTTACTTTTTTAATTCTTATTTGTCTTAATGATATAAACAGTATTTATTGTAATATATAATAATAGACATGCAAATGTTTATATTATTGAATGCTGAAACGTAATTATTAACATATAAAAACATTTACTGGGGGGTAAATATATTTTTTGTTTATGTGCTTGGTTATTTTTAGATTAAAAAAGGGCTTTTTCTTAAAGCCCTTTTTTTTATGTGTAATGGTTTGATTTATTGATAATTAATATCATTTTAAAAAAAATATAAAAATACTGTGTTTTTGTGTTACTTTTTTGATAGTTCATTGTCTTGTACATAAACCTCAAAACTCATAAACACGTTCAATGATTACTTTTAAAATTCATGGTGCAATTGAGTAATGGTGTTAATCCCCTAAATACAATTTATATGTACAGGATTATTAAATTATTATTTATCATCTTATTTATAAATAGCACAATTTGTTATTCTCAAACAGTTGGTCCAACTGGAGCTGGTACCTTATCCGACATTTGGGATTGGGCTGCTATGGATGGTTTTAATAGAAAATTTACAGTATTAAAAACTTTAACTTTAAAATCAGTTCAAGTTTCACGAACGGCATGGAATACTGGATGTGGTGCTGATGGCTCTACAAATGCTGCAACTATTGATTTATATAAAAATGGATTATTATTTCAATCAAAAAATGTAAATGTTGTTTGTGGGCAATTAGCGAAAGTTGATCTAAATTTTGACCTTCAAGTTGGTAATTACGAATTACGAATTCGTAATATAGCTATGGGGGCTTACAAAGTTACCTCTGATGCTGCTGAAAAAAGTATATCTGGAGTAATTAATTTAACAGATAATAGTATCAGTGGTGTTACAAATAAATATTCAGGAGCATTTTTTAATTGGGTAGTTGAGGTAAAACCTTGTACCAATGTGGCTTTACCTAAAACTTTAAAGTTATGTAAAGGAGATAAGTACACATTAAAGTACAGTAATTGTAATTCTGGAATAATGACTGGTTCAGAGCCTTTTACTCAAGTAAATGATTCAACTATTGAAATAGCTCCAACTAAATCAACAGTATATTACTATGAAACTCCAACGATATTACCTGCAGGAACAAATATAGTAGTTAATGGTGGTTTTGAATCAGGAAATACTGGTTTCACTACTGAATACAAATATAATCCTTCTGTAAGTGCAGCTGGGGAATATACCATTGGTAATCAAGGTTCTCATGCATTTGCAACATGTACAGACCACACTTTAAAAAATAGTTCTGGTAAAATGATGATTGTAGATGGAGCTACAGAAGTATTTAATCCTGGTCCAAATCAAAGAGGATTATATACTTGGTGTCAAAAACTGAAAGTGTACCCCAATACAAATTACCAAGTTGAGGCTTGGGCAACCACAGCAGGGAATTCTTTTCAAAATACTCCTTTTTTGTCTTTAGAATTGAATAGTAAAAATATTGATTATTTAAATACTCCAAGCACTGGGAATTGGGGGTCTATGTCTGGTGTTTGGAATTCAACAACAAATACCAGTGTTGATTTTTGCATTCATGACGGTGTTACAAATGAAGCAGGAAATGCTTTTTTATTAGATGATATTTCTATGGTTGCCACTGAACCCATTTTAGCTTATTCTAAAATTGATTCAGTTGTTGTAACAATTTGTGATACATCGGTTGTTAACACTAAGTTAGAAGCTGGAATAGAAAGTTATGGTAATCATGATTACGATTTACACTGTGGAGGATATTATTATCAATGCTTTACATTAAAAGCAAAAGGAGCAAAAAAATATACATGGAGCAGCCCTTCGGGTAACATGAATTCAATTACTAAAACTAATGACTCTACTTATCAATTTTGCAGAGTTAATGGAGGGTTTGGTGTTTTTACCCCTCTTAAGTATCAGGTAATTATGGAATCTAAAGATGGTTTAACACTTGATACTGTTTTGCTTACTATTAATAGATTAAAATGTTCAGAAATGGATGCAGGGGTTTCAAAATTTGGAACTTTAGAAACAACTTTGCCATGTGGTCAAGATACTGTTAGCCTGATTGCAAAAGGAGGAACTTCATATTTTTGGACAAGCCCATCAGGTAAAATGAATTTACTCACTAAAAAGAATGATTCGACCTATGTGTTTACAAATCCAAATAAAAATCCTGGTAATTATACCTATCAAGTAGTTTCTTTTTGGACAAATCCTGCTTGTAAATTTGAGTGTAAAACCGAACAGATGGATACTTTTTTATTGAAAATCAATACTGTAAATTGTATTTGTGCTGATAATGATAATGATGGAGTTTGTGATAAAGATGATTTAGACGATGATAATGATGGTATTTTAGATGAAGTAGAATGTCCTTCAACTTTAGTAAGTAAAACATTTCAAACCTCAAATGGAACTACAACCACTTTTAATGCTCCAAATGCTGATGGTGGATTTAGGTTTGATATATTTGGTTTAGATAATTCGTTTAATTTAAATGTGAATGGTACCAAACTAGTTCAAGATGAAATTCAGTGTTCTGGCGCTGGTGGAGTAAATGAATCTTTATTGATCTTTAAGTCTGACAATACTGGTTTTGGTACTAACGGTAATGCCAATGTTTGGACTATTACTGGTAATAGTACTTCTCCAGTTATAAGGATAAAAATAGATGAAGTTGGAAATGTAAGTTTCTGGGGAAAGCGAAAATCAGCTGCTGCTTTAGAAGAGATGTATATAAAATCAGATGACCCTCAACCTAATAAGATACTTTGGAATGCTTACAGTGGAAATACTGTAGTAGTTTCACAAAAAGTTACAGGCCCAACAAATATCAAAGGAGAAGGTTCAGGTGTGATTACCTGTAAATCAGATTTAGATAATGACGGTATAATTAATAGTTTAGATAATGATTCCGATGGAGATGGTTGTGCTGATGCCATTGAGGGTGGAGCAGCATTTAAATCTGCTGATTTAAATGGCCAAGTTTTAGCAGGAAATGTAGATACAAAAGGAGTACCAATTAAAGCAGGTGCAAGTGGGCAAACAGTTGGAACAAGTGCAGATAAAAATGTTCAAGATGTAGAATGTTGTACTAAACCAACTGTTTCTTTATCAGATACAAAAGTTTGTAAAGGTGCTACAATTACTGCAAGTCCTACTTCTGGAGGAACATGGACAAGTTCAAATCCTGCAGTTGCTACAATTACAAACGCCGGAGT
>JBEEOW010000056.1:0-10303 GCA_041191405.1 Bacteroidota bacterium
ACAAAATCGAAAATCAAATAGTTTTTGAAGCAATTGCGAGTTTGTTTAATTCTGGCAGAAATGTTGATTTGTTAACCGTTTCAAATGAAATAAAACAATCAGGAAAAAAGCTTGAAGTAACCTACGTCAACGAGCTGACTTTTAGGGTTAACTCTTCTACAAACATCATTTACCACATTTACATTTTGAAAGAATTGTGGGTAAGACGAGTATTGATTCCGCAAGGTCAATTTTTAATCAATTGTAGTTATGATTTGAGCAAAGATATATTTGAGACATTGAGTAAAATTCAAAACGTATTGATTAGAACCAATGATTTTTTGTCGGTTAAGAAAGGCAGTTCTATTCAAGATATTACCAAGGAAATTTTAAGTACAGACTTTAGCCAAAGTATTCATTTTGTACCAACTGGCTTTACTGGTTGCGATAGAATTTTGGGAGGTGGTTTTGGGAATGGTGAACTTATCCTTGTGGCAGATCGTCAAGGTATGGGCAAAACTACTTTAGTTTTGAAAATCCTTAGAAATGCAACGGTGCTTTATGGAAAAAGTGTTGCTTTATTCTCACTGGAAATGAGCAAAGTAAAGCTTGGTTTAAAACTACTTTCAATGGAAACAGGCATCAGTGTAAACCGAATAAAACGAAAAATATTTTTTGAAGGTGAACTAGATAAGGTGCAACAAGCAACCAATGTGATTGCTCAAATGAAGTTTCAAATTGATGATGACCCATTGTTGACAATTTCCACTTTGAGAGCAAAAGCAATTAACATGAAAGCAAAATTTGGTATGGATTTACTCGCAGTTGATTACTTACAACTCATGGAAGGTGAAGGTGGAAATGCTAATCGTGAGAATGCAATCAGTGCAATCAGTCGAGGGTTGAAGTTGTTGAGTAAAGAACTTGACATACCAATCATAGCTTTATCCCAATTATCAAGAGCTGTGGAATCAAGAACCAATAAACGACCTGTACTCGCTGACCTTCGTGAATCTGGAGCAATAGAACAAGATGCTGATGAGGTAATGTTTATTTACAGAGATGAGTATTACGACATTTTGCAAGATGAATTTGGAAACAGTACAGTAGGAAATGCTGAAATTATCTTTGGCAAAAACCGTGAAGGTTTCTTGGTCGTGAATTTGTAACGTGTAATTTGGTAGCCAATAATTTCTCTGATTTAGCAAACAAGGAAATTGATTTGTCTCCTATAGCTTTGGATAAAAAAATTGAACCATCGTTCTAATACAAATAATTGTAAGACATTCCCAAATATTTGTAAAACTGAAAAAAAATATTTGTAATCATAAATACAATAATTAGTAACGCAATTACAAATATTTGTAAGACAGAAAAAATATATGTAATCATAAATACAATTATTTGTAGCTCACTTACAAATAATTGTAAGATAATCCCAAATATTCTTAATGGTTTTACAAATATTTGGGATTATTCAACCTCTCATTTTATTGTTAAGATTTACAATACAATTATTTGGAAATAAATTTACATAAATCTATGTAAATCATAAATATACACGTAATTGGTTGATGTGTTTTTTTTACAATTATTTGTAGTTTGTGACTACAGATATTTGTATTTTTAAAGTAAGAAAACACTCATTAACTATCGTTAACTTACATTTCTAAAATGAACAAAATAGCAAATTTCATTACTTCAGTAAAGGCTGTTATGATAGCCATGCTATTAATAATTGTAGCATTGGTGTTCGATTCTCATACACTTTTTGTTCGTACCCTCCCTTCTGATATGGGTAAAATTGCCAAAGAAATAACAGCATGGGGAATGGCAATAGCATTTGAGTTAACTGTGTTACATATGCCAGTTAAATCTGTCAAAAAAAACACCTTTAAATCAACTTAAATATTATTCCATTTCTCCATTTCTCTATTGGTTAAACTATCAACTACTTTAGCATAAATCTGAGTAGTTTTTAAATCTGAATGTCCCAATATTTTAGAAACAACTTCTATTGGAATTCCTAAAACCAGTGAATTAATTGCGAACGAATGTCTTGAACAATGGAATGATAGTTTTTTATTTATACCCACATTTGCTAATGCTTCATTGATATCATTTGCTATTCTACTATTACTTTGTTTTATCGTTCTTTCAAATAATTCAATACCCTCTAATTCAAAATTTAAAAGCTTTATAGCTGATTTATTTAAAGGAATTCTTACAACAGCACCCGTTTTTTGAGTTTTCAAAATAATTGTATTATTCACTATCGTTTCTTTATTTACTCTTTTTATGTCAGACAACCTTAAACCTGTATAACATGAAAGTAAAAAATAATGCAATGTTACTCTTAATTTTTCGCTACAATGGATAGAATCATAAAAAGTGTGCAATTTCTTAATCTCCTGCAATTCTAAATATTCCTTTTCAACCTGTTCTGTTTTTAATGGATAATCTTTAAATCCATAATATTTTGTTAATCCTTGCCTGATTGCTTCATTTACAAATTTCCTTATAGTTGTCAGACGTTGATAAATACTGTTGACTTTATTGTTTTTTTCATGTTCTAGATAATATCTAAACTTGTTTAAAAATGTTGGAGTTATTTCTTCAAAAGGTAATTTACCTCCTACATATTCTTTTATCAATTCAAGATTAGCTAACATATCTTTATAGTAAATAAAGGAATAATCTTTTCGTGTTGCTTGTAATTCCTTTGCAACAAATGTGATAAAATCAACAGATTCAATTTCAAAATCTTCATTGCCCTTATTATAAATTTCCAATAATAATTCGGGGCTACAAACCTTTCCTTGAATTTCTAAAGTTGCTTTTATTTTATATAATTTCGTTAATATTGAAGAAATCTCAGAGTTTGCAATGTCTGCTCCTACTATATTCTTGATTTGACCTTTTGATGCATCCCAAAATTCTGGATTAATTGAATATCCTGTAAATAACTTTTTTCTGATTCGTTGTGAATTGATTGTAGCATTTAAGAAAATAAAAACTTGACAATCTCCAGATGAATTTACTTTTGTTTTATCAATATCTACTTTAATTGATATGTTAGTTTTCATAAAACAACAAATTTGAGGGTGACAATTTGGGTGACAATTTTAAAATCATAATAACAAAAAAAGTGCCTAGAATGATTTAAACGCACTTTTCATAAAACTGTCAAATCAGCCCAAAAACGATAAAAAAGGAGCAAATATTGTAAAAAAAGGCATAAAAAAACCTCTTAACTCGCTAGAATTAAGAGGTTTATATTATGAGCCCCCTGTCGGATTCGAACCAACGACCTACTGATTACAAGTTAGAAATAAATCTTTAATAATCAAATAAATAAAATATATTGGCTGTCAAAGAGGCTGACGCTGTTTTTTTTCAAAATATTTTCTAAATCTGACAAAATAAATCTGTCATCCTTTTTAACTGACACAAACTAATTAAAAATACTTAAACACAATTAAACCGTAAAAAAATCCCTCTCCAAACATAATATTTAAACACTAAAAATGTTAGTAAGAAAATATTAATTCTGGCATGGTTTTTAAATTTAAAAAATCATGTCTAAATAAATTTGTTAATTAAGTCCCCTACTATTAAAATCATTTAAACTAAAAAAACAACACGAGTACAATTCAATTTTAGTTTAACATTACACCCAACTAAACTAAAATTTCACACATAAATAATGGGAGGTTATTATTGTGTTTTTTCAATATTCTTTCTTCAAACTAAACACCTTATTTACTTTGAAATACGAACTCCAAATTCTTGATGATTTAATTAAAGATAACAATGACTCAAACAATGAAGTAGCACTAGTTATTGAAAATCTAAAGAAAAATTGCTTCAAAATTAATACAGAAGAAGCTACTAAACTGTATATCAGAAACCATCAATCTGAACTAAACCACAAAAAGGAAATTGATTCAATTTATGGTAAAAGTGATGCGATTCTTCACTTTTTAGAAATTGTTTTCAATAACTATCTGGATGAAAAATTACCTATTTCTGATATGGGTAAACATAAACTAGCATCGAAGTATGCAGATATTATTGAATCTACATTTCCGATTATAAAATCTAAACTCAATAAAAATTTATTCAATATTCTTTCCCCCCTATTTGAAATTAATGTTTTTAAAAGCATTACTATTTACACTAGTAGATTTTATACCGAATTTTGGGATAATTGGAAACAAGATTTCAATATTATAATATCTTCTAATGAGTTTGAAACTTCGTTTATCAAGTTTCTAATTTCCAACAACTTCAATTCTCATTATTTATTTGAATATTTAAAGTCAATGATAATAAATCAAATAATTGAAGAGTTTAATCCATTTCAACAAGAAGACATTTTAAATAATCATTTACAGATTTACAATAATATTCCTGTAAGAAAAGGGTATTTATTTAAATTTGATTACCCCGAAATTAAAACTTTATTAGTTGATTGGCTTAAAAATGAATTAAAGAAATGTCGAAAAAAACAAGAAAATTTCAATCCTCAACAAACTAACATTATGAAACAAGATGCAATCAAGATTGAAACTACACTTTCTGTTGGACAAATTGCATATTTATTTAAATTATTGGTAGAAAATAACATTATTTCCAATAAAACAAATTCTAATATCATTCATTTTATTTCAGAAAACTTTACCACTAAAAAGTCAGAATCTATATCTTTTTCTAGTTTAAGTAATAAATTTTATAACATTGATGATAGCACTAAAAATCATGTTAAAGGTTTGTTATTCAAAATGTATGAAAACATATAGGCTACTCAATTTCAACTCCATTGTTTTTTAAAACAACAATTAATTCACTGTATAAAACAACGTTCATCCATTTCATATCATAAATTTCGGACATTGAAAATTCAAGTAATTTTTCAATGTTCGGAATTTTATGTATTCCAAAAAATCGTTTTAAACCTCTACTCATTTCAAGATTTTGATAAGGTGTTTGGTGATTTGGTTTAAGATTTTCCATTTGATTCTTTTTAATAAAAAATAGCGTGGAGAATTGATTAATTCCGTCCTAGAGGTACGACCAAGTAACCACGACTACGAAACAACCAAAGCCCACGCATTGCATGAGCATTCAGTCTAATTCCTGTAGTCTTTCAATTTGGTCGTTTTCTAGGACAGGCAATTAGCTTAACGCTAACTATATTTTTAAATTCTTTTACTCTCTTTTTTCTTACTAATAGACATTAAATTCTCTGTAAATATCTATTTTTTTATTCAATTAAAAAATTTTTAAACTTTTTTTTTGAGCTAAACAACTGATATTCATTGGGGGTTGTAAAGGGTTGTACAACCCCTGCAACTGTTTTAGTATTTCTTTTTTTATTCTCTTTGGGGCAGAATAAAAAAACGACAAATCAGATGAAAATAAACAACAATTTTGATTTATCTAAAGCTCTAACTCTTGGTGATTTAGCTCCGCTTTCTACTCGCATCAAAGAGCTTGAATCTTTGTTTGGCAGACTTGCAGATATCAACAAACAATTAATTGAACAGCATCTTCAAATGGCAAGTAATCCAAAACTTACCAAAGAATCTTATAAGATTGCTGAAGTTGTAAAACTAACTGGCTTATCTCGCTCAACCATTCGTTTGAAAGTTGTCAATGGTGAGATTATGAAACTAGCTGCTTCTAGTGTTGGGGTGACTTTAATTCCACGAACCGAAGTTGAACGCTTATTGAATTTCAAAGACATCAAAGTTGAAAAAGATAACCATGATAAAATGATTTTTGAAGCAATTTCAAAAAATCAAATTGTGGGTATTTCTATGTCAAAAACTAAAGCTAAGAAAAAAGTTTAATCATATTTTTATTATGCCAATCATAGGTAAATATTCAGAATACTACACCAACTACAAAGGTGAAATTATTAAGCGTCTCCCCGACTCCGAACTTCCTAAACTTGCACCAGGGATGAAAGATCCTTATTGTTCTCGAAACATGACTATGCGTGAAAAATACAATGAAAATAGACGTATTTCAAGACTAATTCAAGCTAAAAATGAACGTGATGCTTTGAAGGTAAAATAGTCACTTCAAGTAAAAATTTAACTTAAAATTTCACTTTAACTTTAATAATTTAAATATGTCAGATTCAAATATTATAATTAGCAAGAATAAACAAAGCCTTGAATATATTCCAAGCCCTTGTTTGAAATCTCATAAGTTAAAAATTATGAGAAAATTAATTGGCAGAAGTGCAGAATTATTGTATTCCGATTTATTAAAATTTATTGGTTCTCAAAAGAATAATGGATATTGGATTCAATGGAATAAGGATGCACAAAATGTATTTCATTTAGAATACGATTACACAAAAGAAGAGATTCAAGAGTATCTTCAATACTATTTAGATGAGAATTTATTTTCTAAAGAAATATATGAAAAATACAATATTATTACTGGTGAAGAAATACAACTTTATTGGTTAATGTGTGCCAAGAAAAGAATGCGTTTTATTGAAGGAATTATAATTCCAATTATGGTTGTTCCTTTTGAAAAGGAAATTGAGGAAAATAAAAAAAGATTTTCAAAATTCTTTAAAATGATTGAGAGTGATGGAAAAACAGTAGAAAATGAAAAAGTAAACAATGAAAATGTAAGTGACTCCACAAGTACACCGCATAAGTACCTTCACAAGCCACTTACATCTTCTAATACACAGCATAAAGCTATAAGTAAAAGTAAGAGCGTAGCGATAAGTAAGAGCGTAGCGATAAGTAAAAGCAACAAGCAAGTTAATATTCATCCTACGGATGTAGTTAGCACTTGTGAAAATTTTTCCTCCACAGGTGAAATAATTAATTCTATTTCTTCAGAATTGCTTTTAGGGTGTTTTGAAAATGAAAAAAATGAATCAAATCAAAATTCATCAAATTCAACGCAAACAAATAAAAATTCAAGCCCGCCCAGCGAAACCGCAAAAGCCAAGAAAAAGCCCCATCCGGCACGAGAAGGCATAATTTCGATATGGGAACAGGGAAACAACATGGTTTATGTTCAAGACAAGGAAAATAACATGGCAATTCCACCACTTATTCGCAAGTTGGAAGGTTTACTTACCAAAGAGGAAAATGTCGTCACAGACGCTAATATAATTCAAAAATTCACATGGTTATGGACGAACAAGGGAACACTAAGTGAGTTTTTACAGAAACAGTACCGAAATTTTACAAGTTTGGAGAAATATTTCCATGAAATTGTGGGTGATATTCGTGATAATTCAAAAAAACATCAAGCAAAACAAAATCAAGCGGTGAGGCAACCAGCCTACATGAGACTTATTTCTGAAATGATTTAGTGTTAACCATGAAAAACACAGAACTTCAAAATTCTTTGCCTATTCCACCACAAGACCTTGAACTTGAATCGGTGGTTTTAGGTGCAATCCTCATTGATGGCAATTGCTTACTTGAGGTTATTGGTTTGATTCATAGCAAGGAATTGTTTTACAAAATCGAAAATCAAATAGTTTTTGAAGCAATTGCTAATTTGTTTAATTCTGGAAGAAATGTTGACTTGTTAACCGTTTCAAATGAAATAAAACACTCTGGTAAAAAGCTTGAATTAACCTACGTTAACGAGCTGACTTTTAGAGTTAACTCTTCTACAAACATCATTTACCACATTTACATTTTGAAGGAATTGTGGGTAAGACGAGTGTTGATTCCACAAGGTCAATTTCTGATAAATTGTAGTTATGATTTGAGCAAAGATGTATTTGAGACTTTGAGCAAAATTCAGAATGTATTGATTAGAACCAATGATTTTCTCTCGGTTAAGAAAGGAAGTTCTATTCAAGATATTACCAAAGAAATTTTAAGTACAGATTTTAGCCAAAGTATCCATTTTGTACCAACAGGTTTCAGAGGTTGTGATGCAGTTCTAGGTGGTGGATTCGGAAATGGCGAATTGGTAATTGTGGCAGCACGTCCAGGAATGGGAAAAACTACATTGGTTTTGAAGATTCTTAGAAATGCAACTGTGCTTTTTGCAAAAAGTGTGGCATTATTCTCACTGGAAATGAGCAAAGTAAAGCTTGGTTTAAAATTACTTTCTATGGAAACTGGTATCAGTGTAAACCGCATAAAACGAAAAATATTTTTTGAAGGTGAACTTGATAAGGTGCAACAAGCAACCAATGTGATTGCACAAATGAAATTTCAAATTGATGATGACCCTTTGCTGACCATTTCCACTTTAAGAGCAAAAGCCATTAACATGAAAGCAAAATTTGGCTTGGATTTACTAGCAGTTGATTACTTACAACTCATGGAAGGTGAAGGTGGAAATTCTAACCGTGAGAATGCAATCAGTGCGATAAGTCGAGGGTTGAAGTTATTGAGTAAGGAACTTGACATACCAATTATTGCTTTATCTCAATTATCAAGAGCTGTGGAATCAAGAACCAATAAACGACCTGTTCTTGCAGACCTTCGTGAATCTGGAGCTATTGAACAAGATGCTGATGTGGTAATGTTTATCTACAGAGACGAATATTACGACATTTTACAAGATGAATTTGGAAACAGTACAGTTGGCAATGCTGAAATTATCTTTGGCAAAAACCGTGAAGGATTCCTTGGTAGAGAATTTGTAGCTTGTAATTTGGAAGCCAATAATTTCTCTGATTTAGCTAACAAAGAAATTGATTTGTCACCTAAAGCATTAGATGAAAAAATTAAACCATTGTTCTAATACAAATATTTGGATTGGTGTTCCAGATATTTGTAAGTCTGAAAAAAATATTTGTAATCGTTAATACGAATATTTGTAACGCATTTACAAATAATCGTAAGGCAGTTACAAACATTTGGATTGGTTTTACAAATATTTGGGTTTGAAAAGAGTATGAAATAAAATAAAGAATTACAATACAAATATTTGGATTCAAAAACATATATAGTCTTATAATTCAATAATATACATTCAGTATATTGAAGTATTTTTTTACAAAAATCTGTAGTACGTGACTACAGATTTTTGTAATTTTAATGTAAGAAAACACTCATTAACCAACGTTAACTTACATTTCCAAAATGAACAAAATTGCAAATTTCATTACTTCAGTAAAGGCTGTTATGATAGCCATGTTATTAATAATTGTGGCTTTGGTTTTCGATTCTCATACACTTTTTGCCCGTACCCTCCCTTCTGATATGGGTGTTGTTGCAAAAGAAATCACAGCTTGGGGAATGGCAATTGCTTTTGAGTTAACCGTATTACTTGCAACTGCGAATAGCAATTATGTTCATAAATCTATCCAATACTTTTTAGCTTTTTGTACACTAATGACTACTCTGTTTTTCTTTGATGTATTTACAGAAACTAACCAAACTAAGATTTTTCAAATTGTATTTGTATGCATTATGATTGCATGTATCAACTTTATTTATGCAGAATTATTTGTAAAAAAATGGAAGGAATACCTTGAAAATATTGATGCTGGAGATAATCAATTACAAAAATTTGTAATGCTTGAATCAAAACTTCAAGAATCTGAAAATATTTGTAATTCATTAACGGAAAGCAATATTTTAGCTGAGCAAAAAATTGTAAAACATCAGCTACAAGTGAGTGAACTTACATCTCAATTACAAATAAATGAACAAAAGCTTGTTGAACGTGAACAAGCTTTTGCTTCTATTCAATCTGAATTGAGTATTTTGAAAAGGAAGTTGAGTAGGAAAAGGGAAAAAACGAATCAACTTACAAAATAAAATCAATTTGCTTTGCTGATGTGATTGGACTCGAACCAACGACCGTCTCCTTGGTCTTGGAAATTCAAATTTCCAAAACCAAGGGAGGGGCTCTACCAACTGAGCTACACATCAAGATAAAATTCTCTTACTTCTTTATCATCGAGTTGTAAGTTAACACTAATTACACAAACACGTTTAAATCTGGGTAAAAATTTTTCAATTGATTCTTTCTCTTTTAGATTATAATAATTTGTATAATAATTATAACAAAACATTAATATCTTTTTTCTTTCTATTTTATTCATTATTAATTCGTCAATTTTTTGACCAAATAATCTATAAAAATTGAATATATCAATCAAATCATCAGTAGTGAATTCATTTTTTTCTTTTATAAAATTATAATTACGTATTGCAAATGCTTTATTATTTTCATTATCTAGTTTTTTAGAATAACTAGCCCAAGCTTTGTTTAACTGAACCCCATTTAATTGTTTTACATGAAAATCTTTTGAATTAAAATTACCTTTAATTAAATCCTTTAGTTGTCCTTGATAGCGTTTTAATTT
>JBEEOW010000057.1:0-9981 GCA_041191405.1 Bacteroidota bacterium
TTATTCTCCAATAAATCATATTTCAGATTTCAATCAGAAAGTATATGAAACTGTTAAGTTTATAGAAATATATGATTGGGAAAAGGTTGATTGCAATAATCTTATAAATTTAATTGAAGATAAATTAGATTTATCAATTCAGTCTAAAGTAAAAGAAGAAATTATTAAATCTTCAAATGGCTCTCCAAGGTTTATAAAAAAAGCTTTTAAAAATTCATTTGCTTTAGGTGGTTTGGAAATTGAAAATTATAATAATGTAATAGTTGAAACAAAAAGGGAATTAAATAGATATTAATTTGTAATGGAAAAAATTTTAAAGCCTTATACAATCATTCCTCCCCATTTGTATGTAAAACGTAGTGCAGATAGACAATTAAGGGACATAATATCTGACATGGGAAGACCTGGCTATGTTCTTGTGTCAAGACAGATGGGAAAAACCAATTTATTACTTAATGCAAAAAGAGAATTAGGAAATGAAAATGATAAATTTATATATGTAGATTTATCAAATACTTTTGATAATGAACAATCATGTTTTCAAAATATAATTGATTTAGCTTTAGAAACGAATGAGGATAGTTATTTCGAAGCATCCCAAAAAATTATAGCAGGGAGAAAAAGTTTAATTGAAATTCCTCCTCATAAACAGCATACAAATGAACTAAGAATTTTACTCAAAAATACCAAAGGTAAACTAGTAATTATTCTTGATGAAATTGATGCATTAACTAAAACTCAATATTCAGATAAAATTTTTGCACAAATAAGAAGTGTTTATTTTTCGAGAGTAAATTTTCCTGAATTTGAAAGATTAACCTATATTTTATCAGGTGTTGTAGAACCTTCAGAAATAATAAAAGACCCTAAAATTTCACCATTTAATATTGGTGAGAAAATATTCCTAAATGATTTTTCAAAAGAAGAGTTTATAGATTTTGTTAATAGGGCAAAAATAAATTTAGAATCTGAAGTACTTATTGAAAGAATATTTTATTGGACAAATGGAAATCCAAGAATGACTTGGGATTTATGTTCAGAAATAGAAAATATTCAATCAAATATAAAAACTAAAGAGCAAATAGATGAAATTGTCAAGAAGCTATACTTAACAGCATTTGATAAACCTCCCATAGATAATATTCGGGAAATGGTTATTGCAGATAAGTCAATAAGAGATGCAATTGTTGAAATTGACTATAATAAGGGTTGTGAAGTCGCTGATAATATTAAAAGCAAACTATATTTAGCTGGAATTATAAATTATGAAGAAAATGATATAAAAATAAAAAACAGAATTATTAAAAACTCTTTAAATAGAGCGTGGTTAGAATCTGTTAAAGAACAAGAACAAGGGTTGTTAAAAATTGCAATTGAACTTTTAGAAAATGAAAAATATGCTGACGCAATTAGTTGTTATGAAAAGTACATGACAACTAATTCTTTTCCTGATAAAGAAACAGAATCATTTGTGTATTATCATTTAGGTTTGGCATTATCTAAGATTTTTCAATATGAGAAAGCAATAGAGTTTTTGTCTAAATCCAGTTTTTCGATTAGTGATTACCCTAAATTATTTTTTAAAAATAAAAGTATTACAGGGTTATGTTATTATTACTTAGGGGATTTTGAGAAAAGTATCGAATGCTTTAAATTTATAATAGATAAAAGTGTAAAAGATGAGCTGTATTGTAGAACACTTTTGAATTTTGGAAGTGCTTGTATTAAATTAAAAAATGTGAATTATAGTGAGGCAGCTATATCTATATTTAATAAATTAATAGTCGAAGAAAATTTTGATAAATCACTGGTTTCTGAAATTGTTATAGATGAATTAAAAGCAATTTCAAATTATAATCTTGGATTACTTTATAATACTAATAAATTAGTTGATTCAAGTTTCTATTTTGAAAAAGCTCTTGAAACAAAAATTGTTGAAATTAAACCAATTTTTTATTTAAATTTAATTAATTCTAAGATTGAATTATCAAACCAATTAATTGAAGAATTAATTGCTTTGATAATTGCCAATAGATTATTGCCAATTGATAAAGATGATCCTGAAAGACCATTATTATTTAATATTGATAACTTTGAAGAAATCATAGTTATAGCCTTTCAAAATAGTAATGTGAATTTTGAAAAAATATTAAATTATGCTAAAATAAATGTTTATTCAAATAAAAAAACACTTGAAATATTATATGATTTTGCTATAAAGTGTTTGAATTCAAATATTTGGGATACTGGAGTTGAATTTTTAAAATATAGTTATTCTAAATTTAGTCAGGAATTAATTCTAAATGAAACGATATATCATTATAATACTTTAAGATTTTTGTCATATATTATCGGAGAAAAAGAAAATATTAAATATTCAATAGAGTTTTTGGATTGCTTTCAATCTAAAAGGCATACATCGATTGATAATATGGATTTTAAAATTGTAATTCAAACAATTATAGAATTAAGTCAAAACAATGAAATTTTATTAGCTGATAAATACTTGAATCTTTTTTATAATTTAAAATCTGAAGTTAATAATGATTATCAGATTAATTTTATTTTATTAAAATACCTTGATTTTCAAATTAAAAAGAGTGTAGGTTATAAAAATGAAGCAAAAAGTATAGCTCAAGAAATACTATTTGAAATAGGGAATAAAAAAACCAAAAATATAAATATTGATTTATTTGGAGAAAAAGGTATCGAAAATATTAAAGATGATGTTTTTAAATATTTAAATCCTAGTCTCAATAGTTTTCCAAAACAAAGTGAAAAACAATTTGGAAGAAACGATAAAATAAAAGTAAGGTACAATGATGGTAGGATTGTTGAGGATAAATTCAAGAAACTAGAAAAAGATATTAATGGTAAATTATGTAGTTTGATTTAATTCATAAATTAGTTTAATTTTAAATTTTTAAAATATTTACACCTTCTAATGTATTATGACAAATCACGAAAAAGGTAAAATCTACGAAGATTATATAGAGTTTGTTTATAGGCTTTTATTAGATTCAGAAGCAAAAAGTAATGATGACCCAATTATCATTTCAAGAAATGTCACATTTATTAGAAATGGATATACTGACGAAATAGATATTTACTATGAATTTACTAAGGCAAAAATTATTCATAAAGTTGCAATAGAATGCAAAAATCATTCAACTCCAATTGATATTAGTTCTATTCGTAATTTTCATGCAAAAATTAGAAATATTCAAAATTTAACTGGAGTCGTTGTTTCTAATAGTGGATTTCAAGATGGTGCGAAAAAATATGCTGAAGAGTTTAGTATTATTTTAATGAAAACATCTGATTTGCCCAATTTTATGCAAATAATAGGAAAAAGGCTTTATCAAATATTTCTACCGAATGAATATGATAAAGGAGAACCATTTTATGTACTAATGGAGCATAAAAAAGGTGTTTTAACTGGTTCTTATCAAGTATGTGAAGAGAACAAAAATAAATATATTTTATTATTTTTAAGTAAATCAGCTGCATTAGAGTATATAAATATAACTAAAGAATTTGACCTTACACCTCGAAGTTTAAAACAAGAAGCGTATGATTTTTTTATTTTGTTTGCCAAAAATGAAAAAGCTAAACTTCAATTAGTATTGCATAAAATAAATCATTATGAGTATTTTTCATCGTTTATTGAACCTGATGATTTGTTTCAATTTAAAGAATAATTACTTACCGCACCCTCAAAAACTTTCCTTCAATTTTACATTTCTCCAAACAATTTGCATTAGCTTTTCCGTAAGCAACTAACACACTTGGACTTCCAGCTGATTCACCTTGTTTTCCATTGACATGGTAAAATGCTAATCGACCTTTGATAAATAAAACAGCATCCGCTTTTTGCCAAATCTGTTCAAAAAAAGCGTTTGTTTCTGTTCTAGCAAATATTAAAGCAATGGCATTTCCATGTTTGGCACATTTCTCTAACCATTCACCTGCATTATCATAAGGTGGATTACACCAAACTCTACCTTTCCAAGTTTGCTTCAATCCATTGTCTTTTCTTGTAAAATGTTGTTTTGCTGTGTCCCAAGGTCTTTTAGTTGGACTACAAGGATCTAAATCAAAACTACCTAAAGCCTTGATTATGTAGGGTGGTGTTAACCACTCTTGCTTACTTTTCTTTACCCTTTCAAAACTTGTATTCATATCCTACAATTCCATATCCAACTCCAAAGCCAAAGCAATTGCCTTAGCCTTTGCTTTGGCAATTGAAATGCTTGAATCATCATCTACATAAGGCTCAATTACACGAACATCAATCATTGCTAAAGCTTCTTTCAATGTTCCTTTTACAATGGTTTCGTATTCGTTTTCAAAACGATCACCACGTTTCTTTTGGGTTTCTTCACCTAAAATATCAGATGGATATTGTTTAAAGTGTTGGTCTGCAATGAGGTTGTTGATTCGGTCAGTTTTAAATTCATCTTCAGGTTCAACAATTTCAAGCAATACTTGTAATGACCTAAAATTGATTTTGTTCCAATTGAAATCTAACTGCATCAACCTTGGATATTTATTGAATTCATCCAATTCTGCAAAAGAGAAATAACCTAATTCAGCGTTTTGTAAATCACCATTCAAAACTACAAATCCGAAAAACATATTATCTTTTCTGTCCCATTCAATAACATACCAATCCGAACCACCCATGAAATAATGTGCATGAATCATGGCTTTATCAATAGGTACTTTTGAACGAGTAGGGATTTCCTGCAATTGCTTTTCGAGGTTCTCCAGCAAATAAGTAAGTTCCTTTTCTGAACTTTTATCAAGCTCTTTTAAAAACTTTACCTGATTTAATGGCAGAATTTGTTGTACAGTTTTGAATGGTGCTAATACCATAACTTAATCGTTTTCAGTAAATAATGTATTTTCAATTTGCCCCAAAGCATCATAAATAGAAGTCATGCCTTGCACATACAACAAGTACTTCACTTTATCAACCAATTGCCCCAAATAAGCTTTGTTTGAAGCAAAAGCAATCACATTGGGGTACATACTTTTGAGTTGTTCATCTTTGTCTAAATCAAGAATAGATTGCTCAATAACAAGTTGTAAATCCTTATCAGTTTTGCTCATTTGCTAGTACCGTTTTGAGTTGTAAAAAACTATTGAATTGAACCGCTAGTAAACTACTGATTGCTTGCAAAAACAGCATCACAAATACTCCATTGCTTTCAAAGTAATTCAATTGATAACCAATAAAATACACCAATGGGTAAATCAATGTAATAAGAATGGTACACGATAAAGTGTAATGAGTTTTAATCCAGTTCAAAGTGTTTGTCATTTAATAAGTTGTTAAATGTTTCAAGGCTAATTTTTTGTTCTCTTCCGTCTTCGGTAATAAGTTTTACTTCATTTTTTTCCTGGTCTTTTTCAAAAGTGGAGATTGAACCATCACGAAGTTTTACAAAGCCTTTGCTCAATACTTTGGCTGATTCTGAGGGATTTTCAGCATTGATTAAGTATTGATTTTCAAAGTCTTCATAAGAAAGCTCACTTTCTATAGGTGGTTCTTCTGATTCAATGTTTTTCACAGAAACTAGTACTTTTTGATGGCTTAAATCATTAAGCATAACAGAAACTTCTGTTAAACCATTGTTCATGGTAAAGCTGAGGTGTTTTTGAATTTCCATAAGGGGTGATTGTTATAATTGAGAGTTGTTAATCTTTCCAAGAGTGTTTGCGAAACACCAAAATATCCGTACCTATGTAAGTGTTTGGGAACACATTATTGGGTAATCGGTAGGCTTCAATAAGTTCGGCTTTGGCGTGTATTTCTTCTTTGATTTTGTTGTATTTATTATCATTTCGCATAAATGAACTTGGGATAATAAACACCATCAAACCGCCAATTTTGAGTAAATCCAAACCTCGTGTGATAAAATATTGGTCGAAAGTCAAAGCTTCGGTAACCTTTTTTTCTTTTGGGGAATATTGGCTTACAAAACTCTCATAAGGTGGATTGCCAATTATAAGGTCATAATCACCTTTGGTTTTAGGTAAATGGAAATTGCCACGAAAGAATTTTGTCTCGAAACTGCCTAATGTGATATTGGCTTTTGGGTATAAAAGTTTGGCAATATTGTAAGCTATGGAATCAACTTCAAATGCATCAATCAAAGCAGGATTATGGTATTTAAAGAATCTGCCTGTTCCGCAACTAGGTTCAAGTACTTTGCCTGAACTAGTAAAACCATTTTTGTAGGCAAGTCCCCACATTTTTTGAATGATTTCATCTGGAGTATAGAACTCACTTAAAATGCCTTGTCCTCGAACACCTTCTTTGGCTAAACCACCAATACCTTCATAAGAGATTAAAAGCTCTCTTTCAGCCTCTGTAGGAGTTCTGTTTTCGTTTAAAATCTGTTCAACTAAATCACGGATTGATTGTGTTTTTGTTGATTGGCTAGATTTTGGAACTTCAACTTTCTCAACTTCATGAACAATGGCACGAGCAATTAATTGGTTTAAATCTTGACCAGATTCAATTATGGCATTCCAAGTAGAAAGCAACAAACAGCAAGCATCAAGATTGATTTTAGAGTAAGTATTGTTGATTTGTAAATCAGAAAGAATGGTATTGACAAACTCAATGTCAATTTCAAAACCTAGAGGAGGTTTAACCTCAATACAAAAATCACCAGCTTCTTTAGCTGATTTAGGAGAATCACGAGTAAGTTTGGTTACTTGGAATTTCTCACCAGTTTTATCTAATAAAAGTTTTTTGAGTTCTAAAGAAGTATTAATCGTTGACATGAATATTTGCGATTTTGTATCTGCAAATATTCATTTCAATGACTACATGTTGGAGAGAATTTTACCGTTATGGGTTGGAAGAATATTAGAGTTGTAATTTTTCTTTTTTGAAATTTTCAAGTCGATGATCTGCTTCATCAATATTTTCTAATAATTTAATATATATATCTTTATATTTAACAGGGTTTTTATTAACGATTTCTAAGGTAACTTGAAATAATTTTTCAATTAATTGATCTGTATTTAACCTACCTTTTTTGGGAAATATATTTGAATTGGATATTTGCATTTTTTGAACTAGAATACTATTTAATTCAAAAAAGAATGAATCCCTTTCAATTGGACTAGTATAAGCATTTTTTGATTTATTTATTAAATGATTAAAGCTTTTAAACTCACTTTTAAAATAATCATTCAAAATAATCAAAGGTATTTCTGTAGCTTTTAATGATACTATATCATCTAAAGAATTATAATTATCATAATTTATGTTGGTAGTTAAAGAGTCAACGTTATCAATAAAATTGAGTTTATAATTAATCTTTGATTTGAATCCCTTAAGTTTATATTTATCAACAATTGAAATTATCTCAATTGATAAGTTTTTAGCATAATTTGTATAATAATTTTCATTATAATACGACTTGTCATTAGGTAAATATTCTTTGGGAAGATTTTTATTAGAAGCTACATGTATATGTTTAAAATTAATGTCAGAATCAATATCTATAACAAAAACAATTTCAGAACTTTTAACTAATAGATTTTTCAAAGATTTTACACTTTTGAAAAACAAAAAAAGATCAATAGTTTCTACCCTATATAATACCCAACGATTAAATTTTTCATTGCAATCAACCCATTGCATTAAATAGTCTTTGCCATCTTCATCATAAAAATGAGATAACAATGGACTGTCAAAGTAAATTAAATCTCCTCTCTTATTTAATGTAAAGTTAAATTTATCAATTTTAAAGCCGTTAATTTTTTCCATAATTTATAACTTTTGATAAATCGTAAAATTATTTTTAAAATTATTATTTACAAATGGATGAAAATTAAAATGACCATTTTTATCAATTATGTTTTGGCCCAATCCATCTGATTTATTCAATATTCCCTTAGCAATATGAGTCCCAATATTTTTTCTAATATTAGTGAAATTATTGCATAGAAATTCAAAACACTCTATACTATTTTTTAAAGTATCATGAAAAGATAAGGCATGATATTCGCATTTTTCAAAATCTTTTTTTGAGTTTAACACTCTCGGATTTCTTTTTGCTTGGGATGTAAAATTCCTTACATCATTGATATTATTAAATGTCCATCTAAAACATTCACAATTATAACTTTTATAGTCACTTGGAGGACATGATTCTAATAATTCTAAGTCTTGTTTATATAAATAATCCATTGATTACAAGGTATAAATATTAAAAGCTAAGTTTGAATTTTGTTTAAAATGTAAATATAATAGATAACAAACAAAATTTAAAATTTTACTCCACCAACTTCCTCCCAATCACTTCAACCACCTTTACAGTAACCGCATTTCCACACATTTTGTATCTATGAGTTTTGGCAATTTCTCTAACTTCACCATTGTAAATACCAAACTTCGTCCAATTGTCAGGGAAACCTTGAAGGCGTTCACATTCTATTTCTGTTAACCTACGAATGGTTTTACCTTCAAGAATCATATTGTCTTTTTGAACACTTGTAAGGCAATTGGTTTTGGTATCGTCTCCAAATTCCAAACATTGTTTGCCACCTTTTTCACGGTTTTCATTTCGTTGAGCTACACATATTTTGGCTTTATCATCTAATCTACTTGATGACAAACAAGCCATTATTCCATCAGGGTCATAAACTCTATCTCTTTGACGAGTTGTATTTCCAAAGTTTTCTTTAAAGTTTAGATTTTTGATTACAAGCGTATTTCTAATATTATCGGTTTGACGACTTAATGCTGGAACAATGTTTCTATCGTCATGTACCCATTTATCCTTTGAGCCAGCCCAATATAGTAAACTACTACTTTTGTCAACATACACACCTTGGTTAACTTGTGTATCTATGGTGTGAGCTATGCCTTTGCCTACAATTCCTCTACGAGTTGAACTGTGTGATACATTAAAGTCAATACTATCTCCAACATTAACCTCTTCAAAACCTTTCTTGTTGTTTGATTTGATTAAAGTCATTCCGCTGTGGTGTCCTCCACTTGCTCCTCCAGCGGTAATTGCTCTAACAATTGCGGTTTCTGATTTCCCTTCAATAGACCTAATATCGCTTGATGAGAGAGGAAATATTCTTCTGCAACTACTGGTTCCAAGATGTCCGACAAAGTAAGTTCGTTCACGATTTTGGGGCAATAACCAAGCTGTATTAAGAAGCTGCATTTCAAGGCTGTATTGTGGACAACCTGAATCAAGGTCGGAGAGAATTTTAACTGTTTCGTAGAAGTCATAGCCTTCATTGACAGAAAGCAATCCTTTGACGTTTTCAGCAATGAAAACTTGAGGTTTAGTTTCATTGATGAGCCTAACTGCCTCAGTAAGTAAGCCACTTCGAGTACCATCTCTTTGCCCTTGGCGTTTTCCAGCAATGGAATTATCTTGGCAAGGCCATCCGAAAGTGATGATGTCAATTTTGTCGAGGTTTGCTCCCCGAACAGATTCAATTGGGCCGACATATTCTGCATGTTTGAAATTGTATTGATAATTAGCGATTGCGTGTTTATCTATCTCGCTGAAATAATGCTTTTTGATTACAAAACCAGCTTGGGTTAAGCCTTTGGCAAAACCTCCAATGCCTGCAAAAAGGTCGAGCAAAACAATTTCCTTTTTCATACAGACAAAAAGTTAAGTGTCTGAAAAATGAACTTTTGTAGTTTGGAATAATTGATAATCATTGACATAAATAGTTGCGATTTGTGTCAACAAATATTTACATCAATGACTACATGTTGTAGCAGATTTTACCGTTATGAATTGGATTTTATATTAATTTTTAAAAATAATATTATATTTGTCAATGAGAACAATTGAATTATGTAAGTTTGAAAAAAAAATATCTGAGATTAATAACAATTTATCTCATTTAATTTTTGTTTTTAATCAATTTTCATTAGATAATAATTCTTTACTTAAAGAAAATCAAGAAAAATTAACAGAAGAT
>JBEEOW010000058.1:0-9667 GCA_041191405.1 Bacteroidota bacterium
AAACTTGAACCTGTATCGATGTGCTCTTTACACACTAAATGTTTGAATGCTTCACTGTATACAACCTTTGTTCTTCCTTCCATTTTATGCTTACTTTGTGTAAACCTATTTCAGGACAAGACACACCAACAAGGGCGGAAAACAGGAAGGTTTTACGGTTATAGATATTGGGAATCCAAATAACAAACCTTATAGTCATTTTTATAACGGTGAATGTGTAAATATATTTGGTCAATAATATGGAAAAAGTAGTCAATCAATATTTAAAAGCGGTGTTATCAAATTTATTAAACAATAAAGGGGTATTAATATTGGAACCTCTAAAAATTGAAAGTGAGTGGAGTGATTATTACTATAAATTTTCAGTTAAAAATGAATTTGATGTTATATTAACTTTTTTTTAAACAAATTCAAATTCAGCAAAACTCATAGCTTCGGTGTCTGTATAAAGAATATCAAAATTAAAGATGATTTCATGTTAAGTGATTGGTTAAAATATGAAGGTTATAAGTTCGATAAAGATCCATTTGATTTTGGAATCTATCATATTGATAATTTGGATATTCAAATTGAAGGTGTAATTAATTTTTTACATAATATTTTTGAAAATGAGAAGTTAAAAGAGATAATGAAGGGTAAATTTTGGGAAGAAACTCCATTTAATTGGGAAGGAATGAAGTAGGGATTTTTTTTCCGCTCTTCCGAGTGTTTCAAATAGTTAATAATTAAAACGTTTTGCCCTTGTTGGTGTTCCAAGTGCTACTGCCGCCCTTGTTGGTCTTATGACCAACAAGGGCAGCGGCAGTGCAGAACACCAACAAGGGCGGAAATTGTTCAATAAAATTACATCAATACCAGTTCATGAATCATTTCGAGGTTAGGAAAGAGGTTTGGGAGGTATTGTGTATAAGTTTGAAGTTTCTGACCCTAAAACATATATAATTAAGGAATACAATACGAAAGCTAAAGAGGAAAATATTAAAGTTGAAAAAAAAGATGGAGATGATTTTGCTGTATTACTTGGAAGCGAAAGAAGGTGGTTGCCATCAAGTGGTGGTAATAAATCAAATGAAGAACAGTTAGTTTTAGATTTTGTTAAGAATATATTTATTACTTTGGAATTATATAAAATTTTAAATGAATTTTATGAAAATATAACGCCAGGGATTTATACTACTGATGGTTATTATTTTAGATATAGATTGACTGAAGAACAAGCTAAAAAAATGAATTATAAATGGTTTTAATTCTTATATCTAACATCTAAAATCTTCTAATCTATATAATACCTAAATAATCTTTTTGTTTAAAGCTTTATTCTTAAATTTGTAAAAATTATATATACAAAAAATTTGGCTATGATAGAATTGCCTGTAGTGCCCGCTGAAACTGTTGCAAGAGCAAAACGTCCTGATTGGTTGAGAGTTAAATTACCTGTTGGTCAGAGTTATGCAAATGTTCGTAAAATAGTAGATAACAATAAGTTACATACAATTTGCGAAAGTGGAAATTGTCCAAATATGGGCGAATGTTGGGGCGAGGGTACTGCCACTTTTATGATTTTAGGTAATGTTTGTACTCGTAGTTGTACTTTTTGTGCGGTGGCTACTGGTCGCCCAAATGAATATGATACCGACGAACCTCGTCGTGTGGCTGAAGCTATAAAATTAATGGGTGTAAAACATGCCGTTATTACTTCTGTAAATAGAGACGAGTTAAAAGATAAAGGTGCCGAAATTTGGTACCAAACTGTGGTTGAGGTTAAAAAATCGAGCCCAGAAACCACCATCGAAACATTAATTCCTGATGTGCAAGCTAAATGGGAGCATTTATATAGAATGATTGATGCTGGTCAGGAAGTGGTTTCGCACAATATGGAAACAGTAGCTCGTTTGTACAGAAGAGTTCGTCCGCAAGCAAAATACGAGCGTTCTTTAGAGCAAATAAAATTAACCAAAGAGTACGGAAAACGCACAAAATCAGGTATTATGCTTGGTTTGGGCGAAACCCAAGAAGATGTTTTTCAAGCAATGGATGATTTAGTTGCCAACGGATTAGATATTTTAACCCTTGGTCAGTACTTGCAACCAACCAAAATGCACCACGAAGTTATTGAGTTTATACATCCTGATACTTTTGCAATGTATCGTGAAGAAGGGTTGAGAAGAGGTTTGAAATATGTTGAATCAGGTCCCCTTGTTCGTTCGTCGTATCATTCGGAGAGACACGTAAATGTGTAATTGAAGTTAAGAGTTAAGGGTTTAGAGTTTATAGTTTTCAAAAATTGAAAATATAATTTAACTCTAAACTCTAAACTCTAAACCCTAAACTAAAAAAAATGAAACTAGATATTCTCGTATTTGCTGCACACCCCGACGATGCTGAATTAGCATGTTCAGGAACGATAATGAAACATGTTGACCAAGGTTACAAAGTTGGTATTGTGGATATTACACAAGGCGATTTAGGAACTCGTGGTGATGTGCCAACTCGTATGAAAGAGGCAGAAGCATCAGCAAAAATATTGGGTTTATCGGCTAGAGAAAATTTAAAATTGCCTGATGGTAAGTTTGAAAATACTTTTGAATTTCAATTGCCATTAATTGTTGCATTACGCAAATACCAACCCGAAATTGTTATTACCAATGCCTTGCACGATCGTCACCCTGACCATGGCAAAGGGCAGACTTTAGCATCGGACGCTTGTTTTTTGGCAGGATTAAGAAAAATTGAAACATTCGACGAAAATGGCGAGCCACAAAAAGAATGGAGACCAAAATTCGTATATCAATATGTTCAAGATAGATACATAAAACCTGATTTTGTAGTTGACATTACAGGTTATTGGGATAGAAAAGTGGAGTCTATAAAAGCATTTGGATCGCAGTTTTACGACCCAAATAGTACTGAACCTCAAACTTATATCTCTAATGCAAATTATTTCAACTATTTAGAAGCTCGGGCCCGAGAGTACGGACATGCGATAGGTGTTGATTTTGCCGAAGGGTTTACTTCACACCGTACTTTAGGAATTGATAATCTGTTTAATTTGAAATGAAATTAAGGAAGTATTTATTTTTACTTTGCATTTTTTGTTCAATCAAAACCTATTCGCAAATTTTAAATGTGGAAGGTTTTAGGTTAGAAAAAGATACTGCCCATGTATTTTTAGGCAATGCAGGTGTAGGATTTAGCACCAAAAAACAGCCAACCAACACACTTACTCGATTCAATACCAATATCAATGCTTGTTACTTAGCCGAAAAACATAGCTATATGGTTTTGAGCACTTTGGCATTTACAAAAGTTACCAATGCTCAGGTTCAAAACGAAGGTTATGCCCATTTTCGAATCAATTTTAATAGGAGAAGAAAGTTTTCTCCAGAGTATTTTGCTCAAATTCAATACGATAAAGGAAGGGGATTAGACAAACGATTACTTACAGGCGTAACCATGCGTGCACGTATTTTCTCAGATAAACATTGGAATATTTCAGCAAATACTGGCTTAATGTGGGAAGAAGAAAATTGGAAATTAGGGACTGAATCAGCAAACAAAGATTTGGTTAAATCCACTTCAAATCTGACCATCAAAGCTAAATTATTACCAAATGTAAGCTGGTTTTTTATCACATATTACCAAGCTCGTGTTGATGATTTATCACAAGCCAGATTTATAACTGATACATCTTTGCAATTGAAAATAACTAATCGTTTGGCTTTCAATACACAATATATTGCAACTTACGATACATCGCCAGTTATTGCTATACCAAAACTTATTTATTCATTAAATAGTACAGTACAATATAATTTCTAGTATTTTTGTTGTAATAATATAATTTGTTGTTAGATGATTTTCAACGAAAATCAAAATCTATGTTTTCTTAATTGTTAAACCACAATAGGTACATAAGTTTGATTATTAGTAGTTTAAAATCTATGTACCTATTGTGGTTAAAAGTTCAATGAATTTAAATTTGGTAAAAAATAGTGGTTTTATGCTAAAATCATTAAAACTTTAGACATCAGTTTAAACTGTAGTAAATAAGAAAGTTATGAAAAAAATTATTTATGTAATTTCGTTTTTAGCATTAATTTTAAATGCTTGTAAATCAGAGAACAAAGCTAACGAAGAGGCGCAAAAAACTGCCGACGAAGCTTTTCCTGAAACAGAAGTTGTTCTCTCAAAAAGCGAACAAATTGTAAATGATGCTTTTGCAAAAGAATATACCGCTGTTTTAGATCAATATTTTGAATTGAAAGATGCTTTGGTTGAAACTGATTCGGTTAATTCTATAAAAAATGCAAAACTATTGATTGCAAAATTTGATGCAGTTAATACAAATAATTTACCAGATTCAATGTCAAATTATTGGAAAGAACAAATTGATATTATTGAATTGATTTTACAAAAAATTATTTCGGCACAAAGTATAAAACATCAAAGAACTGAATTTTATGCTTTAAGTGAAGATATGCTTGAATTGTATAGAAAATTAGGCTTGAAAGAAAAAATTGTATATAAACAATTTTGCCCTATGGCTTTTGACGATAAAGGAGCTTTTTGGTTGAGTAATTCAGATGATATTTTGAACCCTTATTTTGGTAGTGAAATGTTGCATTGTGGTGAGGTTCAAGAAAAAATCCAGAATTAAGAAACCTTTAAAATATTTTTTATTGTTTATAAAATAACTTTAAATAGTAATTTTTCGTTTTATTCGAACCAAATTGAAATGTGTTATGGAGTACCGTGTAGATGATTTCGTGGAACTTATTGATGAAGAAATTAAATTAATAGGTGATTTTCCAGAAAAAGAAATAACTGGAATGTTGCAGGAAGTAATGCAAGAAAGCGCAGTGCTTTTTGTAGACGGAAAAAGTGTGGCGGTGGCTGATGTGAATAGGGTATTTTTACTTGATGAAACACATGAAAAGTGGGAGCTTTTTGTACCTGACACTGTTTTTGAACAAGGTGAAACAAGCTATTTTTCATCACAACAATTAGAAACACTTGTTGGAGAAGAAGTGAAAATGGTTTATATGTTTGATGAAGAAGAACTTCAAATAAAAAGTAAAATTGAATTTTTTGATGCAGAAAACAAATTGGTTTATCTTACTACTCAATTAGATAGTCCTATTTCTCTTGACGATATTGTATATATTTATATTAAAGATGAAAATGGCGAAGAAGTTGAACTTGTTCCTGATAATTATTTTCCTTCAAATGAAGAAGATGAATATTTGCCGGTTCAGTTTCGTCAGTTTTTGTACAAATATATTAGATTAGTGTTGCCAATTCCTGATTCTGAAGATGATGTGCTTGAGTTTAAAGGTAAACTGATTCAAGTTGACGAAGTTGAAGAATATTTAGTTATCAAAGAATTCCCTACTTTAAAAATATTAGTTTCAGAAATATTAGAAGCTTATATTATTACTAATAATGGCGACGAACAATACATTGTTCCTGCCATAATTTCAGGGGAAGATTTTAGTGGCGTTTTTGGTTCTGAAGATAAATCTGGTGTGTACACGCATGATTTACTGAACTATCTACTAGGAAGGTTTATAAAACTAAGAGTTGAATTTGAAGTAGAATCTGAACTAAAAGGTGAATTAATGGAAGTGAACGAAGTCACTATAAAACTTGCCGGTTCAGATAAATTGATTCCAATTGAACAGATTGATGCTGTATTTGCAAAAGATAGTGAAGGAGTTTGGGATTTTATAACTCCAATTCATTTTGATTATAGAAATAGTGTAACCCTTTCTTACAAACATGAAAATCTTCAAAATTGGATTGGTAAGAAAATGATGGTAAGTGTTCTACTTCCATTAGATGGAGTTGCTGATATTCCTGGAATTATTGAAAATGTTAGTGAATTAGGTTTGGTTTTTAAAGAAGCTATAAATCCTATTCAATGGGAGCAAATTGTAGATATTTATACGCTTAATGCTATGGGTATTAATGGATTTGTTATCCCTGAAAATGGAGAGGAGGAAGATAAATCTAAATTCCCATTTTCACAAAATGAATTAATAACTATACTTATGCGAACAGTAAAACTGTTTGGAAGTTTTGGTGAAAAGGATAAAGTGGAGGGTTTGATTTTGAAATGTTTCTACAATAAAGGTTATTTGATTTTATCAGAAAACCCTCAAAAAGCTATACCATTTACAAGTATTACAAAGTATGAGTTTTTGAGTAACTGAGTTTTAGTTTTTAGTTATCAGTAAAACAAAAACTGAAAACAGATAACTGAGAACTGAAAACTCCAAAAAATAACAATTACATAACTAATATAATAGCTTACAAACAAGTAAATCTATTATTTTTGCAAACTATGATTAACATTCCTAATTTAAGCAATATATTTAAAACCAAGGCAAATAGCATGGTTTTGAATTCCAACTATATAAGTAGAGATTTAAGTTGGTTAAAGTTTAATTACCGAGTTCTTGATCAGGCAAAAAATGAAAGCCGTAGTCTTTTTGAAAGATTAAAATTTATGGCAATTTGCAATTCTAATCTAGATGAATTTTTAATGATTAGGGTTGGTAGTTTGTATAATTATATTGATTTTCAGAAAGAAAGGGTTGATTATTCAGGTTTAAAGGCGCAGCCTTTTAGAACCAAACTTTTCCATGAATTACATGAATTTGCAAGTGATACTGAAGATTATTTTAATAATGTATTGCAACCATTATTTCCGTCAAATGGATTTAGAATTGTAAAAATTGCAGATTTAGAAGACGAAGATAAGCATACTGTTGCTAAGTATTTTAGCAAAACAGTATTCCCAATGCTAACCCCAATGTTGGTTGACCATTACCACGTTTTCCCAGTGTTAGCAAACAAAGTGTTAACATTTGCTGTAATTACAAGAAGTGAAAATGAAAAGGAAAAATACAAACTTTCATTTGTTCAAATTCCGCAAAATTTACCACGTTTTTACCAAATTGATAGGGGAGATAGAATAGACTTTTTACCTATCGAAGAAATAATTCGTTGGCAAATGCCATCATTGTATCGCAATATTCAAATTATGGATTTGTGTTTGTTCAGGGTAATCCGTAATGGCGACTTTTTAACAAGTGATACTGCTGATGATGCTGATGCTGACATTATTGACGAAATCAAAAAGAAATTAAATACACGTAAAAACGGACGTGTAGTTAAAATTGATATGGAAACGGGTGCTCCCAAATGGTTGCACGAAATTTTGATTGATAAATTGGATATTCAAGAAGATAATCTTTTTGAAACCAATACTTTAATTGATTTAACTTGTTTATGGCAAATTATTCGTCATGAGGATTTTGTTGACAAAGTGCCTGATTCTCAGTTGCCAGTTAAGCCACTTTCTGCTAAAGGAAAAGACATTACAGATATTTTATCTTTCTTAAAAACTTCTGATTTGTTGCTACATCACCCATATAATAGTATGGAACCTGTAGTGCAAATGATTGAAAAAGCAGCGGTTGACCCAAATGTATTGGCGATAAAAATCACCATTTATCGATTAGCTAAAAACTCTAGAATTACTAATGCTTTACACAAAGCCGCTGAAAATGGTAAACACGTTTCAGTATTATTTGAAGTAAAAGCTCGATTCGACGAAGAAAACAATATAGTTCAAGCTGAGCGTTTACAAAAGGCTGGTTGCTACGTTATTTACGGTTTAGATTCATTAAAAACACATACTAAATTGTGTTTAATTGTTCGTAAAGAAGCCGATGAAAGTATAACACGTTATGTGCATCTTTCAAGTGGAAATTACAACGAGCAAACTTCAAAATTATATACTGACGTAAGTTTGTTAACAACCAATGAAACGTATGCAAATGATGTTTCAGAGTTTTTTAATGTAATTACTGGTCACTCAAAACCATCGAGTTACGATTATTTAATAACTGCACCTCACGGTTTAAGAAAGCAGTTAATTGAAATGCTTCGTAGGGAAAGTGAAAACGCTAAAATTGGATTACCATCAGGTGTAGTAATTAAAATTAACTCTCTGCAAGATAAAGAGTTCATTGATGAAATTTACAGTGCATCAAATGCTGGTGTACCTATTAAATTGATTATTAGAGGAATTTGTTGTTTGCGTCCTCGCAGACCAAATTTAAGTGAAAATATAGAAGTAAAATCTATTGTTGGTGATTATTTAGAACATTCAAGAATATTCTATTTCCATAACAATGGCAATCCTAAAGTATATGCTGGAAGTGCAGATGCAATGGGACGAAGCTTTGACCGTAGAGTAGAATCATTATTCCTTTTAGCCCAAGAAGATGCTAAAAAAGAGTTAATTAACATTTTAGATTTCTGTTTGAGAGATACAGAAAATAGTTACGAAATGCTAGAAGATGGTTCGTATGTAAAACATATTTCTAACGAGAAACCTGATTTCGATTGCCACCATGCTTTTTTCAAAGTTAAAAAGTCTGATATTGAAGGCGTAACTTTGTTTTAAATTAGCTTATTTATAAATTATTGAAAGGTCGTTTAGTGTAAAAACAAAACGACCTTTTTTGTTATAGTATTTTTTAAATATATGTTAGTGATAAATACCAATTTAATATCTTTAAATTTTAAGTATTTTATTAATTTGCATCTTGGTTTTGTACAATCTTTAAATATAGTTTTGTAAATGGATAATGAAGTATTCTTTATTGACAAATCAAGTTTAGATAATCAACAAATTATTAAACATACTTTTAGAGGGGTAAATTTGGTTTTGTTAAACTATCAAGGTCAATTACAAATTTTTCAAGGAGATTGCCCGCACGAAGGTGCTGATTTGTCTCAAGGTATTATCGATGATGGACATTTGGTTTGTCCATTGCATCAATGGAATTTTAACTGCAAAACGGGTAAGCATAACGAATCTAATATTTGTTTGAAAAAATATGATTTTATCGAAAAAAACAATAAAATTTATGTTTTCGCAAAGGATTTCCCTAAATTAAATAATTTATCATCTATAAAAACAATAAAAGATTTACCATCACCTAAAGGACAATTTTTATTAGGGAATTTAAAAGATTTTAAAGCAACAGATAAACACTTAGTTTTAGAAAACTGGGTAAAAACTGTTGGCGAATTATTTAAAATAAGTTTATTAGGAAAGGATTTTATTGTATCTGCAAATACTGAACTTAATTCTCAAATTTTGAAAAGTCGACCTACAAAGTTTAGGAGATTTAATAAAATTCAAGAAATAATGTACGAAATGGGGATAAAGGGCGTGTTTGGTTCAGAAGGGGAAGAGTGGGTTACTTATAGAAAAATTACCGCCGAAGCTTTAAATGTTAAAAATACAAGGGCATATTTTCCTTATATTCATACAATATCAAAAAGACTTTTAAATAAATTGCTTGAACATTCATTAATTGGAAATTTTTTTGATATACAAAAACAGATGATGCGTTTTACTGTTGATGTAACCACTCAAATTGCTTTTGGATATGACGGTAATACATTAGAAAAAGATGATGATGTAATTCAAAATCATCTTGAAAAAATTTTTCCAATGATTAATAAAAGAATTACTGCACCTTTTCCTTTTTGGAGATATTTTAAATCTAAAGCTGATAAAGAACTAGATTTCTCATTAAAAGAAGTTGAGGCAACTGTTAATACTTATATTCAAGAAGCTAAAAAA
>JBEEOW010000059.1:0-9347 GCA_041191405.1 Bacteroidota bacterium
TTCTGGATTTGCAATCCAGAAGCCGTATCTAAGGATTTTTAATCCTTTAAATTAGCAAATGATTCAATTCAATACTGTGGCAGGTGCTTCACCTGCCACAATTAATAGATAAGTAAACAACACTCGAGTTCACTAGATGTTATTTTTCAACAAGTTAAGCTAAAAAGCCACGGTAAAATACAATTTTATCGTGGCTTTTTGCATTTTATACAGATTATTTACTGTTGAAATTTAGGTAAATAATGCATTTTAGGTTACATTTTAGGTTACCCTTTTTATGACATTTAAGTTGAACAAAGTAAGTTTAAAATCCTTGTTTTGGATTAGAAATCAAAAGCTTAATAAGCGTGGAAAAGCTCCAATTTATTGCAGAATCAGTTTTAATGGACAAAGGATTGCAGAATACAGCACTGGCATAACCGTTGACCCTAATGGCTGGTATGCAGCTAAACAGATGCATCTTGATGATAACATTGCAAACATGACTTTGAAGCTTATCACAAACCGTATCGATATGCTTCGTTATGATTTAATGGCTTACCCTAAAGATGAAGTAGATTTAGATGTGATCCTTACAAAAGTTAGAGGTAAAAACAACATATCTAAAAATACAATTAAACCGATTATTAAAAAAAACGAAAAAATCACTTACAAATATTTGCTCGACAAATATTTTGAGGAACTTGACGAACTTGTACTAGCTGGACAAAAGAAAGCAAATGGTTTAAGAGCATTAATTGGGAAAAGAAAAAAGTTAGAACTTTTTCTTGAAACTGATAAGTCCACCCCTATCCAGGCTGATTATAATTTTGTACAGCGATACATAATGTGGCTCAAAAAACGTGGAGAGTGCGATGATTACACACAAGATGCCATTGCATTACTAAGAAATGTTTTTGATTTTGGAATAAGAAACAACCTAATCAAAATTAACAATCCTGCAACTGGAGTTAAAATTCAAAATAGAGATAGCAACAAAAATACAGAAGTTGCTTATTTCAACAAAAAAGAAAGAGATTCAATTTTAAACACAAACTATTCTCGACCAATCTTAAGACAAACTGCAGACTTGTTTATTTTCCAACTTTATACCGGATTGAACTACGCCGATTTGAAAACCTTTAATTATTCAAAAGATGTATTCGTTTCTGAAAACAATGTAAAATTCTTAAAAAAGAATAGAGTAAAAAACGACGAAACAGCTCGTCAAATCCTATTACCTGAAGCAGAAAGTATTTTAAAAAAATACGATTACAGTTTAGTTGTTTCATCAAACCAAAAATACAATCTTCACTTAAAAGAAGTAGCTAAAGAAGCCAAAATTAGAAAAACCATTACTAGTAAAGATGCAAGGGCTTCATTTGGCAATATGCTTTTAAATGAACATGACTTAAGCATTGAAACTGTAGCAGCAACTTTAGGACATTCAAGTATAAATACCACCCAAAAGTACTATACATCAGTTCAAGATAAAAAAATTGAACGTGAAATGTTGAATATGATAAAAAACAAGTAAAAATACTTTGTATTTTATTTATATTAAATATACTTTTGAGTTAGGTATCAATTTTGATAATCAATTATAAATCTTCAATTAACAATTTAACCGTTTAAAACTAAAAAAATGAGAGTATTAAATTTAATTTACTTAGGAGCAATTGCACTTTGTTTAACTTTAGCGAGCTGTAAAGGCGAAAAAGGTGATGTTGGGCCAGCAGGAACAAACGGTACAAATGGAACTGATGGCAACTCAGAAGTTACACACGATTTAGTAACAGTTAAAACTACTGATTGGGTTTGGGATAACGCTACTAATAATTGGACATATAAATATAGTGTACCTAATACACCTAATTCATTATCATTGGTTTATGGCTATGTTACTACAGGTCAAGGAAATGCTGCATTACCATATATTGATTTTAACGATGGTTCAGTTACTTCCTTTTTTAATAATTTATATTTAACAAATCAACATATTTTGATTACTATTGGAGATGGAAGTAATACATTTCCAAAACCTACTACTAATATACTTTTCACATTTATAACATTACCTCCAGCAAAATATATTCGTTCTGATAATTCAGAATTAGATTATACAAATTACGAATCGGTTAAAAAGTTTTATAATTTAAAACAATAAGAAAATGAAATCATTCGACTTTGTTGCTTGGTAATAAACAAAAAAGCTACTCGACCTGAGTAGCTTTTTTTGTTTTATTTAATTGGTAAATTTGATAACCAATCCAAGCCATTGACATAATTGCTGCCAATATTTGAACGTAAATTAATACTTTATTTGCTGTCATAATATTATCAAGATTACTACAATTAATCCAGCTCCAAAACTCGCAATGATTCTTTTTAAATCTTTTTGATGCTCAATTTCATCATTGGCAATATTCAAATCAGCTTGGAGCAATTTATTTTTATCACTTAGTGCTTTATTTTCATTAGCCTGTGAATTTATTATTTGCTGATGGTTACTAACAAGATTATCACAAACCGTTTCTTTATCCCTCATTCGGTTATATTCAGTTGCAATCAACTTATAAGTTGAATCAGACATTGTAACAGTTTTACAAATTGAGTCATGTACAATTTGAGCGTTACAATCATCAAAACAAATTATCAATAACATTTGAAATAATATGATTAATAATATCCTTTTCATACTATTCAAAGTTGGGTAAATATTTAGTTACTCTGTGATCCTTTGCTTTTGTTAGTGAATCATATTGGGCCACCAAATAATGATTTATAGGTAACAACGAATCTTGTATATGCTTTTCATAAACAAGAATTGAATCAAGTTTCTGATAAATGCGTTCGTCCCTGATTTGTTCAGGTGTTTTTTCATTTTTCTTTTCCTGAACTACCCAATTACCGACTAAACCAAAAAAGGCTAAACCGATAACACAAAATAAAATTTCGACAAATATCTTTGTCAATGTTTTTGGTTTTTCTTCTTCTTTATTTTCCATATTTAAACAACATCTTTTGAACCAATTAAACCCAACGAAGTACATACTCCAAGAGCTGTTACCACCTGTTCTGTACTAATCATATTGCACCAATAAAAACCTACAGCTGCTAAACCCAAAACACCTTGTATTGTGGTTTTATATTCTTTAAAATACTTTTTCATATTAAATAAATTTCACACCTAATACCATGCAAGCACGTTGATAATTTGCTTTTCTATCTTCCAAACCATTTGTACCACCGTTGATTATTTTGGTACAATTGATAATTTGACCTAAATCTGCAAATCGGTTTAGCTTTCTATTATTCCACCACCAAGCTGCTGATTTGGTTGCAAACTCAATAGATTCAAGTAACTCAGGTTTTGCAACAAAATCTACCTGAAAAGCTTTGCTTATTTGTTCGTAATTAGCCCTTCCGGTAATTTGGATTAAGCCACGCCCTTTGAATTTCACACCATCACCAGGATGTGTATTTCCTAAATCTTTTCGACCTTCATAAGCCGAACCTGATGCTATTTCTTTTACATACCTAAAAGCTCCTGATTCGTGAATAATCTGAGCTAAAAACATAGCAACTCGTTCTTTGGTATTAATGCCAAACATCCTAAAGGCTTCGTTTAGATGTGGCAAAAACAGCTTTAATCGTGCATCGAATTGCACTCTTTGATTAGCATTACCCACAAATGGGGTAATGGCTTTTAATTGCTCAAATGATAGTTCAAACATTGTTTTTTATTTTGAGCAAAAGAATTGATAAAAAAATATGTTATTTGAAATTGGGGTATTTGGCATAAAAAAAGCCCTACATTTCTGTAAGGCTTTTCGGGAATGAAACGAAGCTTATTTTATTAGTGTACTTCTTCTTCCGTTTGTTCTTCAACTATTCCAGGAACTACAAAATCAGGTAATGATTGTTGAGCTGCCTTTAAAATAACTTGCGTTTCTTCGTGTGATAATTCAATTCTATCTGCAATACCATTTTCAATAAATGATGCTGATGAATATACACTTCCGTCTTCATTGAAAACGAAATTTAAAGTTGAAATTGATTTAGACATGATTAATTTAGATAAGGAAATGGATTGAAAATTTTATAATTTGGTGCAATTTGAAAGCCTGAGCCTGAAAGTTTATTTGTTAGTGTACCACCATTAATAGTGCCTAATGCCCCATTTGAAACATTGTTATCAAAATAGAAACTTGCACTTACAGGTACACCAGTGGAACCATCTGCTAATACACAATTTTTTGTATTATCAGAAAGCATAAATTTACAATTAGATATTACTAAAGTAGGATTATAAACTCCTGCATCATCCCATGCACCTTCTTTAAATGAGATACCATTTCCTCCTACATTATTGATAAAAATGCTATTAAGGAAAATTGTTTTTCTACGAGATGCACCAGAACCCATTACTGGACCAAACTTATAATTATCTAAACCTTGAGTACCTTGACCACTAACAGCAGTAGGAAAATTAACCTCCCATGGAATTGTAGCCTGTTTTCTAATAAATGTACAGGCATTATAAATAGTTTCCCCTGTATCTCCCCAATCAACGTTGAATGTAGTAGTTTTTACATCAATTATAACACAATTATTGAAAGCTAATTTACCAAAACGAGTATAAATCTCACTTGTAATTTTTGCATTATTAACTGTTAAAGAAGCATTTGCATTCCATGTTGCTACACTTGAAATTTCTTCACAATCAACAACTATTTGTGTAGAATTGCCATTTTCAATAACAGGAGTTCCTAAATGAGCTGAACCAATATTCAAAATTCTACCTTTACCTGACACTTCAAAAATACCAGGACTTGAACTCACTAATTGAAAAATCTTAACATTCCCACCATTAGCAATAGGACTTATGATTGCACCTTTTTCAAGATGAAGAATTACACCAAATTTCATTGGAATGTTATAATCATTTTGATACAAACCAGTTTTTACATGAATAATATCTCCAGCAGTCGCTACAGACATAGCTTGTAAAATAGTTTTATATGGCAAATTTGAATCATACTTTGCCCCAGTTGCATCATTACCTAAAGCGTTATCTACCGTAATTTTACTTTCGGTAATATTCACTATTTTAGGTACACCTACAACCACTCCATTTTCGCCTACAACAAGTGTATCGCCCTTGTTATAACTGTTATTGAAATCTAACTGTTGTCCCATTAATTTTTAATTTTTCACAAATAAAAAACTATGACAATTTTTGATTTGATATTGGGGTATTTAGCTTCTTTCTTTCATCATAATAACCCAAAATATTATTAAAAAAGCGTTTTGCTGTATCAGTTGAATTTGAATTATTACTAAATGGTTCAAACTTCATTTTGGGTTTTATTTCATTTTCAAGGTTAGTAACCCTTAAATCAAGTAATGCTAATTCTTTATCCTGTGTAGCATTGTTATGTTCATGATACAAAACAATCATGACTACAGGTGTAAGAATTTGAAGTATCATTTTAAATGCTGATTTAAATTGTTCGTTCATGGTATTATATTTTTTTGAAGTAAGACAATGTTCCCCAAACCACAACAGATTGATTTGTTGTAGTTTTTAAAAATGAAGTATCCAAATTAAATATTAATAAATTGTCGAATTTTTGAAGATGTAAAACATCAGTTGTGCTGTCACTAAATCTTTTTGATAAAATTGGAAAATCAATAGTATCTGTATTTGCTTCAGGTAACAAATTGAAAGGAATTTCTACAATTATTTGACCTAATTGATTAGTTCCAATACTTAAAGATAATTGTAAATCCATTGTAACAAAATGAGCTGTTTGATGAACTTCAATTGTCCCAGTTAAAGTCGCACCTCCAGTTAAGCCAGTTTTAGTTAATGAAGCAAGGTTTATTAAAGTTCGTTGAGGGCTTGCATCATTTCTACTACTCATATAAGCCACCAATTGCCAACCTTCATTTGTAGCATGATAATAAGCAATAGGTTTTACACCATCTTCATTTGTAAAAACAGGGTCAAAATTACCTGAATTAATTACACCACCTCCTGATGGCAAATAAACATCAACTCCTGCAATTTTTTGAACAGCAAACCATTTTCCTTCATTACCTAAATGGGTTGGTGTAACAAACCTTATAGGCACTATTCCAGCTGCACCATAAGTAGCTTGATTAATCTTATTTAACTGAACCTCAGCAATTGCAAAGGGTTGTAATGGGTCACTCCAACCTCCACCAATTCCAGTAGCAACAATAGTTTGTGGTATTAACTTAAAATCGTTAATACTTGTACCAGTTCCACCACCTCCACCACCTTTATTGAATAATGAAATTCCTGAACCTGCCATATTAATATCTGTAAATTACATTAATATTTGAACCTGAAACATTTTCTACAGTAATCCCTTCCATTTCGCAATTCTCAGGTGTAGTAAACGCTTGGTTTTTGAATCGACAAATATCTCCAGCTTCTTCAGCAATACCGTTTATTTGAAAAACGGTGTCTATTTCGGGGTCTTGAGGGCCAACGGATAACCATGTTAACCTTTTATCAAATGATTTACTTTGTCCTGGAGCAAGTTCGGCTGTAAATAAATTTTTAGCTGCCATATTTTTGGGTTTTGTGTTTAAAGTGGTAATTACTTTTTGTATGTTATTTGAACATACTTTTAATTGCTTGCGAAGCCAAAGTGCCAAACAAAGCACCAAGAACAATAACAGCAAATAGCTTAAGATATACATCATTGGGAACTGTGGCTACAACTTTTACTCCGTCTTTACTTAATTTATCAATTGCAGAATCAAACATGATTTACAGATTTAGTTTTTTGAAATATTCTTCTGATACCGATTTACGGTTTGTAAATTCAAGCAAAGCAGCTTCGGTTTTATCTCCGAAAATACCATCAATTTCAAGGTAGGTTGGAGGAGCAATAAACCTTACACTTTCATCCCTTTTCACTTGTTTTTGACGCAAATAGGTTTGTAATTTTTCAACATTTGAACCTCTACTACCTTTTTTCAAAGGGAATGAATCTAAAAATGAATCGTTTGAATTTGAATTTGAATCCAAACTCAAAGCTCCACCTAAAAACTGCTGTTTGGATTCTTTTTTGGAATTGAAATAAAGTACAATTCCAATCAATAAAAGTGATAATACACCAACATACCACCATAAGTATTTTTTAATGTGTTCCATTAGGAAATTGATTTTAGATTAAGTTGATTATAAAGTGATTGAGTTAATTGTGCATACTTATATCCGGGTCTATCGGCTATATCAAATTTATTGTCAAATGCCTTTTCTGTAGCATTTCCCCAATCGCCATCAGGATTGAGTTTTGATGCAAATTTTTTATTTAAGTATTTTTGCAACTGATAAACTTCTAAACCTTTGTCTCCTTTTTTGATTGGGAATCTACCAATTTTGTTTTTATAAATAGTTGGTTGACTATTACTTGTACTTGTACTCGAACTTGTACTTTCAATATCAGATTCAGAAACAAATAAATACCAATACATATATGCTCCGAATAGAAGAATAAATCCTATTAAATACCAAATCCAATGTTTTTTAAAATGCTCCTTCATAATTATTTTGCTGAATTAATAATGTTTACTGCTTTTCTGTAATTTTCACAATCAAATCCAATACAAGGCATTTGCATACCAAATAAATCAACATCTATTTGAAAAATACTGTGTAAGTATTCGTCTATATTTCCATATCCATACAGCTGTTTAAGTGAATTTTCAATCGCTTTTAATTGTGCTTTTGTTTTGTTTTGCAAGGTTTTAAAAACAGTTGCATCATCGTCTTTAAAATACCCTTTTGCATCTTCCAATGCCTTTGCATCAGCTTTTGCTTTAGCTGAATAATTAGGATCAGCCACAACACCATTTAAACCAGTTGAAGCTTCATAAGCTGTATTACCTGAAACTCCTGTACCATTAGCTACTGCTTCATTAATTTTGTCAATGGTTTCTTTTCCAGCTTTTTCTTTTTGGTATTTTTTTACAAAAAGAAAAACTACCAAACCTATAATTGTAACTGCTAATCCAATTAACACCCACTTATTTGTAAATACTTTATTTAACATTATATAGCAAATTTGGCAGCACTAACTATTTTTTCAGGATTCTTTGCTACATTAAACAAAGCATAAACTATTATCAATAAGATAATTACAGAAAACCCTATTATGATGTATAAACTCCATTTTGAAGCTAAATAGGCTAAATTAAAAGGAGCTAAAGCAAGGTCAGAGATAGAATCAAAAGCATCTTTATCTATAATTATACCTTGATTTTCAAGATAATCTCGTAGTTCAGAATCATTTGCAGAATTACTACCTCTTTGTACCCACACTTTCATAAAAGTAGTGTTGGCATCGTTTTTAGATAATAACTTGCGTAATGACTTATACCAATTTATCCATTCAGTACTACTGCTAGATTTTGTAGGGATATTATCCTCAGGTTTTAAAATAGTTGACATGGCTATTTTACTAAATCCAACATAGCCCCTAGGTAGCTACCGTTTGAAGTGTTTAGTTTTTCATCAGCTGTTGTATCTTTCTTTTTCGTAAGAAAATAGATACCCACACCTAAGCCGATTACAACAAAAACACTTACTGTGATTATGATTGCTTTTTTTGACATAATTACTACCAATTAAAAGTGTTAGATTCTTGAGCATTAGATTTGTATTTATAATAAAATACAGCTCCAGCAATAGCAACAACAGCAGATATTGATGCTATTATGATAATTGTTGATTGTTTCATTTTTTAATGTTTACACAAAAAAAGTATGTTATAAAAAATGTAAAGTCTTTTGGGGTATTTAAGCATTAAATCGAATAGCATAATCAACAACAGCTTGCATCCTTTCTTCATAAGGAATTGCATCATTACCTTCTACAGCTCCAAATAATCGCTCAATACTGTAGATGCATTCGCTTTGTGCATAACCAAGATTTAAGCACATTTCGATAGACTTTAAATCACACGCTTTCTCGTCTGTTGTTTGCCCATTAAAGTGATGAAATTCATGAAATAAAATCATCAAAATATTAGTAGGCGTTAATTGTCTGAAAAAGTTTTTTGAAGCTTGAATTTCGCCTGTTTGTCTGTTTGTCCAGGCTGGAGTGTCCCAAAATTCGCCTGTACTTGGTTTGGTCAATGTGTTTTTGTAAACGATTTTAAACAACTTGTTTTTTGAAAAATAGGTATCAAGTTTTAAGTGTGTCTCGTCCTAAAAAATGTTTACAGATTTGATTAATAATCCTGATATAAATTTACACTAATTTTCTTAATCCTAAAAAGGATTTACAATTAAAATTTATCCTAAAATAGCTTTACATTTGTATT
>JBEEOW010000060.1:0-8763 GCA_041191405.1 Bacteroidota bacterium
AATCTGAAAAAATAATATGTCACCCAAAATGGCACCCAAATAAATTTAATTATTTGATTGTTAGTGTTTTGTGTTTTACTTGTAATCAGTAGGTCGTTGGTTCGAATCCGACAGGGGGCTCAAAATATAAACCTCTTAATTCTAACGAGTTAAGAGGTTTTTTTGTGCTTTAATGATAGGATAGTTTTCGTTTTTTTAAAATGTAATTTTTTATTTCATAGTTTTATATTTTATCAAGTACATACGTTTATGTTTATTTCTGTAAATCAAGTATTTAAATTTTATATTTAATTTTTTTTTGAAAATTTTATTTATAAACCCAACTTAAGTTAAACCCTTTGCTTTTTTTAAGAGTAGTACTAAATATTCGATAATAATAAATTATCCCCCTTATAATTTATTCGTACACAGAATCCTCTAATTCAAGTTGCTTTATGAAAAGATTATTTCTAATCTTGGGACTATGCACGGCAGTGGTGCAAACTTCCTATTCTCAACTTCACCAATACAAATATTCAACCGAAGGACAACCATTGTGGGTACAGTTAATGTATTCCGAAAACCCTGATTGGGAAAAGTTAAAAGATGAATATGCTAAGTATTATTCATCAAATCCTTTTGTGAAAAATGAGCATACGCAATATTATAAACATTATATTCATAACAATGCTATTGAATCAGGACCTAAAACGCCTGAAAAAGAAGCTATTGATAAACTTTATGTTGCTAGAGTAGAACAAGCTAGAACCGCAAGAACTGCCGCCGCAGCCAACTGGACTTGCCTTGGTCCATTTGATTACGATAACGGAGCTGGAAGTAGAAGTTATGCAGCTGGTGCTGCACATGTTTATACAACAGAGCAATCAAAAACTAATACCAATGTTTTATATGCTGGTACTGCAACTGCTGGTGTTTGGAAATCTGTTGATAAAGGCTTAAACTGGATATTGCTTACTAAGGACTTGTTAATTACCTCTGTTTATGCAATCGAAATTGACCCAAGTGATGAAAATATAGTGTATGCTGGTACTGAAGGTGGGCAACTCTGGAAAACTACCAATGGTGGAACTTCTTGGACTCGTTTAAATACCACTTATTTTGCCTCCAAAACAATCAAAGATATTGTTTGTCATCCCACCACACCCACTACAGTATTGATAGCAACAGCGGGTGGTTTTTACAGAACAACGGATGGAGGTACCAATTTTACCCAAATAGCAACGGGTGATTATCAGGAAATAGAATTACACCCTTCTGATCCAAATATTGTTTATACAGTAAAAGGCACAGGTTCAATCACACAGTTTTTCAAATCAACCAATAACGGGGTTTCATTTACTCAAAAAACTACAGGTTGGCCAGCTGCTGCTACACAATCAAGAACAGAAATAGCAGTTACTGCTGCTGCTCCAAATAAAATTTATGCAAGCTGTACTGGTTCAATCAATGGTGGATCTGGAACTTATGGTACTTATTTGAGTACTGATCAAGGAGAAACTTGGACCTTCCAATGTTGTGGTACTGGCCCAGGTGGAGCACCAGTTGCTGGAAGTAACATTAATATGATGGGTTGGCAACCAGATGGTTCAGACGATGGTGGGCAGTACAACTACAATTTTTCTTATGCAGTTCACCCAAGTGATTCAAATTTTGTTTTAAATGCAGGTACTAATCTTTGGTATTCAACTGATGGGGGTAAAAATTTTACTTGCCCTTCAAAATGGAGTCAATCTGGAGATCCAGATTATGTTCATGCAGATATTCATGATGTAAAAATTTATGGAAATGATATTTGGGTTTCTACCGATGGAGGAATCTGGTATTCTAATAATAAAGGTGTAAACTTTGAAAAACGTTTTAAAGGCATATCAGGTACTGATTTTTGGGGGTTTGGTATAGGTTATGGAGCTGTAGGTCATAGAGTTTTAACTGGAGGTGCGTACCACAATGGTACACAATTGATGGATAACAATGTGTATCAAGGTGGTTGGGCTGTAATTAATGGTGGTGATGGTCAAGGTGGTCATGTGAGCCCAATTAATGATAGAATTATTTTCTCGGATAGAGGAACTCAAAAAATTCCAGGAACAAGAACAGGATCTGTTACTACAATTACTTGGGGAAAAAATCCTAATAACGATTATTCAATTGGAAAGGCGTCAAATGTTGTATTTTCACCAACCAATTCAAATACAGTTTATGTTGGAAATACAAATGATTTGTGGATTTCTACAAATGGTGGTACTACATTTACTTCTTTATATAGTTTTGGTGAATATGTTTCTGATATTGAAGTTTCTCCTTTAGATCCAAACTTAATTTATGTATCCACTACAGGAACAGCTCGCAAAATTTGGCGATCAACTGATGGAGGAATAACATGGACAAACATTACTGTATCTACAACATTGGATGCTAGTACAACTCAAAACTTTATTTTAACTGTTTCTTCAAACAATGTAAATGAATTGTGGGCAATAAAGGTTGGTAACTCAAAAGTATTCCGTTCTACAGACAAAGGTACTACTTGGACAAATATATATGGTTCAAATTTAAGTGGCGAACAAATTCAATCTATAACTCATCAAGCTGGAACAGATGGAGGAGTATATGTTTCAACTAAAAAAACAGTGTATTACAAAAATAATACGCTAACCAATTGGGTATTATTTAATACAGGATTACCTGCTCAAGTACCTTCAATTAAAATATTACCAGATTATTGGTCTGGAAAAATTTTAGTTGCTTCAACTAGAGGTATTTATGAGTCTCCTTTTTATGAAAAAGCAGCTCCAGTGGCATTTTTCAAAGCAGATAAATTTACAACTACTTGTGGTTCAAATGCACCTATTACCTTTATTGACCAATCAGCAGTGGAAGGTAAATCTGGAATTTTAAGAGAGTGGTTATTTGAAGGAGGAATTTCAAGTTCAACTACGGCTGGTACAGTAACAGTAACTTATCCTTTGCCAGGAACTTATGATGTATCTTTAACAGTTACAGATTCAAATGGCACACATACTAGAACTTACACCAATTTTATTACAGTAACAGGTTCATGTGTTGCATCTACTGATGTTGCAGTTAATTCAGTTACAGGTATTACTGCTGCAAATAAATGTTCTCAATTATTTAATCCTATTGTTGAAGTACAAAATGCAGGTACTAATACAATTAATACTTTTGATGTAAAGGTATATTTTGATGGAGTTTTAAATAAAACTTTATCAAAATATACAACTATTACTATGGGGCAAAAAACAAATGTTGATTTAGGTACCCTTAATTTGTCATCTGTTTCAGAATTTAAAGTTGTAGTTGAAAATCCAAATGGATCTGCAGATAATACTTTAAATAACACATATTCTACAAAATTAATTGGAAACTTGTTAACAACCCCAGGAATAACGGTTGTAAGTCAAAGTTCAAATGCTTCAGGTGCTGGAGCAATAAATATGGTTGATGGTTCTACCTCAACTATTTGGCATAATAACTGGCAAGCAAATGCACCTTTACCACATACTTTAGTATTTAATTTAAATGGTACATATAATCTTAGTGGTTTAGATATGCTGAATCGTCAAGATAATTCAAATGGCTATCCTAAGGATGTTGAAATTTCAACAAGCGTTGATAATGTTACTTGGACAACTCCAATTACAACAACTTTTGCATCAATAACAAATTGGCAAACTGCAGCATTATATGGGGCTGGGGCTAAGTATTTAAGAATAAAAGTTATTTCAACTATCTCAGGTGCAAATACTTGCTCAATGGCTGAAATCAAATTTCGTGGTTGTACAATTAATGCATTCCCAACAGTAAGTATTACTTCGCCTGCAAACAATGCAACTTTTACAGCTCCAGCTTCAGTAACTATCAATGCTACTGCTGCTGATGCCGATGGTTCAGTTTCAAAAGTAGAGTTTTACAATGGAACAACTTTATTGGGTTCTGATGCAACTAGCCCATATTCATACACTTGGACAGGTGTAGCCGCTGGCAATTATAGTTTAACTGCCGTAGCAACTGATAATTTAGGGGCTGTTACCACTTCAAGTATAGTAAATATTGTAGTAAATGTACCTGCAAACGTATTACCTGTTACTTCAATAACTAGTCCTGCAAACAATGCTACATTTACAGCACCTGCCAGTATTACCATCAATGCCAATGCAACGGATAGTGATGGTACCATTTCAAAAGTAGAATTTTATAACGGAGCAAGCTTGTTAGGTTCAGATGCCACAAGCCCATATTCATATACTTGGACTGGTGTACCTGCTGGCAATTACGCCTTAACTGTAAAAGCAACTGATAATAGCAATGGTGTTACAACTTCTTCAATTGTAAATATAGTAGTTAATCCACCAGCAAATGTGCTTCCTGTAGTTACAATTACTGCACCAACCAATAATTCTAGCTTTACAGCACCTGCTACAATCAATTTTACAGCTGACGCTACTGATGCAGATGGTTCAGTTTCAAAAGTAGAGTTTTACAATGGAACTACTTTAATAGGTACAGATGCTACTGCTCCTTATTCGTTCTCATGGTCAGGTGTAGCCGTTGGAACATACACTATTACAGCAAAAGCAACAGATAACTCAAATGCTGTAACTACTTCTCCTGCAATCAATATTTCTGTAACCAAAGCTGCGAATATATTGCCAACTGTAAGTATTACAGCCCCAAGCAACAATGCTGTTTTACAAGCACCTGTGAGTGCACTTACTATTTCGGTTAATGCTACAGATGAAGATGGAACTGTAAGCAAAGTGGTGTTTTATAATGGTTCAACAAAATTAGGTGAAGATGTTTCGTCACCTTATTCATTAATTTGGAATAATGTTGCTGCTGGAACTTACACTTTGAAAGCAATAGCTTATGACAATGTAAACGACAGTACTACATCAACAACAATTAGTATAAAAGTAAATAAAGCACCAGTTACCTCAATTACTTCACCTATCGACAATAGTAATTATGGTACAGGTTCAAATGTGGTAATAAATGCATTAGCAACTGATAATGATGGAACGATTTCAAAAGTAGAGTTTTTTCAAGGAACATCATTGATTGGCTCAGATGTAACAAGTCCATATTCATTTACTTGGAATAATGTGCAAGATGGTACATACTTGTTAAAAACAAAAGTAACAGACAATGATGGTGGTGTTACCTATTCGGCGGGTGTAACAATTATAGTTGGTACATTAACTGCAATAGATTTAAACAGTACAGAAGCTAGATTAATTTATCCAAACCCAACTACAGGTAAATTATACTTCGGTAAAGGTATTTCAAACGTACAAGTATATTCTGTTGAAGGAAAAATGTTGCCAATATCGTATGCTCCATCAGAGGAGTATATAGATTTACATTCACTTAAAAATGGAATTTATGTAATTCAATTTATGAAAGATGGTAAACATTTCTCTGAAAAAATTACCAAACAATAACATTCCACATCAAGCAACACATAGTTCAAGCACACACAATATAAGCGAAGTACTTTAAATAGTGCTTCGCTTTTTTTATTGAATTTTAGGGGTAATTTTTTTAGATGACTATACTTTTTGGGTAGTACATCGAATATTTATATCAGATACATTTGTAAATGTAATTTTAATACTAATTCAATTCTAAATCTATGAAAAAGGTAATTCTAACAACAGTAACATTAATTTCATTATTAAGTGCTTGTAATAAAAAAGAGGAAAGTGTAACACCAACAAATTCAGCTCCAGTTGTTTCAATAGCTGAGGATGATAGAGCATTGAGAATTTCAAAAGGTGGAGCCTATTTTTCTTATTATGCTACAGCAACCGATGCTAATGGTAGTATTTCAAAAGTGATTTTTTATGTAAACAATACACCTTATGATACTGTACTTACATCATCATCTGCAAATAAATATTATAACGAATCTGGATACTATACTTCCGAAGAGGGTACATATAAGTTTCACGCAATAGCTTATGATAATGCAGGTGCTTCAACTAAATCAAATGAATTAACACAATCATATACTGTTTCTAAAATTGAAGGTCAAGTTTTGATTTCTCAATAAATTTGAAAAATAATTAACTGCCTAAAATGGGTAGGTTGTTACACTTGTAATTATAAGGATTAACCTTCCAATGTTTCAAAACATTGGAGGGTTTTTATATTTCAAGATCTAAATTTAATAATTTAAGCTTTTGAAATTAAGGGTTTATGGATTACACAAAGATGTATTATTACAATTTTATCTGATTTGAATAACTAATGTTTTATTAGTTGAAGTTAAAGATTGGTAATCTGCTCTGTAAGTTTAGTGAAGTCATTTCCTTTTAAACTAGTCAATTCGTTAATACTTTCGAAAATATTGATTCCTGCTTTACCTGTTCCATGCGGAGCAACAATTGTTTCAGTAAATATGTAGCCGTTATCAAGTAGTAAAAAACCTTTTTCAGCTTCGTCAGAATAACATAATAAGTTAACTATTTTTCTGTTTTTCAATCTTTTTGATTTATTTTCTTTGTATTCAACTTTGTAAGGTTTGTAATCCTCATAAATATAGTTTATTCCGAAAAAATAATTGTAAATTCTATTGAAATTGTTTGTTTTGACTTTGGTAGTTGGAAGTAATTTCGCTTATAGTTTTGCTATCCTTATTTATTTTATACATAGGAAAGTCTGACAAGTTGGTAAAAAGACTGATTGCATTTTTATCTAACTTTTTTGTCCAAACGTCATCATAAAAGCCATATGGAATATCAATGATTGTCTTATTGTCAAGTTCAATAAAACTTTCAACATAGTCCAAACCATCAACATTTGTATTAATTAATGTATAGATATTTGAGACAGTCTTTCCAATTATTTCTTTTATATTGAATTTGTTTGTCATTTTTTTGTATTCGGCTTTTTCTCTTTTGTCCTGATTAATAATGCATAAAATCCAGTTGAAACAATTCCAACTTTATATTTTAATGCAGTCCTATCTAGTAAGGTAATTTCCAAAACACTTTTGTCATTTACAGAATATTTATATTTACCAACTATGCTATCTGTTTTTTGCTTAAAGGAATATTTAACAATCGTCAATATACTGTCTCTGAAATTCCAGATTGTCACGTCTTCATTGATTGAGTTTCTTGGATAAATTAGTTTTGCTAATGGGATATTTATGCCGGATTTGAAGGTTAAATCCGATATGTTTGATGATGATGTCCAAGTCGAAATGTTTAGCTCGTCAAAAAATAATGACTGTCCAATACAAGTCAGAGTCGAAATTAAGAGTAATATAGTCAAACTAATATTTTTCATTTTCTACCCCTGTTGGTTTTATGGAATTATGCTAAATTTTTTAGATTCATTGTAATGTTAATTAATTCTTTTATTAATAAAAAATGTTGTTAGTTAAAATACTTATCAACTGCGTTAATGGTGCAGGCACACCAATAATGGAAAATTGTGCTTTTTGGGGCTGCTTATACGAATATATCTTTACTCCATGAAATTGGAAAAACAATAGCTCCGCTTGTCTTTCTTGGAATTATGAGTATTTCTTACTTGTTTTATATCAAAATCAATAAAACTGTAGATACAACAAATGTTTAAAAACGTTGTTAGTGTAATATGTTGCTTTATTTCTTTACTATCTTGTGGTCAAGATGTAAAAAATGATTCAACCAAAAATGCAAAACCAATTCAAACAATTATTAAAGCGAATAAAATGAAAGTAGAAATTTGGAGTGATGTAATGTGTCCGTTTTGTTACATAGGGAAACGCAAATTTGAGAAGGCTCTTAACCAATTTACAGAAAACAAGGACATTGAGATTATTTGGAAAAGTTACCAACTTGACCCTAATTCTGTTACCGACCCAAGTCTGAATTCTATCAAACATTTGGCACAAAAGAAAGGTTGGTCTGAATCGCAAGCCAAAGAAACCAGCGAATATGTTACCAATATTGCAAAGCAAGTGGGGTTAACATTTAACTTTGATAAAGCTGTGGTTGCCAATTCATTTGACGCACACCGACTTTCGCATTTGGCACTTGAGAAAGGTGTTCAAGATAAATTAGAAGAGGCATTATTTAAAGCTTATTTTACGGATGGCAAAAACACCGCCGATGCTAAAACTTTACTTGAACTTGGGTTGAGTGTTGGTTTAAGTGAAGCCGATATTAATAAAGTATTGTCAAGCAACCAATATGCTGATGACGTAAAATTTGATATCAACGAAGCTAATCAGTTGGGAGTTAGAGGCGTACCTTTCTTTGTATTTGACAGAAAATATGCAGTTTCGGGAGCACAAGAAAGTGATACATTCTTTAAAACCCTTGAAAAAGCCTATGCTGAATGGCGTAAAGCCAACCCAAAAACTACTTTAGATGTTACCGAAGGGGCAGTTTGCACGCCTGATGGGGAGTGTAAATAGTTGGTTGGAGTTTAGGGGTGAGAGTTAAGAGTTTTTGAAAAATATTTGAAACTCGAAAAATTAAATTTACGGTTGCTGAGCCTGTCGAAGCAATAGTAAAATTTATTTTTCGCTGAAAATACTTTAGAATATCTTTAAATCCCAATAAGGTAAGCCTTGTTGGGATTTTTTTATTTAGTAGGAATTTTTAGTTCAATTAAACTAATTGTAACTACTCAGCCCATAATTTAAACTATTTCTATATGATAAATCTAAAAATGTGGATAAGTTAAACGCAAAAAAGTGCATCTCAAGCCTGAAAATAAAGGTATTTTTTTGAATAATTTTATAGG
>JBEEOW010000061.1:0-8098 GCA_041191405.1 Bacteroidota bacterium
TATATTAAAAAAGGTCGTAAATAATCAAAAATAGTTATGGAAAACAAAACAATCTTTGAAACGTTAAGCGCTATTAACGTGAACGACAAAACCGAAAAAAAGAGCGGTTTAACTTATCTTAGCTGGGCTTGGGCGTGGTCTGAATTTCAAAAAGTATGTCCTGAAGCTACTTACTACATTGTTAAAGATACTAGGGGTTTACCTTACTTCGCAGACGAAAGCGGTGCAATGGTGTACACTCGTGTTACTGTTGGTAATATTACTCACGAAATGTGGTTACCTGTAATGGACGGTGCAAATAGAGCCATGAAATCTACACCTTACACCTACACTACTAAATTTGGAGAAAAAACAGTTGAAGCCTTCACAATGTTTGATATTAACAAGACTATAATGCGTTGCTTGACTAAGAATTTAGCAATGTTTGGTTTAGGAATTTATATTTACGCTGGTGAAGATTTGCCAGAGGGTTACGAAGCACCAGCATTATTAGAAATAACTACGCCAAAAAAATCAACACTTGACAAAGCTAGGTTTAGCGGAGCAATGGACAGCATTAAGAAAGGATTTTACACAGCTGAGAAATTACAAGAAAACTTTGAATTAAGCGAGGAACAAAAAGCTGAATTAGATAAATTTATTAACGAAAAAACGAAAGAAAATGAAAAATAGTGAAAAATACACCCAACTAGCTAAAGAAGGAAAATTTGACCATTTACCAAATACTTGCATTTTTTCAGAGCCTGTTAATTTACAGGTTTGGGATAATGAACTTATGGATCCAGTTAATACTTATGTATTAGGCAAATTCAAAGGGTTATATGTTACAGAAGCTAATTTATGCTGGAAATATGCAAAATCAATAACTAAAATCAAATAACATGGAACTAAAAATAAGATGTTCAGAATTAAGCCAGTTAATGACTAAAGGCAGAAGTAAAGCCGAGCCACTAGGCGAAACGGCTAAATCCTATATTCAAGAAAAGGCTAAATGTGATTTCTACGGCATTAATCCAATATTGGAAAACAAATATCTTAGTAAGGGTATAATGAACGAACAAATCGGGATTGACTTAGTTAATCAAGTTCGCTTTATGGATTTTGTTAAAAATACAGAGCGTATAGATATAGGGTGGCTAACAGGCGAATGTGATATAAACGCAACGGATAGAATTATAGATATTAAATGCAGTTGGAGTTTTGATACGTTCCCAGCCTTTGAAGAGGAAGCGCAAAAATCTGTTAAAAAAGCTGGTTACGATTGGCAAATGAGGGGTTACATGATGCTTTTTAATAAAGAAATTGCTGAAGTGATATATTGCCTTACATCAACTCCTGATAGCTTGTTAACTCAATGGGACGACTTGACAATGCACAAGGTGGATAACATCGAAGCTGAAAAGCGAATTACAGCTGTAAGAGTTGAAAGGGATGTGGAAATAGAAGAGCAAATAAAAGAACAGTATAAAATCGGAAACGAATATTATAAAGAGTGTATTAACGAGTTATTAACTAAAAACCAAAAATCATGGATTTAAAAGGAGAATTAATCAAAATTTACGAAACAAAACAAGTAAGCGAAAAATTTGCACTTAGGGAATTTGTAATTGAAACAAAAGAACAATACCCACAGAGTATTATTTTACAGGTATCACAAGACAAATGTAAAGTGTTGGACAGTTACAGATTGGGAGATTTAGTGCAAGTAAGCATAAATGTACGAGGTCGAAAATGGACTGACAAAAACGGTCAAGATAGATTTTTCAACACGTTAGAAGTTTGGAAAATTACAAACGAAAGTTCAGCGCCTGTAAGTGTACCAGCTCCAGCAACTAAAGAAAATGATTTACCTTTTTAGATATGGAAAAGATAAAAGCAGAACAATTAATTAACCTTACCAATGATTGTAAGGAAATTATAAACGACTACATGGTTAAGCATGAGTTAAGTATTCACGCATTTACTAAGCTATGTAAATTGAACTCAAATCAATTGTATTTATTCTTAAACGGACATAGAGGGTTAAACCTTACGACTATGCAGAGAATAGCTGAAATAATAAGTAAGGAGGGTTAACACCCTCTTTTTTTGTTAAAAAAGTGTTAAAATAAAAATATTTTTGCAATTGTATTGTTTATTCAAAATTAATTTATATATTTGTGTATAGTTATAAACAATTAAAACAAAACAAAATGAAAAATTCAATTCAAAACCAAGTAGTAGAAGTAGTATCTAACAATGTTGTAGATTACTTTGCAAATTCAATCACTTCATCTGATTTTGTTAAAAAACACATCAAACCAATCGTAACAGTATCAGAAGATCAAGAAGAAAAAATCAGTGATATTCTCTCTGAATACAACAGAGATTGGGATAATGCTGATTGCGATTCAGAAGGGGCAACGAAAGAACAAGACGCAGAACTTGATAGAATTATTGAGAAATGTTCAAAAGCTATTGCTGATGTCGTTGCGTAAGATTTTTCACTTAGAACTATGCGACTAATCCTAATACTACTTCCACTCCAACTAGCAACGCACCCAAAGCCTATAACGGTAAGGGTGCAAAAGTTGGAATACAGCGAACATATAAGGCTAAAGTTAAATGCAATACTAGAAATTCCAGAGGGTAGGAATTACTGGGAAAAAGAGTTTAAAACAATTAATTACGAAAATAAATTAAAAGAGTATTTAAAATGAATATAGTCAGGTAGCGGAATTGGTAGACGCTAGTGTTGAGATACGAGAGATAAGGTCATAGTAATATCGCAGACTCTCTTACAGGTTCGAATCCTGTCCTGACTACATAATCTACCCTAAGAGGATTGCAATAGAGGAACACTATTGAAAGGGTTGACTGCTAGGAAAGACTAGCATTTTTATAAACTAAAACAATACTTTGAAAATGGAAATTAATCTAAAAGAAGTAAGAAAAGAGATTAGGAATTTAAAAAAAATAGTAACTCTTGATGAACTAAACAATGTTAAGGTAAACGCAATTCAAAAAGGTGATTTACGTGGCTTTTATGCTCAATTAACTGGGCACTTTTTCAGTAGTAGAGCGCATTTATTAATACTTGATAGTGCTGCTTTATTTTACCAAGATAATGGTTTGGGACTAACACCGAGAAATAAAATAATACCTCCAAACTTTATGACATATCCAAATCAAAGAAACTTTACAGTAATGGAGGTTTACATGGCTTTTAATCACGACAAAATAAACCATATTTTAAAATTTTTAAAATCTGAAATTAAACAATTAAATTTATATTAATTATGAAAGTAGAAATACACGATTACAACATAGGTACACAGTCAGGCGATGCGCTTGTATTAGTGTATGGAGATACCACGAATTTTGATGATATAATTTTCGATGGAACTGTAAATTTTGAATTTACTGTGGACAAATACCAAACTGGCGACGGGTATCTTACACCGATTGAAAATTGGATGGATGTTGAAATTACGGACGTAGAATATTTTGATAATGAAAACCGCAGAATTAATCCGAAACACGACATTCAAACATCGATTGAGTATAATTTAATGGAATTAATAAAGGACAATGACTAAAGAAGAAAAAAACAACGTAACCAGACTAAGTGCTTTATGCAGCATTACGACAATCTACATACAAGGCTGTAAAAAGACCATTGAGGAAGCCAATACAAAGGTATTGAGGGAGCAATACAAATACGATACTTTGAGTATTCCAAATAAAAAAGTAGTGGATAAAAAAATACAGGAAGCTATTAAAAATTTGCACCTTACATTAAATACTACAACAATGATATTAAACAGGATTGACAAATCAATTAGAGGAACTTTATCGGATGAGTTTGTAGAAGATTTAATCGATAATCTGGATGAGGTATTAGAAAATATTGATTTAGATGAAATTTTGAAAAATAAGAAATAATGAAAAAAGAAATACTTATATTCCTATACGGACTATTAATAGGTTTATTTATTAACATTATAGTTGACTTGATAATATTATGAGAATATTAATATACTACGCACTATTTAAGTCTTTTTTAACTTATTTGGTTATAAAGCATAAAATCCGTAAATTTGTAACGTTTTGTTTTAATTGTTAGTAATATTAGGGGGTTGCATTTCGTTCTTCGTGCATAGTTCAACTTTAAATTAATACTGCACCCCCTAGTAACTACCCTAAACCTATAAATCATGAAATACTTACTTTTTCCTATACTTTACATAATCTGGACTTTAGACCGTATTTTCTGCGCCATATTGCCACACACCGAGCACCCGAAATTTAAAGATTTTTTCCCTAATTGGAATATAGTTAAATTTGCGTTGGTAAGAGTATTAATTTTAATTTTAGTTGTATGGATTTTCAGTTAATAGATATAAAAACGGTTAAGAAAAACCCAAATAATCCGAGAATAATTAAGGATGATAAATTTTTAAAGCTTGTAAACTCAATTAAAGAGTTTCCGAAAATGCTTGAAATTCGACCAATAGTTGTTAATGCTGATATGATTGTTTTAGGTGGAAATATGCGATTAAAAGCGTGTATTGAAGCTGGATTAAAACAAGTGCCGATAATTAAAGCGGACGACCTTACAGAGGATGAACAAAGGCAATTTATAATCAAAGACAATGTAAGTGGCGGAGAATGGGATTGGGAAATGTTAGCGAATGAATGGGATGTTGAGCAGTTGGATGCTTGGGGTTTGGATGTGCCTGATTTTGAAGTTGAAACTGATTATTCAGAAAAAAACAAAGAAATTGATGTTGACGATTACGAAGACACAATGACTTTAGTTTTAAAGTTTAGCGAAGACGATTATCATTTAGTAAAAGACAAATTACTACATTTAGCAACAACACCCGAACAAGCTATATTTAAACTTTTAGGATTAACAGAAACCGAAAATGAATAAACATTTATTTCCATACAAGTGGTTTTTAAAAGACGGATACCCAAGTGCAAATATTCAAAAAAATGAATATAACGTATTTGGGACCTTCATTTGTGGAGGTGGTTCAACAATGGGATATAAACTTGCAGGGTTTAATCATTTAGGCGGTGTTGAAATTGACCCACCTATTGCAGATGTTTATAAAACAAATCATAAACCAAAGCATCTTTATAATTTAGATATACGAGAGTTTAATAAACTTATTGATTTACCTGCTGAATTATTCAATTTGGATATTTTAGATGGTTCGCCTCCCTGCTCAACTTTTAGTATGGCAGGAAGTCGTGAAAAAGCGTGGGGCAAAGAAAAAGTATTTAGAGAAGGACAGGCAAAACAAAGTCTTGACGATTTGGTTTTCGTTTATTGCGACACTATTATAAAACTACAACCAAAAGTGTTTTTATTAGAAAATGTAAAAGGTATTATACAAGGAAACGCAAAAGTATATTCTAAAAACATAGTCAAAAAAATGACTGATGCAGGTTACAATGTGCAAGTGTTTTGTCTTAACGCCGCATCAATGGGAGTGCCACAAAAAAGAGAACGTGTATTTTTTATAGGCCACAAAAAAGAATATTTTTTGCCTAAATTGAAATTGGAGTTTAGTGAGGTTGCTATTCCGTTTAAATTTGTAGATGAAGGAAAAGTAAAAAGAAAGCCTATCAGAGATGGAATAAAAAACTATTATAAAATTACTCCTATGGGAAAATGTGTTTCAAGTGTGCATCCAAAAGGAATGTATTTTGGAACATACAAACAACACCCTGAAATAGTTTCAAACACTTGTATTGCTGATAGTGGTGGTGGTATAATGCTACACCCAACGGAAGACGGATATTTAACAGATAACGAGTATAAGATAATTGGTACTTACCCACTTGACTACAATTTTAAATCAATAGAACCTAAATATTTAATCGGTATGAGTGTTCCTCCAGTAATGACTGCACAAATAGCAAATCAAATTAGATTACAATGGTTAGATAAAATCAAATAATATGGCATACGATAGAAAAAAAATATACGAACAGGCAAAGGAAGTAATTGTAAAAAACAAGCTATTTTTCATTGAGGATATTGTAGCTTTTTTACCTATTTCAAAAAGCACTTTTTACGAATGGAAATTAGAACAATCGGACGAGCTAAAAGAATTACTAGAAACAAACCGAACTGAGTTAAAGGTTTCTATGCGTTCAAAATGGTATAAATCCAACAGCCCAGCTTTGCAAATGGCTTTAATGAAGTTAATCGGTAATCAAGAAGAGTTAAGGAGGTTATCAATGCAACATATTGAACAAAAACAAACCAATATTGATTTGTCTGGTTTAACTACTGAGGAAATTAAGGATTTACTAAATGAATAAAAAGGAAGCTATAAAGGAACTATTAAGAGCGGAACTCTCAAGAAGAAATTTTTGGGAGTTTTGTTTATTTTACGATAGGGAATTTTTCCAAAAAAGAAGCTTTTTAAAAAAAGTTGCAGACGCATTTCAATTAATCGAAGACGGTAAAATAAACAGCCTTTCGGTATCAATGCCTCCAAGGGCGGGTAAATCGTATATTACAACACTTTACAGCGCGTGGGCTTTAGGTAAGAGCCCACAGGAAACGGTAATGCGTAACACTTGTACGTCTACTTTATACCTAAAATTCAGTTACGATGTGCGAAATGTTGTTAAAAGTGAAAAATTCCAAAAGGTATTTTCAAACGTTAAATTATCAGACGACAAAGCAAATCTACATGGGTGGAATACAAACCATTCAAGACAGGTTGGATATTTCGGTGCTGGAGTTCATGGAACAATTATCGGATTTGGTGCTACCAAATTAGCTATTACGGATGACCTTTATCGAGGTTTAGAGGATGCTTTATCTGATACAATTAATGACGGAATATTGCAATGGAAAGAGGGAACGCATGATACCCGAATTGAGAAAAGTTGTAGCCGTATCGACATCGGTACACGTTGGAGTATTAAAGACGTTATCGGGCAAAATATGGAAGAAAACAGGTATGATTTAAGTATCGTTATCCCAGCATTGGATAGTGACGGTAAATCGTTCTGTGAGGACGTTATGAGCACCGAGCAATATGAAGAGATAAGGGGGCGAATTAATCCCGATATTTGGAGCGCGGAATATCAACAGGAGCCTGTGGATATGAAAGGGAGACTATTTAGCGGATTAAATAAGCTATCAAAGGAGGAATTTAATAGCATTAAAGATAAGATTGAGGGTTATGTAGGTTATATTGATGTAAGCGACCAAGGTACTGATTTTACAGCATTGGCGATTGGCGGAATAATGGACAATAAGGTTTACATTGTTGACTATGTATTTACCCAATCTAACACCGATATTACGCTTCCAATGTGCGCCGAAAAATTAACGGAATGGGGGGTGAAATATTGCAGAGTTGAAAGTAATAGTATGGGTGCTATGTTTAGCCGACAACTACAGAAGCTTACCACTACCCGAATACTGCAAGTAAACAACACTCGTAACAAGATTACACGTATCATAATGGAAAGCGGTTTTATTATCCAATCATTTAATTTTGTAATATTAGAAAATAAAGAATATCATCAATTTATTACCAATGTAGAGGGGTTTAGCAAGGAGGGTAAGAATAAAAACGACGATGCGCCAGACTGTTTAGCTGGGTTAAGTATGTTTATCAAAGGAATGTTTCCGAAAAACTTTGTTTAATATCCTATCTCTTTACGTGCTTCCTCAATTGATATTACACCGTTTTTAACTAACTCGATTACCATTTTAGTTTTGCTTTCTTCATCTTCTTGCAATACAGGAATATGCGAAAAATCAGGCTTCAAATATAAACCTTGTGCCGTTAAACCTAGTTGTTGCGACATGGTTTGGTACATTTGGGTAACTTCGGGAATGATAGTATCTTGATAAGCCATGCGCATCCCCTCTTTAACGTTGGTAAACGTGCTATCACTTGCAGAACTGAACACATACTTGTTCAATCCATAAGCGTCAATTAAAGCCATTTTATCCTCGTTTAATTCCTCAAATAACATTAAATCCTTAGTTGGATAGGACATAGGTGTCCATGTAACATCACTCTCTGTAATTACCAATTTATCTTTATTTCTGGATACCCAATCTTTTTGTATT
>JBEEOW010000062.1:0-6805 GCA_041191405.1 Bacteroidota bacterium
TTCATCTTCAGCATCGTTTTTTGTGCGTGCTTCGGATAACTTTTCAAATGTTGAGGTTTCAATAATGTGGTATCGTGGAAAGTCAGATAACCAACTAAATACCTCCATTTGAATTTCAATCGGCATATTTTTTCTCAAAAAAAGTCCTTTTGCTTCGTTGCCACTTATAGTCATGTAGCTGTCAATTATTAAGCTGTTGCTTAAATAATCGAAGTCCAATTTTTCATTGCCACATTGAATTACTACGTTAATTTTCCAACTGTTATATCCGTTGGTTCTTACTGTGAAGTTGTAAGATACTGTGTGTTCACGCTTGAAGTAGTCGTGTTCTTTAATTTCAATCTTCATATTGTTTTGTTTTATGTTTTAAACTTTAAACAAATATAGAAAGTTAATTTGAATAAAAAAACTTTTTGAAAAAAAAAAGTGTAGATTTTTTACCTACACCTTAATTTTTTAGATATTTTAACAGTTCAAACATTAAAACTTATTTACGATAGTGAGTTTAAATGGCTTATTTTCCATTACACTGTCAAATCTCGCATGAGTGTTTTTTGAGCTTGTAAGGTCTATCACTCCGTCTTTATCTATATCCGAAAAATCTAAGCCTAAAGCAATACAACCGTTTAATTGTCTTGAAAAATTTGCAGGATGAAAACGTATACCAGCGCGATTTGGCACGTTTTCCACAAGATACAAATTGGTCTTAAATCGTGGAGAATGTGTTTGTCTAACATTATACACTCCTTGAGGTATGCAACTAATTGAACGCTGGTTGTTAAGCCACCCCCTTTCAATGGTTTTACACTCAAAAACAGTTTTCCCACCTTCCAACACTTTTAAAATTCCGTGCGTTGCATTTTTGTTAGTTTTAAATCTTTCAATATTAACCTCTTTCATATTAATAATGTGTTCGTTTATTATTTGTTTTGTCGCCTACCTTACAAGTTAGCACCGATTTACGTTGGTAATTTTCTAAGTAGTCAATTTCTGGACTTTCGCTAACAATTACTGGAATATCCAAAATACTATGCGAATTGTTGAATATGTTGTAATCCGAAATATACAATTCGTTTTCGCTTAATAAATACAAATCCGTTAACTGATCTATAATAGTTGATGTATAAGGATCTGTTTTTATTTCATAAGTGTTCAAATTCTCTCTTACAACTGACTTCAACACTCTATCTTGATAAATTAGATTATCAATTTCCATATTAGGCTGTCTTAGGCCAATAAACCCTTTAAATCTTATGGTATCTTCTACATTTGAATTTGTAAAATCTATACCCTCAATCTCTTGTTTTAAGTTAAATTTCACTCTTAACCTAGCTGTATATTTTGCAGTATCTTGTGAATATTCCTTAAGTTCGTAATTGCCCCAAACAATGCTATCAGTAACGCCAGAAATTGTGTATAATACCTCTAATTTGTAACACCCAGCACCGTCGGAATTTAAAATGTCTTGCCATTTAATAGTGGAATACCATGCGTTCGGCTCGTTTGGAAACAAAACAGGCGTTGGCGTATAGCTTATATTTTCGCCATTCTTAGTAATTTTAAACTCCACTAAATCTGTTATTTCGGATAGCTTAACCCATGCGCTGGTTATGTCGTTTTTCCAACTTGTACTATCCGTCGGATGAGCCAAAACAAGTTTTAATTCATCACAACAAAAAAATGGGTCGGCAAAATCATTTACAACCTTTTTTTTTGGAAATTCAATAATAGGAAAAACGCTATAATTACGCTGCTGGATTATCATTTTCTTTAATTTTTTCGATTTTATCGGTTAAATTTTTCGCTATGTATACTCCTGCAATTATAAGGGCACAACCTCCAGCTATTTCGTACCAACTTTTATTCATTGCTCCGTCTGTAATTAAGGTAACCCCCGATGTAATTAACACACCACCGCCTCCCATTTGGGTAACGCCTTGCACCATTACTTTGGTATCACTTTTTTTTAATGCTTTTATAACCTCAACAGGGTTGATTTTAAATAGAAATTTTTTTAACATATTTATTTATTTATTTATTTAATTTATTACAAGGTGAACAAATGTCAACTCTACAAGTACATACCAAACCTCCATTTGGTAAAGAAGTTAAATAAACTTCTTCATATACTGGTGTTCCGTTCTTAGCATAACCAATATATCTTCCTGACCATTTACCATTCTGTTCTATAACTGGAAATACCTGACTTATAAAATATTCAATATCTTTTTCTTTATACAGAACTTGCCACGTTTTACCTATTAATTCATCAATACTATAACCAAACATTTCGGCGTGTGCTTCATTCATATATATATATTCGCCTTTTTCGTTTAAAATTGCTATCCCCTCGTGGCTTGTATTAATTGCCATTTTTAGCAATTCGTTTTGCTTAAAAATATTAGATATTTTATCGCTTAATATTTTAATATCTTCAAATTTTTTAAAAGTTTCCATTTTAAAACTTTTTTAAAATCCACGAAATTATAAAGCCAATTATTACTTCAACAGCAATTAATAATCCTATTGCCTTAGACCATTTATTTTTTTGCTCATAAATTTCATCTTTGGCTTCTTTCATCTGTCTTGCACTCCATGTGTCCGTTACTTCTTTGTGCCAAAGTTTTAAATCATGTAAATCTTTTTCGGCTGTTTGTAGTTTAACAAGTTCACGTTGTAAATCATCAAACTTTTTATCCAAATTTGATTTTAATTTTTCTACACTATCTCTGTTGCGCTCTAACTCGCTTAATATTAATTTCGTAAAGTCATTTATCTCATTCATGTATGCAAAACTATTAAATTTTGTTCAAATACGGTTTATCACCACAGTATTTTTTTCCTTTACGCCAAACAATTAAAACAGTTTTAACGCAATGGTTCGGGTCTATCCAATCCAATAAATTTGCAAGTAAATTTCCACATTTCGACAAAGTTTCTGTAATTTGGTTTCTTCCTAACACGTAGCTTATAGTTTCATCCTCATCGCCAAACTTATAACCGTTTCGTTTTATCATTATTCGATTAAATAAAGGTGCTAGAATAACATTACCCATTTGGTCGATACTTAATGAAATTGTTAATAAATAATGGCTTAAGCGTGAAATACTAAGGCGCAAAGTAATTAAACCATGTAGCCACCCAATTGGAAACAAAACCACCGCCAAAAGTAAGGATAAAATTAACAAAATAATATTTACAAATAAGTCTTTCATTTTTCAATATAATAAGGGTAGTTAGGCTTAATTTTTAAATCAATCTTTCTATCAGCGGTGCATTTTACAGCAAACAAATAAAAAAAAATTCCAAATAAAATTATAAAAGCTATTCGTTCAATATTAGTTTTCTGCATGATTTACCGTTATTTCTAATTGTGGGTAAGCATCAAATATAGCCTGATGTTCGGGTAAAATAGTATTCGCATAAAAATATAACTTTTCGCCCTCATCATAGGTAGTTATATTATTTGTTTTTCTATGATTAGCTAAAGCAAAAGCAATGTCAGGTTCATTCATTGCTCCCCATACTACACCGCTTTTATTTTGTACTATTTGGCATAACTTTTCTTCGTGCCATTTAATAGGAAATTCATCCACTATTTCTACAAAGTCAGTAATATATTGTTCTGTAACACTATCCTTTACAACATATCCAAACCCAAACCAAACAAAATCTTCAACATAACGTTGCGTTACTGTGTCTTGTGGATTATTTACCCTATGTTGTGTAATCCATTCATTATTTAAGTTCTGTATCTGCGTTGCGTAAACGCTTAAATCTATCTTATAAACCATATTTAGACATAAAATAATCGTTAATAGCTATCCTTTCGTCATCCGTAACTTTTCTGTTATAAGCTACAAATTCCATAATCGTTCCGTTTAGCCTTGAATTGGCTAAAGGTGGGTTATCTTGATTTGCTCCAAAACGTAAGCCACTAGCAACAACTGAACGAAGCACTACTGATGACACTAAAACTCGATTTTCTCTATACTGCGACGAAGCTCCGTTAAATGTTGGGTTTATAAACTGAAAACCTGTCGGTATGGTTTGCGCTTTAACTATTGGAAATAACTCGCCACTTGGGTCTGTTGTTACCAATTGATAATTATTATTAAACCAATACATTATAATACGTTTAGTTGCGGAAATCCCACCAAAATAATATGGGAATGTACCTGGCGCTGTCAACATCCTACCAACAAAAAACACATCGACAACGCCAGTTAAATCACTTGCAAAAGTCGTAGATAGAAATTTAGCTGTAGTTGCCCCATCAAAATTAATACCTCCTTGCCCATTTAACAAACTATCCACCCATAATGGCTGACTTCCGCCCGTCGCTTGTGTTAAGTGCCTACCATTACCGCTACTATCTCGCCACTCGCTTACTCTGTCCGCTCCTGTTTTGGTAATAGTATCTAAATCGTTATTGTACCAAACGTATGGCACAGCTTTTAAAATAGGATTAACAAACCCCATTAACTTTCCGCCAATAGTTCCAACCTTGTTAGTACCAAATGTTAATATTTTAGGTTCTATTGCCATATCTTGCTAATTGTTACGTGTATATTAATACTTGCACTATTCCAACTTCCCGAAGAAATAAACAAACTTTGTCCTGTTAATGTACTGAAAAATGTTGTGCCCAAAGGTAATTTAACAACAGAATTTGCACCAATTACAACCGCATTGGCAACATTAGTTCCTAAAGCCGTACTACCAATATTAATAGTTACAGCGTTGGCGGTGGTGTTTTGTACTGCAATTGCCGAAATCTCAAACTTAGCCTTAACATTTGCACTATTACCATTTATATCTAACAATACAAGTTGTTTATTTGCTGTCACTCCCTCTTCTTTTAGAATATTATAAATTTCAACTGCTTCAAATTCTAATATTTGACTACTAGCATTTAACCCCAATAAACACTCGGAACTTGCGGTGTATACTTTGGCAAAATTATTTGCGTCGCCTGTTAATATTTTATTTTGAGAAATTTTTAAATCTACATTTCCACTTGCATTTGTTCCAAATCTTGTTGTTTCGGTAGGTGTAATAGCGGTTGAACTTAAATCAACTACGGTTTCATCGTTTACAGCATCATCAACAGCCTCTAAATAACCCTTAAATCTTAAACCTGCTCTTTCTGGTAAAGGAGTTACATCCGTACCATTATATATTTCGTGACCTCCTCCAGCTGGTTGTGCATTTTCCCACCTTTGATTGCTATTATTCCACGTTAAAACATCATTATTTGCTAAACCAGATACTTGAACTCTTTGGTCTGAATGCAAATCAGTTCCCTGTTCAGCTCTAACCATAAGTGTACCATTAGTAGCATCATGAATAACAAATGCAGTTGCAATCTTTAAATTAGGAGCTGTTGGCTCTGTTGCTGTTAATTGACCTGCAACTGTTGGACTAATCCATAATACATCGCCATCATTATAAGCAGTAGTGTTTATTCCCCTTATCTTACCATAGCTACATACTTGACCGTCTGCGCCAATAGCTATATCCTCAGCAGCTAAACCAATAAACAACCTACCTGCAATAGTGCCATTAGCAATCATAGGAGCAACTGTAATTCTACCACTAGCACCTAATGTACCAGTAGCATATACCGCTGTTCCTTTAGTGATTATTGAAGCTGTGTTATTACGAACGTGAACAAATGTATCTTGCCCCATGTATAGAGTAGTACCGTCCATTATAAGTTTAACAGTTTCTTCATCCGTACTCCAACTCATTTCGCCTTGAGTACCTGTACCACCTCTTAACTGGACAATATCAGCGATAACATTACCTGTAACATCTACATTACCAGTTCCATTTATATCATTACCGTTTAAATCTAAATTACCACCTAGTTGTGGAGTTGTATCTTCTATAACAGCTCCAATTTTATTTGATAAACCAGCATCTACATAACCTTTATCCACCAAACTACGAACTGAAAAATTAGCAGAATAATCAGCGCTATATTCTAAGCCTTTTTTTGTCGCTCTTAAATCTTCAAATGTGTTAATAGACAAAGAGCTATCAAACATAAATTTGCCAGCATTTGACTTTTCAATAATTGTTTTATTTGCATCTGCTTTAATTAAACCATGATATACCGATGTATTGCTTGTATCAGGCAATACAATGAATTTAAATTCATTAGGATTGACTTCAACAATTACACCAGCTGTAATGGAAGGGTTTTGAAACTTACTAAGCAAATCAAATATAACCGTATTAAATTCTATTTCACTAAATCTTTCGTTACTATTCTCTCCAACACGAAAAATAGCCGAGTTGTTAGGGTCATTTGTAACAATTTGGAAAGTTCCATCTGTTGCAACTTGCAATTCTCGGATAGTATCTATTATAATTAAGTCATTTGTACCTATGTTTTCGGACTTTTTAACAGATACTAAAATATAATCATCGCCCGAAAATGCCGATTTATGCAAAATATAAACCTCATCAGCAACACAAGTAAATTGTGCAGGGTCTGTAATTATTGAACCATCAGGTAAAGTGATATTCACACCTGTTTCTGGCTGTATAGCTATCCTACCCTTAACAGTAATCATATTATTAGGCAAAGCCAATCCACTTGGTATTACTAAAGTCCTAACATTAGTATTAGAATTAGTAATTAATTTACCAGCATCTTTATCCGTTAAATCATAACCCGAAATAAAGGTAGTAATATCAATGTAATCTGCACCTAATACGTTTTTTAACGTTGAGCCTTTAATTTTTGCAGATTGATAACTTGAACCAGTCCAATAATCTATATCGTAATAGTCAT
>JBEEOW010000063.1:0-6261 GCA_041191405.1 Bacteroidota bacterium
TTCATGAGCTCCATATGGTGAGGCTTTTGTTAATTCAGAAATAACAGAATCATATGAATAGGAAATATTTATAAAACCAAATTTATATCCTAATAAAAAAATCAACGATTCATTGTTTGGATTATCTTTATAATGTTTAATGATAGGTATACATCTGTACCACAACCCTAACATTAAACTAGAATGACTATAAAAAATCCCTGCATCAACTTGATCAGATTTCCCTTGAGTTTTATAATGAATTGTGGGTGTAAACGAACTCAAATCTCCAGTTTTTTCTTTTGATTTATTTACAATTTTATAACCCAAGATATATATTTGTTTTATAGGCAAAATACTTTCGTCTTTAATAAACGACTGATTTGGCTCGTTTAAATGATGCATACTATATCCAAACCAAAAATTATTAGTAAATACCAAACCTCCAAATGACATATCAATAAAATTAGTAGATTGGTTATTTTCAAAATTTGAAAGATTTGAATTTATACCATCTTGCGTAATTTGTTCTGGGAAAATAAGCTTTGTATAATCTAAAGTTCTATTTACAATTCCTAATTGCCCACCAAAACGTATAATACATTTATTATTAAAAGTAGCCAATTCATAACTTAACAACCCTTGAAACTCATTAGACCTTATATTACCATTACCTTGAATATCATTTAATACATAAGCACCAATTCCTAAATTTCTCTTAGCTAAATAACCATCAATTGACGCAAAAGATGTAATAAATTTTGCATCATTACCAGGCCATTGAATTCTTTCATGCAACATTAATCTTGTTTGATGTGCACTGCCAGCAAAAGCGGGATTTGAATAAATTGTATTTGTATAAAATTGGGAAAATTGAATATCTTGAGCAAAAATTGCAAGACTTAAAAAATTAAATAATATAATTACCCCAAATTTCATATTGCAAAAATACATTTTTTTAGTAAATTATTTATATTTTTACACAAATTTGATTGCTACACTCCCCTTGCTATGAAATTTGCAAAAATATATTTATTTTTATTACCCATACTTACTATTTGTAAGACTTTTGCACAATCTCCCCAATGTGACAATGGAGTTCCATTTTTTAATGTTAACTTAACTGGCAATAACGATAGTTTATGGTTTAGCCCTAGTACTGTTCGAAGTGGACTTTGTTGTGGTTTAGACCCATTGGCAAAACCACCTATTAGGTGTGTTCAATTTGCTATAACATTAGATTCAAATACAGCTGGTATAAAGTTTACTGTACCATCAGGAGCATTACCTCCAGGCGCATTAGGTTACTCAATCGACTGTGGGAAAATGTATCAAGTTGGAGATGAAATATGCTTAGATCCACCTTGGCCACGCTATTTAACTTTTTGCAAACCTGGTAACAATCCAAATGTATATTCAATTCAGGCAATTCCTAAGCCTAAAGTTACCCCCCCAATTGTTGTAAGTGATGGATGTACAGGTATATTAAGTGCAGAAGGATTTATTACATCTACAATTAAATGGGAAGCTGTTCCAAGCAATCCATTGTATGATTCATATCTAAACTGTACTGTTGCTTGTACTACTGTTACTGCGACATGGAAAGCAGGTGCGCCTGAATATGTTGACTACCAAGTTTCTGGTATGCCTATTGGAGGATGCTCAAATACACTTGTAACTAAAAAAACAAGAGTATATTTTGTTAACGATAAAAAAGCTATAATAACACCTAAAAACCCTACAGTATGTTTTGGACAAAGCACTGCAAAATTAACTGCCACAGGCACTGGAGGTAAACCGCCATACAAATATTTATGGAGCACTGGTGATACTACCCAATCTATAATAGCTGGAGTGGGCAAATATTCAGTAAAAATTTTCGATGCATCAAGTTGCCCAGAAGCAAGAGATTCTGTTATTGTAACTCAAAATTTATTACCAATAGACGTAAATGCTGGTAATGACCAGTCGTTTTGTAAAAATACATTACCCTCAGCTATAAATTTAGTAGCTACATTTCAACAGGCTAAAGGTATAAAATGGAGTGGTGGAAATTTATCACCCAACGATAGTTCTTTGTCTGTTTTCTACATTCCAACACAAACAGATATAAATGCAGGAAAAATTACATTTAAATTAAAATCTACAGGAAATGGTTCATGCGATGCAGATTCTGACTTTGTAGATATAAATTTTTTAAATATACCTGTAGCTAACCATACCGGAAATAGTATTTGTTTAGGTAACTCTTCAACGCAAACCACTACACTACAAAATGGAGAAACAGCTAAATGGTTAGATGCTAATAATGCAGTTTTGAGTACTACATATTCTGTAAGTCTTATCCCTACTGTAAGTTCTATTTATACTTTAGAAATTACTAATACCGATAATTGTACAACTAGCGATACTTTTCAAATTAAGGTTCTCACTCCTTCTGTTTTGGTGCAAGCTGACACTCTTATTTGTGAAGGAGCTACTGTAAATATATCTCCTAAAATAACTACTCTTGGTTCGGATAATTTATTGTATGCTTGGAGTAAAAACAATGTTTTAACTGCCAATACTTCTTCTTCTGTTTCTAACTCAGGGGCCAATACTTACAGTTTGACTTACGGTAATATTTGCAAAAACACATTAAACTTCGCTGTTACTACTTATCCTATTTCTGTAGATGCTGGATTAAATACTGGTTTGTGTGTAAATGCTAGTAATAAAACTATCAACCTTTTAGGTAGTAGTACCAATTCGGCTGGTGTTAAATGGTTTGGTGGAAATGGCACATTTTCTTCTACTAATACTAAAGCTACTACGTATACTCTTGATAATTCAGAACTTAACCCTGGTGATTCTATCAAACTATTTATCCAATCTGATGGAAATACTGGTTGTAAAGTTGCCAAAGATTCTGTTTGGGTAAAAATATTGAAAAAACCTGTGGCTAACCATACCGGAAATAGTATTTGTTTAGGTAGTTCTTCAACGCAAACCACTACACTACAAAATGGAGAAACAGCTAAATGGTTAGATGCTAATAATGCAGTTTTGAGTACTACATATTCTGTAAGTCTTATCCCTACTGTAAGTTCTATTTATACTTTAGAAATTACTAATACCGATAATTGTACAACTAGCGATACTTTTCAAATTAAGGTTCTCACTCCTTCTGTTTTGGTGCAAGCTGACACTCTTATTTGTGAAGGAGCTACTGTAAATATATCTCCTAAAATAACTACTCTTGGTTCGGATAATTTATTGTATGCTTGGAGTAAAAACAATGTTTTAACTGCCAATACTTCTTCTTCTGTTTCTAACTCAGGGGCCAATACTTACAGTTTGACTTACGGTAATATTTGCAAAAACACATTAAACTTCGCTGTTACTACTTATCCTATTTCTGTAGATGCTGGATTAAATACTGGTTTGTGTGTAAATGCTAGTAATAAAACTATCAACCTTTTAGGTAGTAGTACCAATTCGGCTGGTGTTAAATGGTTTGGTGGAAATGGCACATTTTCTTCTACTAATACTAAAGCTACTACGTATACTCTTGATAATTCAGAACTTAACCCTGGTGATTCTATCAAACTATTTATCCAATCTGATGGAAATACTGGTTGTAAAGTTGCCAAAGATTCTGTTTGGGTAAAAATATTGAAAAAACCTGTGGCTAACCATACCGGAAATAGTATTTGTTTAGGTAGTTCTTCAACGCAAACCACTACACTACAAAATGGAGAAACAGCTAAATGGTTAGATGCTAATAATGCAGTTTTGAGTACTACATATTCTGTAAGTCTTATCCCTACTGTAAGTTCTATTTATACTTTAGAAATTACTAATACCGATAATTGTACAACTAGCGATACTTTTCAAATTAAGGTTCTCACTCCTTCTGTTTTGGTGCAAGCTGACACTCTTATTTGTGAAGGAGCTACTGTAAATATATCTCCTAAAATAACTACTCTTGGTTCGGATAATTTATTGTATGCTTGGAGTAAAAACAATGTTTTAACTGCCAATACTTCTTCTTCTGTTTCTAACTCAGGGGCCAATACTTACAGTTTGACTTACGGTAATATTTGCAAAAACACATTAAACTTCGCTGTTACTACTTATCCTATTTCTGTAGATGCTGGATTAAATACTGGTTTGTGTGTAAATGCTAGTAATAAAACTATCAACCTTTTAGGTAGTAGTACCAATTCGGCTGGTGTTAAATGGTTTGGTGGAAATGGCATATTTTCTTCTACTAACACTAAGGCAACTACTTATACGCTTGATAATTCAGAACTTAACCCTAGTGATTCTATCAAACTATTTATCCAATCTGATGGAAATACTGGTTGAAAAGTTGCCAAAGATTCTGTTTGGGTAAAAATATTGAAAAAACCTGTGGCAGATATTCACAACAAATTAGTTTGTTTAAATTCAAATATAAAATTAATACCCGAAAATATTTTTAATGTATATAAGTACCAATGGAGTATTGATGGAGTTTCTACAAGTACAGATTCGATATTCAGTTTTAATGTAAATAAAAACACATATAAAGTTAAATTAATTACCTTATCGAAGGATTTGTGTGAAAATCAATCAGAAATTGAAGTTAACTCTTTTAACAAACCCAACATAAGTGTTAGAGATACAAGCCTTTGTTTGGGTGTAGAATATTATATACAATCAAAAATAAACAATAATACAATTCAAAACGGTAATTACTTTTGGTATAAAAACAATATTCTTATTGATACATTACAGTCAATAAAAATATCTGAATCAGGAATATATGTTATTAAATATGGTAAAGGAGAGTGTTTTGGTGAAGATTCAGCTGAAATTAACTATACAAGTAAAGATGTTTTAGGGATACAAGAATTTCCTATTTGTTTAAAAGACAAAACTGTTAAATTAAGTGTAAAAAATTATTTTAAATATCCAGTAAAATGGAAAGGTGGAAATGGAATATTTTCCCCTTCAGATACTAGCCAAAATGTTACTTATACTTTTGCTTCAAATGAAAATCAAGAAATAGCACAAATGTTATTTATTGTTGAATCTCTAAAACCAACAATAACCTGTTCTTCAAAAATGGACAGTATATGGATAAGTCCTTTATCATTACCAATAGCAAACATTACCCAAGATACAGTATGTGAAGGATTTAATACAAACATTAAAGCAATTTCTATTTCAAAAAATTTATATGAATGGACTTATCTTGGACAAAAATCATACGATAACAATTTAACTACTAATGCTATTAATGGAAATTTAATAAACCTTAAAATTCAAGATAGTATTACAGGATGTCGAAATGAACTGAATTATAACATATTTAGTGTAAACCCTCCAAGTATAAAAATCAATTTCGCTCCACCTTGTAAAGGCTCAACTTCAATATTAAATACTACATTAGAAATTAAAAATTATTTAAAAGGCTTAGGTAATTACGTTTGGTATAAAAATAATGAAATAATAAACAATGAAAACAAATCCTCACTTGAAACAAAAAATGACAATTTGTATAAAGTAAAGTTTAATATAGGAGAATGTGTTGCCAAAGATAGCGCCTATGTTGAATTTAAAGATGCCCCTAAACTAAACCTACAAGACAAAGTTGAATTTTGTAAAGAAACAGATTTATATATTACCTTAGAAGGAGGTACAGGCTATACAAAGTATGTATGGGAATTTGATGAAAATCAAACTAATCCAAAAATTATTGTTAATGAAGATAAATATTATTCATTAACAGTTTATCTCTACTTTGTCACATTAAAAATCTCAAAAAAATTACCTTGATATTTGCATAATAATCTGATAATTAGTATATTTAAGTATTAAAAATAGAAAGAGCCCTCTGGACAAGAAAGGGCTCTTCAAAACAAGAATTTAATACTAATAAGGATGATAAAACTTTGCCTTTCAATAAGTTAGGCGAAAGCCTAGCTTATTACCTTTCCAGTTTTTCAAACTTATTCAAAAATAAAACAAAAGATTTAAACGAACAACTTTTTAATTATTTAAAGGGTTTAGTTGCTTCTCCATTAGCTAACCTTCAAGTAATATCCGAGCATCTTCAAATTGAAGAACAATATCAAAATTTACATCATTTCCTTCACGATTCTAAATGGGATTATAAACCTGTGATGGATAAAGTTGCACAACGTTTTGTAGAAAATTGTAATACTAACGATTTGATATTCTTACTTATAGATGAAATGTCTGTTGTTAAAAAAGGAAAAATGTCTGCTGGCGTATCCAGACAATATTGTGGTT
>JBEEOW010000064.1:0-4098 GCA_041191405.1 Bacteroidota bacterium
AATACAAATGTAAAGCTATTTTAGGATAAATTTTAATTGTAAATCCTTTTTAGGATTAAGAAAATTAGTGTAAATTTATATCAGGATTATTAATCAAATCTGTAAACATTTTTTAGGACGAGACACTTGTTTCAACAACTTTTTCCAATCTAGTATAGTTGCTGTAAAAAATTTAACATGACTTTCCATTTTATGCTTACTTTGTGTAAACCTATTTCAGGACAAGACAAAGGCAAAAACTTTCATTAACGAATTTCTAATCGTGCATAAATTTCTCCTGTTTTATAATCAACCAATAATTTATCATCACCATAAACTATAAAAATATTGGTTTTGTCGGGATTGTTGTCCAACCAATATTTGACTCTTTGATCATTTTCAATCGTTTCTTCTTCAAGTTTAGAAATGTCAAAAAATCCTCTTAAAGAAAATTTCCAAACTTCATTTCCTTTATTGTTAAAACCAAAAAGAGTTGGTTCGTGGAATTTCGAGTTGATTTCTTGCCACATTTGCTTTCCACCATTATTCCATTCCATTCCTACGTCAAGTGAATAATCGTATGCTAAACTAACTAATATGAAATTTTCAATTTCTATCACTTGCTTTATTCTAATTGGAAAACTCAGATGAGCACCATTGATTATTAAATTATTCTCGTTTATTTTAATCATGGAAATATTTCGCCCTTGTTGGTGTTCTGCACTGCTGCTGCCCTTGTTGGTCTTATGACCAACAAGCCACTATAATTTATATCATACTCCAATCTGAGTAATGACATAAAAAATCCCATTCATTTGAATTGATTTCGTAAAATACTGAGGAGAAATACTTCCATTCTAACATCGAATTTACTAAACCCGCTCTTACTGGATTTTCGTGTATGTATTTAATCTTTTGCAAGATAACTTTTTCTGAATATAAATCTACACTTAATGGATTTCGTTCCCAAAATTGATTACTATCTCTTTATACTTATCTTGTTTCAACAACTTTTTCCATTCTAGTATAGTTGCTGTAAAAAATTTAACATGACTTTCCATTTATTTTTATCTCTCTTGGTTGCTTGTCATATTTGCTTGTTGGTCATAAGACCAACAAGGGCGGAATGAATAAATACCATAAATATTATCCATTTTGGGTCGAAAGTCATACTTTAAACCATTAATAATTATAATACTTCTCATTTTAAAATAAACATCAACTTATCAATATCATAAACATCAACAAGAACTTCTTGCCTTGTTAAATAATCAAATTTATATATTTCAGCACCATCCTTAATTTGTAATAAATCAGGATAATTTACTTTCAACTCAGGTACTCCTAAAACACCTTTACCGGATGTAAATCCATTTTCCGCAGTCGCTCGGCTCCAGCCTAGTGACAGTTATCTTTGAGGCATCTTGCCGTTTTTTACAACAAATCTAGCACTTTAATTGGACTATATGGACTTGCACTACTCAAAATCCACTCATGGGGTTCAGCTACAAAATCTTAGCACCTCTGTTTTTTTCTATTTTTTTGATTTTATTAATTCAATGTTTTTGTAAAACTTTTTTATATCAACCTTTTTCACTAATTGTTTAAGCTAGTTTACAAACTCAGAATTTTATTTAACAATAATTAAAAATTATGTTATTTCAATGAAATAATTACAAAAAGCATTTACTTTTTGCACTTTGCATTATTTTTTTTGTACTTTTAGGGCTTATACTTTAAAAAAAATGTAAACGTTGCTTTAAAAATAATGGTTACATTCTTTTAACAAATTGTATATATCAACGAACATAGTACACATCCTCATTATGCGAAAAATAAAATTATTACTCGTACTTCTTTTAACTGTAGCCACAGCAACTGTTTCTTTTGGGCAGGGTGAAGCTAGTAACTGGTATTTTGGAGAACAACTTGGTTTAAGTTTCACTTCTGGTTCACCACAACTTATAACAGGATTGCCAGCATTAGGCAATAGTGGTGCAGGAAATAATGACAATGAATATCTGATGGAAACTTCAGCATCTATGTCTGATAAAAGTGGTAATTATTTATTTTCAATTTCTTCAAATAAAATTTTTAGTGCTAATAAAACTGTTGCAGGAACATTGAGCAATAAATGGGCAAAAGAAACTGCTCAAGGAGCGCTTATAATTCCAAAACCAAATACCCCAAATCAATATTGGGTTACAACTGCTCCTTACGGAACTGCTGCCTGTGTCAGCCCAGCACCTTCATATTTGAGCGTAACAGTAAATGGTATAACAGGTAACAATATTACAGTAGGTGCCGAAACAAATTTAACTACTCCTAATGTAACACAAGGGCAATTAGTTTTACCTAAAGCAGATGCCACAGGTGCTTTAACTGGTGATTATTGGTTAATTTATCATGGTGTAAATAACAATACATTATATGTTTACACGGTAACATCTACAGGTATTACATTAACATCTACTCAAGCTAAAGGTCCTGTAATGCCATGTAGTGGAGCAACTGGCTCTCCTGATATTACTGCGTATTTTAAAGCAAATGCATGTTATAATCAGTTTGCATATTCTTATGGAAATGATGTGTTTTTATTTGATTTTGATATTAAAACTGGAGTTATTACATATACAAGTAAAACAGTTAGTCCAATTACAGAGGCTTATGGTTTAGAGTTTTCATCAAATGGTAGATATTTATACGTTAGTACTGGTACAACTGGAGGTGCGGTAGCTAGACCTATTTATCAAATTCCTGTAAATCCTGGTGGTCCAGGCTCAACATTGGGAGCATCAGTATTATTAGGAAATACTTTGCCATTATTAAGGGGAAGCTGTTTGCAGTTAGCACCTGATGGAAATATATATTTTGTTGGTATGAATTCATGGGGGCCAGCTAGTACCCCTGTTGATTACTTAGGTGTAATTGGCAATCCGAATGGACCTGTTGCAACTTTTAATAACTCTCTATTGGCTTTCCCTTCAAATTCAAGTACCACACAATCTGGTATGGGGTTGCCATCGTTTATAACATCTTTGGTTTCAAGTATCGCTGCAATAAAAATTGGCTCTAACGATTTAGCTGTTTCTCAAGTTTGTAAAGGTACTCCAGTTACAATGGTTGTAAATATTAATGGAGGTATGTCAACAACAACAGGTAAAGATAAAGCAGAGTGGATAATTAATGGTGGTACACCTTTTTATGGAAATACAACTACTCAAACTTTTAATACTGTTGGTAAAATTCCTGTACAGGTTACTGTTTGGGATTTATGTGATAACGCTAAAATTATTAAAGATACAATTAGGGTAGTTGATTATGAAACAGCAACTGCTACAGCAAATATGGGAACTTGTCCAAAGCCTACATTAACTGGTAATGGAGCATCTAATTCAAATTATAAATGGTATGATAAAGACCCTAGTTTGCCAGGCGCAGTTTTATTAGGTGTAGGTCCTACTTTTATTGCTGATCCAAGTACTACTTATTGGGTTCAGCCAACAGGAAAAGTAATTGGTACTATAGGTAATACAGGTGGTACAGGTGCCGCTTCAACTACAACATCTGGAGAATATACTGAGTTTTCAATATCTAAATCAGTTTTTTTAAACACTGTTAATATCACTACAATGTCTTGGGGTGCATGTACTGGAAATATTTCTTGGGAACTTCGTTCGGGTAGTGTTACAGGAACATTAGTTTCAAGTGGTACAGTAACTGCAAGTGCATGTAATGTTAACCTTCCAATAAACATAAATTCTACCTTAACACCTGGTAAGTATTTTATGGTGTACAAAGGCGGTGGCGGAGGAGTAAGTGATGGTGGTGCTTATATTGCTACTAACACTTCAATTGCCGGCGTTGCAACAATTTCAGGAGGATCTAAATGGGGTAGTCCATATAATGGCCCATTCAGTTCATTTAAATTTGTTGATGATGTACCTTGTAAAATTGCTACTAAGATAGATGTAGGCTTGTGTTGCACTGTTCCCGTCATCACCACCCAGCCAGCGGCACAATCTGTATGTCAAACAGAAACAGCGACCTTTGGAGTAACAATGGCTTCATCCCCAGCGAGTACAGTTGTAAAATGGCAAAAAGTTACAACAGCAGCCG
>JBEEOW010000065.1:0-3784 GCA_041191405.1 Bacteroidota bacterium
AACTACCTGTGATGATAGTGAGATTCTTGAAAATCAAGAGAATTTATTTTATGGTAACTCATTTGATATATTTTTCAATTGGATTAATAAATATTGTGAAAACTATCATTTTGAAATCGAATTCAATATTTATGCAGAATTAAACAATCGAAATTTAGTTAAAAATGTATTTGAAACTATTGGGAAATTATCTAAATGTTACCAAAAAGGGCATCGTATAGTAGTTAATTGGTATTATAATTATGGCGATTTTGAAATGAAAAATTCAATCATCAATTTTAAAAATATTATAAAATTACCTTTAAATATAATTGAATGTCAAGCTAAAACTTTTTTCACTGCTAATGTGTAATATAGTATAAATTTACTTTTTGTTAAATATTGTAAACAATAACTTTACTTACCTCTAACAGGTTTTTAAAACCTAGGGGGTATGTTTAATCCTAAAAAAAAACATCAAACCCTGTTACTTTTTGTAAACTACTTTGTCTAGTACATTGAACAACTTTCTGTTTTAAAATATATCACAAACAATAAACATCACCATGAAAAAACATTTACTTATCTTAGCAACACTATTTATTACCTACAATGCCTCAGCCCAAGTAGGCTTTGGTACCACTTCACCAAGTAACGACATTGACGTTGAAAGCAGCAGCGCCACTGCCACGGCTGTAGATATTAACTGCACAGGTGCTGGCGACCCTAAAATTAACTTTCAATTAAGCGGTACTTCTACCTTTTCCATGGGTATCGATAATTCCGATGCCGATAAATTTAAAATTGGTACATCGGCTCTTGAAACCGGTACTCGTTTAACAATTAATAGTTCGGGTCAAGTAGGTATAAATACTAGTTCACCAACTGCCACCTTAGATGTTGATGGCTCGGTTATTTTTAACAAAAGTAAACAGAGAAATACTTTTACTGTGATGTCTGAACTAAGTGATTATATGCTTGTCGTAGAAAACACATGGAATAGAGTTGGAATTAATAAGCAGACCCCTGGTTATACTTTAGACGTTAACGGTCAACCCGGTGCCAACGGCTACACAGCTTTTACTAATTATAGTGATCGCCGATTAAAAACAAATATTACCAATTTAGATACAGGAGCATTAAGTAAAATAATGCAATTGCGTCCAGTATCCTTTCAATACAACCAAAAGTACTTGCAGTTATATCCAAATTCTGATTTACAAAAAGTACACAAAGGATTTATTGCTCAAGAAATTCGCACAGTATTTCCTGAAATGGTTTCGGAAATGAAAGCTTCGCCTGATAGTGTTCAGTACTTAGATTTAGATGTGTCGCACCTGCAAGTATATTTGCTAAAAGCAATGCAAGAACAACAAGCTATTATTAATGCACAAAAAGCAGAAATAGATGCTTTAAAACAAAACGCATTAAAAGTAGCAGCCTTAGAAAACAAAATGAATGCAATGTTATTGTTGCTAAATAAGAAAGAAGAAGTTACAGCGAAGCAGTAAGTAGGTATGTATTTCAAGACAAAATCATTTAAATTATTATTTGTAGTATTATTGTTTCAGCACTTTATTGCTCATGCGCAAACTATCACTGTTGAGGGAACCATGGGTTTGGGGGCGGCAAATAAAATATCCGACGCAAGTAATGTAAACATGAAAGGTGGTACTTTCCGCACTGGTTCAGGATCAGGCAATAGTGAAACAGTAGGAACTTTAACCTTAAACTCTAATAGCACCATAGCCTTAGGTACTGGTAGTCATAACTTGAATTTTGCAGCTAGTAATGGAACATCATGGACTGCAGGAAGGGTTTTAACAGTTACAGGTTGGCAAGGTTCATATAATGGCACTACTGGAACATCAGGTAAAATTTTTACTGGCTCAAGTGCTGAATTATCTGCTACAAAATTAGCACAAATTCGCTTTACTAATCCAGGTAATGGAAGTATCTTCTCTGCAACACAGTTAAGTACAGGTGAAATTGTTGCTACATCGGTTGTGGTTCCGGTTGAGTTTCTAACTTTTAATGCTAAAATGAAAGATAAGATAGTAGAACTTACTTGGCAAACTGCCACAGAAACCAATAATGATTATTTTGCAATTGAACGTTCAATTGATGGAGTTAGTTGGATATCAATTGATACAGTTAAAGGAGTTGGTACTTCAAATGCAATATCTAATTATACCTACACTGATGAAGCTCCATTGCTTGGGTTATCCTATTACAGATTAAAACAAGTTGACTTTGACCAAAAGTTTAGCTATTCAACTATTGCTGTGGTTAATTTTGAAGGCATTAAAATTGTTGATTTATTCCCAAACCCATCAGAAGGCAGTTTTAACTTAGCTATTAAATCATCATTAGAGGCAACTATTGACCTTACTGTATACAATGCCATTGGGCAAATAGTAACAACTAAACAAATTCAAGTGTTGAAAGGTGCAAATACCATACATACCCAATTTGAAGGTGCTAATGGTAAATACCTTGTTACTGTAAAATCAAGTGATGGTCAGTATTATGATTATACTGTGATTATGAATAAATAAATACTCAAGGGTAAATAGGATGTGAATTATTTTAATGAGTGTTGGTTTATTTTTAGCGTGTCTTAATGCGATGAAAAGGGCTTCTGTAATGGGAGTCCTTTTTCTATTTAAAAAGCCTTTCTTAATTTTTTAGAATTAAAAATAGTTTAAATTTATATTGATATTGTATAGTTTTATAGTATGGCTATTAAAAACTCAAAAATAATTCATTTTTTGTGTTACTTAATTGAGTGTCGATTGTCTTTATTAAAACCACTTTATATATGAAGGCACAATTCTACAACCCCAACTTATTTCTAACTGTAATTTTAGTTTTTTTTATTACAATATTATCTACTCAAGTATATGTAAATAGGGATAAAAGTTATGTTATAAGTTTTGATTTTAACATGGCTTTAGATTAATAATCTATATAAAATGATACAATTTATTCAAATATTATTCCGCTTAAAGTATTGATTATATGGTGAATTATGATATAAATCATATTCTTGAGATTAAATTCAATAAAAATATTTTAAATAATATATATATGTTACTATCAATCATTCAATCATATAAGAAATTTCTCTTTTTGATTTTACTTGTATTGTCGTTTTCAAATGTCTTTGCACAGGGGCCATGTATTAATTTCCCTGCAGCTAAAGACTATAACTCTCAGCCTTCAAGCAAGACTTGGTGTGGTACTGGTGATTGGAGTTGTAGTACAAGAGAATATGCAGCCTGGAATGGTAAAGTGTATACTCCTAATTATTCATCTACTACTAATCCTATTGGTTCATCGCCTATTTGTAATACAACATGTTTTTGGAGAGAGGTTGGTACTTGTCTTACTTGTACTAACGGAACAGTTAATGCTGGAGCAAATTTATCTGTCTGTCAAGGTGCAACTTCAATTGCTTTGGGAGGCTCTATTGGAGGTGGTGCAACAGGAGGGACTTGGACTGCTAGTTCTGGAACAATAAACAATCCAACAGATGTTGCAAATGCAACATACACTGCAAATGGAGTTGCAGGAAATATAACTTTAACATTAACCACAAGTGGTGGTTGTGCACCAGTAGTAGCAACTAAAACCATAACGGTTAATTCATTACCAACTATTGATTTAGATGCAAATAATTCAAGTGGAAAAACTGGTAATGATTACCAATTTACTTTTATTGAAAATAATGTTTTGAATAATAATATTGGTGATGCTGCAGATTTAACTATCGCTGATGCAAACAATACAAACCTTGCATCGG
>JBEEOW010000066.1:0-3550 GCA_041191405.1 Bacteroidota bacterium
TTTTATTCGAATAATTAAAAAACAAACACTTACTTTACTTTAAATTATAAAATTAATAATATCTCCACTTTGTCAAATTTAAATTACACATATCATTATATATAACTATTTGTTGTCTCTGTCATTCCTACGAAGAAGGAATCTTATAATTTAAAATAAGAATTAAGATTCCTCGTGCCTAGGATGACAAAACATACATTACAAAATTAATCTGACAAAGTAGAGATATTTATATCATCTATATTAATCCCCAAATTATATTATCATTAGTAAATAAATAAAATTCTTAAAACATCTTTTAATAGCGACAGAATTTAATATAAACTCTTTACACTATATTTATTTTCATGGTTTTAAAGTATTCCAAACGCTGTAAAAAAAAAAATTGCATATAGTTAATATATTGATTTTATTTAACAATCAAAAACTCTTGTAAATCAAGATATATGTAAAAGGCTCCCAGAGTTGGAAACCTTTTACACAAATAAGACACTCTAAAAATAACCTTACACTTTTCCAAAAAAAATATTTTATAAATTTTATGTATATCTTCCAGATTGATTAGTTAAAAAATAGTCTAAATAGCTTCCCTCTTGGAAGCTATTTAGATGGTACTTACAGATTATTGATAAAAATAGCCACGCATAAAAAAAATACCAATTATATAAACCATTTATATTTCATCCATTTAATTATACAGAAAAGCTTTCCTCTTGAAAGCTTTTCTGTTAACACTATTTAATCAAATATTCATCCCCACGATGAAACATTATTATTATTTACTAGACAATTTAATAACTAAAAAGTAACATAAATTTTCAATTTTATTTTTAAATTAAGTTTCATTTTAAACAATTTAAATATTTGTATTTTATAAAATGAAACCAATTAAAAATAAAAGTAACAGTTACTTAATTTATTTAAACTAATTGAATTAAAATTTCTTATATTCATTAATTTAAGTACACTAATTAAGAATACCAAAACTGAAATTCGAACAACTAAAGTAATTACATACAATAAGTAAATTTTAATTTTTAATTAATCTTTTGGTATCTTTTAATCCAAAGCTATTTTCAATTTCAAGCAAATACCCACCTTTAGATAAATTATCAAGTGAGATACGTATCAAATTATTTCCCTTTATTACAGAAAACTTATTTTGATACACTTCTTGACCATTTTCTGCAAATACTTTAACTTTTAAATCATCCAAATTTTCAGAAACAAATTCAAGTATAAAATCATCTGATGAAGGGTTGGGATATAATGTATACTTGTTGAAATCATTATATATATTATTAATAACTGAAACAATTTTAAATGTTTCAAATTGACCGTTAATATCATATTGAGATAATTTATAGTAACAAATACCATTAAAATTAGCATTATCAAACCAAATATAATTAGAAGTGTTATTGGTATTACCGACACCTTTAATTTTAGAAGCAATTGACCAATTAATACCATCAAAAGATTTTTCGAGAATAAAATAGTCGTTATTAACCTCTATAGCAGTTTCCCAATTTACTTCAACAGTATTTTCATTTAAATGAGCTGTAAACGAAAGTAAATCAACAGGAAGAGGTGTACTAGAACTAACTGAACCTATCGTAATAAACCTAGTTGTTCCAGAAGGAATCATGGTTGTATTAATACCACGTACTATGATTGAACCGATTTCAAATGTTAAACCATCAGCAGCACTGTATGAGGTTGCATTTGAAAAATCTCCGTCTGTATCAACAAGTAATCTCAAATCAGAAAGATTTACATTTCCAGCATTTAACCATTCTATTTCAAGAGAAAAATTATCGTTAAAATTTGTATTAGTCACTTGCCATTCTCTCTCAAACCTACTATAAATACCTGAAGGTTTTTCGTTTCTGGACGTATTAGTAGCTTTTAACTTACCTCCATTATGTGAAATTGCTATGAAAGAAACATCATTAGCAATTGTTCCATTATTTGAAGCGTTATCTAAAGCATAAGTTGAAACAAAAACTCTTAATGAATCAGTAGAGTTATTTGTTTGTTTTTGTAAAAATGAACTACTATTTTCTTTACCAATTATAACCAACCCATCGTTTACAGTTGCAATAACAGCAGTTCTAGAAGCTGAAACACAACCTCCACTTATAGCTTCTGCATAATAAGTTGTTGTAGCGGAAATACTTGGAGTTGTCCAAGCTACAGCTGAATTAGTAGTTCCAACTACACTACCTCCACTTGAGGCTGTATACCAATTAATAGTACCAGCACTTGAAGTTGCCTGAATGCTTGCTTTTGCTGTTACACCTCTAGCTGCTCCTGTAGTTGATGTAATAGTTGGCAAAGCAGTTACTGTGATTGTGGCACTGCCTTGGGTTCCCCAACAACCTTGAGCTGATTGTGCTCTGAAGAAATACGTTCCTGCACTACTCACTGACTGTGATGACGATGCTGTTGCGGTGGATGTTCCACTACTTGTAGTGTTTTGCCAATAAATAGTTCCTGATGAACCATTAGAAGCTGTTAATGTAGTGGATGAACCTAAACAGATGGCACCTCCGCCTGTTACCGTTACTGTGGTTGGCAAGGCATTGACGGTGATAGTAGCACTTCCTTCCGTTCCCCAACAACCTTGAGCTGATTGTGCTCTGAAGTAATACGTTCCTGCGCTACTCACTGACTGTGATGACGATGCTGTTGCTGTGGATGTTCCACTACTTGTAGTGTTTTGCCAATATATTGTTCCTGATGAACCATTAGAAGCTGTTAAAGTAGTGGATGAGCCTGAACAGATAGCTCCTCCGCCTGTTACCGTTACTGTGGTTGGTAAGGCATTTACGGAGATGGTTGCACTACCTTGTGTTCCCCAACAACCTTGTGCTGATTGTGCTCTGAAGTAATACGTTCCTGCACTACTCACTGACTGTGATGACGATGCTGTTGCAGTGGATGTTCCACTACTTGTAGTGTTTTGCCAATATATTGTTCCTGATGAACCATTAGAAGCAGTTAATGTGGTAGATGAACCTGAACAGATGGCACCTCCGCCTGTTACCGTTACTGTGGTTGGCAAGGCATTGACGGTGATAGTAGCACTTCCTTCCGTTCCCCAACAACCTTGAGCTGATTGTGCTCTAAAGTAATATGTTCCTGCACTACTCACTGACTGTGATGACGATGCTGTTGCTGTGGATGTTCCACTACTTGTAGTGTTTTGCCAATATATTGTTCCTGATGAACCATTAGAAGCTGTTAAAGTTGTGGATGAGCCTGAACAGATAGCTCCTCCGCCTGTTACCGTTACTGTGGTTGGCAAGGCATTTACTGTGATAGTGGCACTTCCTTGTGTTCCCCAACAACCTTGAGCTGATTGTGCTCTGAAGTAATACGTTCCTGCACTACTCACTGACTGTGATGACGATGCTGTTGCAGTGGATGTTCCACTACTTGTAGTGTTTTGCCAATAAATAGTTCCTGATGAACCATTAGAAGCTGTTAATGTAGTGGATGAACCTGAACAGATGGCTCCGCCGCCTGATACCGTTACTGTGGTTGG
>JBEEOW010000067.1:0-3484 GCA_041191405.1 Bacteroidota bacterium
AATACAAATGTAAAGCTATTTTAGGATAAATTTTAATTGTAAATCCTTTTTAGGATTAAGAAAATTAGTGTAAATTTATATCAGGATTATTAATCAAATCTGTAAACATTTTTTAGGACGAGACATTCTTAAAAGGAAATGACCGTTTCGCAAAGACAATTGTTTTTTGCATTGACATTGAGCATGCCGAAGGCATGCGAACCGCATTGGCTAACGCCAATGCCGATTTGGTTGCTCAAAACAATAAGTATGTAATGCAAATTACAGGCGACAACGAAGAAGGTAAAAGAGAGTTGGATAGTTTTATAAATCCAAGTGAACGCTACCCCGTTATTGCGACAACTTCTAAGTTAATGACTACTGGCGTTGATGCTCAAACTTGCAAACTCATTGTGCTTGATAGTAATATTGGTTCTCCGACAGAATTCAAACAAATTATAGGCAGAGGAACGAGAATTAATGAAGAATACGGGAAAACGTATTTTACCATTATGGATTTTAGAAATGTAACCAATCTTTTTGCAGACCCTAATTTTGATGGCGACCCTGTAATGATTAAAGATGTTACTGAAGATGATGATATTTCGGGAACAGACGATGAAGTAACAGACGAACCAATTGTTGATGTAGTTGACGGTGGTGATGTAGAATTTCCAACGCCTGAATATCCAATCGTTACTGGTGGTGGCTTTATTGTAGCAGAACCAAACCCAAGAGAAAAAATAAGAGTTAACGGAGTTGAAGTTAAAATTGTAAATGAACGAGTACAATATTTAGGTGCTGACGGACGAATAATTACCGAAAGTCTGAAAGATTACACCAAGAAAAATGTAATTGAAAAATACGCAACACTTGAAACGTTTTTGAATTCATGGAAAAATGCTGACAAAAAAAAGGCAATCGTTGAAGCGTTGGAACAACAAGGAATTTTCTTTGAAGCACTGAAGGAAGAAATCGGAAAAGACTTTGACCCTTTTGATTTGATTTGTCATGTAGCTTTTGAAGCAAAACCATTGACAAGAAAGGAAAGAGCAAACAACGTGAAGAAAAGAAATTACTTTACCAAATACGGAGAGAAAGCACAATCAGTAATCAAAAGTTTGCTTGACAAATACGCAGATGATGATTTATTGACTATTGAAAGTTTAGATGTTTTAAAACTTGACCCATTAAATAAATTAGGTTCGCCACTTGAAATAATTAATGCTTTTGGTGGAAAAGAAAATTACATTCAAGCATTAAAAGAATTGGAAAACGAACTTTATAAAGCAGCATAAGAAATGGCAAATGTAGGAGCAGTAATAAGCAGTATAAGAAACATAATGAGGCAAGACAGAGGAATCTCTGGCGATGCACAACGATTAGAGCAATTAGGTTGGATGTTGTTTCTTAAAATTATGGACGATAAAGACCAAGAATTGGAGGTAATAAAAGACAACTATGTTTCTGTAATTCCCGAAAAATTTCAATGGAGAAATTGGGCAAGCAATCCCGAAGGAATTACTGGCGATGAATTGATAAATTTCATTGATAGCAATGAACTCGCAAACAAGGGGCTTTTTCTATCCTTGAGGGAAATTAAAAGCACAACTAATCCGAAGCGTGCTATGATAGTGAAAGAGGTTTTTGATGGCACAAATAACTACATGAAAAGTGGTTATGAAATGCGAAAGGTAATCAACAAACTCAATGAAATTGACTTTACAAAATCAGAAGACAAACACGTTTTTGGTAATATTTACGAAAGTATTTTACAGGAGTTAAGAGATGCAGGAAACAAAGGAGAATATTATACGCCAAGAGCCGTAACTCAATTAATGACAATGATGACCGACCCGAAATTGGGCGAAAAAGTTTTAGACCCAGCAGCAGGTACAGGCGGTTTCTTATCGGCTGCAATTGACCATATTAGAGAAAAATTTGTAAAAACAGTTGAGGATGAAGCTGTATTACAAAACTCAATAACTGGATGGGAATTAAAACCAGTAGCTTATGTTTTAGGTTTAACTAACCTAATTCTTCATGAAATTGATGTTCCCGATTACCATTACATAGACAGTTTAAAAAAAGAATATAATAGTATTGGTAAGAAAGACCAAGTAGATGTAATTCTTGCTAATCCACCATTCGGTGCAAGCATTGCAGACGGTGTTGAAACAAACTTTCCTGCAACATATAGGTGCAAAGAAAGTGCAGACTTGTTTGTAGTCTTAATGTTGCAACTCTTAAAGCCAAATGGTAGATGTGCAATTGTGTTACCAGATGGTTCAATAAAAGGTGAAGGAATAAAATCAAGAATTTTAGAAAAACTAATGACAGAGTGTAACTTACATACAATCGTAAGACTTCCTTCTACTTCATTTTTCCCAGCTACTGTAAGCACTAATTTATTGTTTTTTGACAAAGGTTCACCAACTAACGAAATATGGTATTACCAACATAAATTTCCTGAAGGTCAGAAAAGTTATTCTAAAATGAAACCATTATTAGTTGAAGAATTTGATGAACTAAAACAATGGTGGTTTAATAGGACTGAAAATGATAACGCATGGAAAATTCAAGTATCAGATTTAATAAATTGGGATTTAGATATTAAAAATCCAAAAATTCTTTCAAGTGAAGTAATTTCATTGCCAAAAACATTAAAAGCACTAAAACAAAAATTGGCAAGTTTTTCTGACAGCATTTCTTTATTAGACATTTCTATTAGTAAACAAAATAACCATGTTCCTTATAAAATCTCTCAGTTACTAAAAAGAATAAAAGAACCTTTTGAGCTTGAAAATAATGTAAAATACAAGCGAGTTACAATTAAAGGTAATCACAATGGCGTTGTATTAAGAGATATAGAATTAGGTAGTAAAATTGGAACGAAAAATCAATTCTATATAAGAAAGGGTAATTTTATTTTGTCTAAAATAGATGCTCGGAATGGTGCATTTGGACTAATCCCCGATGATTTAGAAGGTGCAATAATTACAGGCAATTTTTGGACATATAAAATTAACACGGACTTAATAGATGGCGAATGGTTTTATTATTTTACTCATTCATTTAACTTTTTAGAGATTTGCAAAAATTCAAGCACCGGTTCTACTCATAGAAAGTATTTGAATGAAGATATATTTCTTAGTCAAGTTATTTCAGTTCCGAAAATTGAAGACCAAAGACTAATCGTGAAAAAGTTCAATGAAATTAATAAATTGAAAAACTTAAATGAAGAAATACAAGACTTGTCTGACAAATTATTTAACGGTTTTTTAAACGAATATTATTAAAATGTTTAGAGCCAACCCTTCGCAGTCATACACATTTGCAAGCCACACAAGCCAGCCCACGAGCCAAAGCTTGCAAAAGAGTGTCTTGTCCTGAAATAGGTTTACACAAAGTAAGCATAAAATGGAAGGAAGAACAAAGGTTGTATACAGTGAAGCATTCAAACATTTAGTGTGTAAAGAGCACATCGATACAGGTTCAAGTTTGA
>JBEEOW010000068.1:0-3342 GCA_041191405.1 Bacteroidota bacterium
ATTTTTCTTATGGTTGCTCTCTCTACTTTTAAAGTATTCTCTTTGGAGCCAAACTGCATAGTCAAATTAATTTTATCGGATCCTCTAATTTTTCAATATGATTATCAACAAGGATACAGGGACCAATATTTTGGCTAAATTAGACAAAGCCCAAATAATGAAACTTGCAAGGCTCAGTAGAAGAATAAGAGTGAAATTCAGTTTATTGACGGAAACCTTACTATTACTTGCGGTCGGCTCCGCCATTCTGCTGTAGCCACTCGTACTCAGGCTTTGATTTGGAAAATTCACTATTTACAGTAGTTATTCATAAAATGAATTCTTCACTTAAAAAACACAACTTTTTTTCAGAGCAAGTCATCTTAAATTACTTGATTCATTCTATTCTCTTGCAGACGACAAACAATTCGCAATTCGGACTTTCTGTGGTCGTTTTTCAACTTTCGGACGGATTATGATACTTCATCTGAAATACATTAGGATTGATCTATATGCCAAGATTTATGTAATAAACAAAGCTACTCGATTAAATAAAACAAGAATCCCATACTTATGATGTTTCATATAAGCCTGAATGTGTTTGATCGTAAGAGTTCTTAAAATTTGATCATAAAAAACCAACAAGATAACAATCAGCAGATTCAACCAAATGCTATTAAACATCTACATTTAGAAATTAGAAATACTTGATTGCTGCTAAAAGTGCTACTTAACGACAGTGAAACAGATCAATCTTGGAAGAGTATAGAGAAACCGACTTAATATCAAACAAACTCAAATAGTTTTATCGGACTAAGAAAGAAAAAGATCATCATGTCTACTACTTTAGCTCATGGATTATGAAAATGTCACTCTCAGAATATTATGATTATCTAGAATCCAGATTTACTTGGTATACAGATTAATATTATTACTTTCAGATCTAAAGCTTGCATGTGACTTAACAGAAAATACCGGCTAGAGAAATGACTTTTGGACCATCTCGCATTATCAATCAGATTACTCTTAATATTGGATTTCTAAAACTAGAACTGAAGAAATATTCTAGAAATTTTCACATTCGACAAATTGTCAATCTTATGATATTATTTAGACATTTTAGGAAGATTATAAAAGTTGGAAAGATTGCAGATGGCCGTTTTTTTAAATTTGTGTTAATGAATATGGCTAAAAATCTCAGATATGCTGATGATGAATATCACGAGAAAAAAATACTAATTCGCTGTAGAAGCAAAGAGAAATGCAACACATTATTGGGCATGCTTCAACATGTGAAATACTTGTCAAAAATCTGAAAGCATTTTCAAAGCTGCTTCAAAACTTCGTACAGTTTTATGTAATTTCCCAGAAAGCTCACTAGACAACTGCGCTGGTTTTGGGTTAGATATGATATCAGAAGAGAAAAATATTTGTCAAAATTCTGTTCTACATCCTGCATTCTTTAATAAGTTAATTAAAGAAACACTTTTTACTACTGCGCGCTATCTTTTCTGGCAAATATGGTTATTGGGGGTATTATTAGTATTTGAAAGGGAAATCAACATTCTTTCAATAACCAACTATTACAGTATTTCTCAAAGTTTTTATATGGTTCTTATTGGGAACATTAACAGAAGTTAAGTACATCTGCCTTTAATGCTCATTGAAAACGGAAGTCAATATAAGCTTAATCGGGAAATTGACAATATTATTTATAAATGTTCAGATTTATTATTGCTACCACTCATTACCTCTGCATTTGAAGACAGAATCGGTTGCTTATGGATATAGTACATCTGCTTGGGATATGCAAGTAGAATTATTTTGCCGAAATTATTGGTTGTTTAAAGGAAGAGGTAACCTAAGAAATTTAAATGAAGAGAATAATAATGAGGCCTCATAATAAGGAAAATAGCTTGGTAACTCTGGATACAATGCGCTATGTGCTTAGATTTATAGCAGTATGACAAGCGTATTCAAATATTCAAACCGTCAAACAGTGGGAAAATAAGGTGGAGTTGATAATGATGGAATTATAGATAGTTTGAAAAATTCTGATTATAATTTGGTATTATACAGAAGAATGCTTTTTTTATTTGGCAACAGCTTCTAGTAAGTCCAAAACTATTAATGTGTAGAAATGTTTTATGATAAGATATTATTGGACAATGGAAAGAAATTACTACGTTTGTTTAATGAAGAAACTACAACACTTGGAAACGTTATTTTTGGTGTTTTTTGTTTAATTTGGTAAAGGCTTCAAGGATTGTAAAACAAAATCTAAAAAACTCGGATAGTATTTCACAAAAATTCAAAGATTTACTATTTAAAGTGGAAATGGACATTCTTTAGATGGATTATTACATTTATCTTTAAAGCTTCTTGAAAACAGAATTCAATATCAGCATAATAGGGAAATGGACAATATCATTTATAAATGTTAAGATTTATCATTGCTACCTCTCATTACTTCTGCATTTAAACTCAAAGAAGCAGGTTGCCATCATAGATTTATATTTATCTAATATTTAGCCGTTATTTTCGATAGCTTTATATTTTCACCTTTGTTTGCGGTTCTTGGCAGCGCAAGACCAGACATCACAAATGAGATAGATTTTTCAGTGTCTACCAACAATAAGCTTGGGAATTAGATGCTATTTGAAAGGTACTTTAGTTTTCATTTATTTTGTAGATAATAATCAGTTTTATCGCATTAAAATATCTCATGTGCAAAGAAGAATTCCAAAATCTATTTTGGTTACAGAGGCTCCGAAGGTAGTCCATTGTTTAAAATTTAACCAGTAGCTATTCCCTTTTAAAATTCAATCAATCGATTCCTCAGATTCGCTGCTAACTTTAACGGCTTTGGGTTTATTAGATAATTTTTGAATTCACTGGTGCGCAATTTAATTATAATCGTAATGTGCATCTGAATTAGCTTGCAAGTGTTGTCTATCATCCCAGCATATATGGAATACACGGCAATATACCCATACAAGGCAACTACTATTACGTAAAAATTGGCTGGAGATTGTGATGACCGTAAACGTTAAGTAAAGAATGCGGCTGCTAAAGCTAGAAATGTATGGATGATTCAATGATTAGAAAATATAAAGTGTTAATTGAAAAGGTTGATAGAAAAATGCAAATGAGTGTATTAATCCTAGTTTTAATGTTAGAAGCTTTGAAGCGAAGAAATGAAAGTTTTTGTTATATGAGAATTCAGTGATAAATTAAAAGATACCACCATCTTGTCTTGGGTAATTGGCAAATTTATGCTTGAAAACGTTTGAAAATTTAGAGACAAAAGCTAAAATTTTCTTGAAACAAAAACGCACTTTTTTGGGCTCTCAGTTATTTTTA
>JBEEOW010000069.1:0-3233 GCA_041191405.1 Bacteroidota bacterium
CTTTCTTATGATGACTTTGAAAATCAATACTTAATCAATGCTGACAATCCCTCAGAATCAGTCAAAGTATTGAGTAAAGGTTTTGTAAAACTTCGTGATGGTTCAATTTCTACATTTGAAAAAGACCAAGAAAAAAATGAAGTAAAACTGATTACCGAAGACGGTAGAGAACAAAAAATTACCCTTGAAACATTTAACAACCTATTAAATGACAAACACTTTGAACTGGATTAAAACTCATTACACTTTGTCATGTACCATTCTCATAACTTTGATTTACCCATTGGTGTATTTCATTGGTTATCAATTGAATTACTTTGAAAGCAATGGAGTATTTGTGTTGCTGTTTTTGCAAGCAATCAGTAGTTTACTTGCGGTACAATTCAATAGTTTTTTACACCTCAAAACAGTATTGGCAAATGAGCAAAACGGATAAGGATTTACAGCTGGTTATTGAGCAATCTATACTTGATTTAGACAAGGATGAGCAACTCAAAAGTATGTTTCCCAATGTAATTGCTTTTGCTTCAAACAAAGCTTATTTGGGGCAATTGGTTGATAAAGTGAAGTACTTGTTGTATGAACAAGGCATGACTTCTATTTATGATGCTTTGGGACAAATTGAAAATGCATTATTTACTGAAAACGATTAAGTTATGGTTTTAGCACCATTCAAAACTGTACAACAAATTCTGCCATTAAATCAGGTGAAGTTTTTAAAAGAGCTTGATAAAAGTTCAGAAAAGGAGCTTACTTATTTGTTGGAGAACCTAGAAAAACAATTGCAGGAAATTCCTACTCGTTCAAAAGTACCCATCGACAAAGCCATGATTCATGCACATTATTTCATGGGTGGTTCAGATTGGTATGTGATTGAATGGAACAGAAAAGACAATATGTTTTTCGGTTTTGCAGTTTTGAATGGTGATTTACAAAACGCTGAATTAGGTTATTTCTCCTTTGCTGAATTGGATGAATTCAATCAATATCCAAGATTGATGCAATTAGATTTCAATTGGAACAAAATCAATTTTAGGTCATTACAAGTATTGCTAGAAATTGTAGAACCTGAAGATGAATTTAAATCTGACAGAATCAACAACCTCATTGCAGACCAACACTTTAAACAATATCCATCGGATATTTTAGGAGAAGAAACCCAAAAGAAACGTGGTGACCGTGGTGAAAACGAATACGAAACTATTGTAAAGGGAACATTAAAAGAAGCTTTAGCAAAAATTGATGTTCCTGTAATTGAGCCTTATGTAGAAGATGATTCAAGCATTTCAATTGCCAAAGCAAAGGCTAAGGCAATTGCTTTGGCTTTAGAGTTAGATTTGGAATTGTAGGTTATGGATACAAGTTTTGAAAGGGTAAAGAAAAGTAAACAAGAATGGCTTACTCCTCCCTACATTATAAAAGCTTTGGGTAGTTTTGATTTAGATCCCTGTAGTCCAACTAAAAGACCTTGGGACACAGCAAAACAACATTTTACAAGAAAAGACAATGGATTAAAGCAAACTTGGAAAGGTAGAGTTTGGTGCAATCCACCTTATGACAATTCTGGTGAATGGTTAGAGAAATGTGCCAAACATGGAAATGCCATAGCTTTGATTTTTGCAAGAACAGAAACAAATGCCTTTTTTGAACAAATTTGGCAAAAAGCGGATGCGGTTTTATTTATTAAAGGTAGATTGGCTTTTTACCATGTCAATGGCAAACAAGGTGAATCAGCTGGAAGTCCAAGTGTGTTAGTTGCTTACGGAAAAGCTAATGCTAACTGTTTGGAAAAGTGTAAGATTGAAGGGAAGTTTTTGAGGGTTAAGTGAATTTAAGAAATTAAATCATTACTCCCCCCCTATTTAAATTTACTCCTTTTCAGTATTTAACTAATCAAGTCATCATAGTCAACTCATATTTAAGTTTGTGAGATTTACACTTAGGGCAAAACAATAAATGCTCTCTACTTAATGTACCTTTGCTTTCGCAATCGCATACTAAATTTTTATTTTTTGAATTGATTGAATGAAATTTTCCACAAGTTTGACATTGGTAGCCTTGTGAATATGAATCATCAGCAAAATGAGCAGAACATAATATAGATTGTTCAAAATCACATTCTTTACATGAAATATCACCCATGCCTCCCATTACATGAGATGAAAATAGCAAGCCTTTTTTACTTAATTCTTTTTCTTTAGCTAAACGAATATTTAGCAACCTCATTCGTTTACGATATTTTATATTATCAATAATAATTATTGAGTATAAAAATGGAAAAGCAAAGAGAATAAAAAGCCTAAATGTGACAATAAATAGAATCAACTTTTGCTTTGGTACAGGTGGAATATATGTTTCATAAAACAAATCTATATCCTTGTACTTTAAGTCATATAATGCACTTTTAAACTTCTTCGCCAATGGCCCTACTAGGTTAGAAACTAAACCTATAATAAGATATACTGAGATAATAATTGCAATAAACATATTTGATTTTTTAAATGATAATTAATATTAAACCTTCCTTATTCACTAATTTTTTTATTTACAAAATCAGTTATTTCTTCTTTTGTAAAGCCGTATAATTTCAAATTATTATAAGCTCTATTTATTTTGATATTTAAGTTATCTTCAGCTTCTAATAGTTCTTTATAAATTTGTCTGGCTTTAAATTCGGCTACAGTTGTACCTTTGTTTTTAAGTTTAAGTAAAGCTAGTTCAGTATAATTTTTCTTGAAAAAAATTGGTTGAATAGGATTACTATTTTCATAATCAACTGTCCTGACATTGAACATTACATTATTGATTTTAAACGTGTTATGATAGATAGAAATTTCGCTAACTTCTATAGTTATATCATTAACAATATTATAAATATGAGTAAATGGTATTTCTGTGGAGCAAGTTCCAGTAGTTTCACATTCAATGAAAATAGATCCATAAGGAATCACTATTGAAACACCATTTTCTGTTACAGTAAAGTTGCAAGTAACAACCTCACGCCTCTTTTCTTTGAAAGTAGATTTCAAAAACTGAATGGTGTTTTTTAATTTTTTTGAATCAATTTTTATGGTTACCATAATTGTTAATTTAACTTATCATAAATTGATTTTTTTTACGCCTTAAAGTAAAGTTAATTAATTTTACTTAAGTTTTTAACTGAATTAGTATATTTGAAATATTGGTACTCAGTAGCATTTTACCTTGTTTTATGCCTGAAGATTTAAGCCAAT
>JBEEOW010000070.1:0-3062 GCA_041191405.1 Bacteroidota bacterium
TCAAACTTGAACCTGTATCGATGTGCTCTTTACACACTAAATGTTTGAATGCTTCACTGTATACAACCTTTGTTCTTCCTTCCATTTTATGCTTACTTTGTGTAAACCTATTTCAGGACAAGACATTACTTGTTGATCATAAGACCAACAAGGGCGGAAATTCTCTTATCTCCTGTATTTCATCTATAAATACATAATTGCTTTGTTTAGCTTTTAGTTTGGATTCAACGTATTCAAACAAATCTTCGGCATTTTTAATTTGTTTAAATTCATGTTGTTCTTTATTTACATAAATGGTATTTGCTTTTTTATCAAGTTGTTGTACCAAACGCTCAATTTGTTTAAGCAAAATTGTTTTACCAACCCTCCTTTGCCCAGTAAGCACCTTTATTATTTCTTTACCAATGTAAGGTTCAACTTTTTTTAAATAAGTATTTCGAATAAACAAATCATCCATAATGAAATTTTTCTGCAAATATACAATACGTTTTCAGTGTAATGAAAATGTATTGTATATTTTTTACTTAAATCCGAAGTTCCATAAATATACATATACCTTTATTTTATCCAAAAATATCCATAAATAGGTTTGACGTTGTTTCAGAGAAATAAAATCCTACCACCCTAACGGGATGGTAGGATAAAGTGTCAAATTATCAAATCGCTTCGCTTTTCAAAGTGTCAATCCTTAAGGCAACGAACAGAGTTCCCGTTTGCTCGGTAGCTGGTGAGCATGCCGGCATTGCTACTATTGAAGTCCAGGTAGCTCGCATTAGTACCGCTAACCGTACTACTCCAGTAGAAGCCGTAGGTACCTACAACGTTGCGCGAACCATTGCTGCCGGTGCGGAGGCCCGCCATGGGCAATTTTAACACTGAGTTATAAGCGCCGCTGGCATTTTGGGTCGGAAATATAGCACGTTCGGCATTCAACTCAGCTTCAGTAGGTAATCGATATCCACTTGGGCAAGGATTGTTTATGCCGTTTACACCCTGCCATAAATTATTGTTTTGAGGACTTCGCCAATCATAAGGTGAATTTCCTTCTGTTATAAAACTACCGTGGCCGGGAGTATCGGTAGAACTATTGGTTCCTGTTGTACTTGAAGTTGTAACTCCATCCCCTGCATATCTATTCACACATTGAGGCTCATTTCATATGTGTATAATTTGTTTTTCAATTTCTTTTAAACACCTGTCAGGTTTTCAAAACCTGACAGGTGTTTAAAAGGCTTAGTCCAAAATTTAATTGTTATCATTTAATATTGCTTATTACAAATTTCCAATAGTTCATCTTCTCTAATATTTAACCTCAGTTTCCAACTGTTATTAAAACTTCCCTCTTCTTTACCTAATGGATCTAGTAATACATAACGTGCATTTACTTCTTCTTTTGCATACTTTAAAAAACGATTCATTTTTGGTTTTTTCAGTAGCTCTGCCAAAAAAGCTAACCTTTTAACAACAGCTATATTACCTATAGATTTGCAGTATTCAATCATTTTATCTTGATCTATTTCTGCTTTACTAAAAGCACGAATTAATTCTGCATATCCTCCAGAATATTGAGGTAGATCAAAACAATCTACCAATGTTTTTTCTTTGTCTGTTATTTTGTATTGATGATTACCAAATCCTTGTGTGATTACTCCAACTCGTTTGGTTTCTTTTATTTTTACAAATTGATACTGTACTCCAAACACCGTTTTACTCTTTTTTAAATGTGTAGTTTGAATAAAAATAGTATTTGAGAACTGCTCCGTTAAACCATGTAAATTTAAAGCCGACCAATACCCAATAACACCATCGGGCACCAAAAAACACCCTATTACTTTTTCATCTCTAAAATTCGTTCGGCAATATTTGCCTCTTTCAATTCGGGAGAAGATTTTTTTATGTACTAAGTTTTCTATAATTTCATTACTATCCATTAGCGATTTACCTTGCAATTCTTTCAAATCCTCCAAACAAAATATATCTATCTCATTTTCATTCAACAGCAAAAGCATATCCCTTTGGGATGGTGTAATATTTACGGATATATAAGTGCCCTTTGCCATTACATTTTATTAGTATTTAAACCTTAAATAATTTAGTTTATCTTTTAACAATATGTAAATCTACAAAGAATCTTTAATTTAATACTAAGATAACTTAAATTAGTTTTAAATCTTTATTAGATACAATTTCAGTTGTAGTTTGTCTTAAAATCTCCATAGTTTCCACCTTTTCACGAAATGGAGGAAGTTTTTCTAATTTAAAACGTGGTGCATTTTGTCCCTTATAATTTTTATATGTACCAAAAATACAAATTTTGGTACATATAAATGTATTGATTAAACTTTTTATAAATCAAATTTTAATCCCCTGCAAGATGTGTCCTCAATCTTCCCGCTAATAGCAAAAATAAAAACTTAACATTTATAACCAATAAAAGATTAAAATAAGCTTTTAATTATTAAAACTCTTAATAGCTTATTTTAATCTAAAATCGACATTTACCATTGTAAATTTTAAAATTCGTTTAGCTCATTTTAAAATACAATTGGTATTACTGTATATTTCTTGATTTAGATTTTTGATGTATTTAATCCTTACTTTATAGCCTAAATAATTTAACAAAAAAGCTCCCTCGTTATACACCTTGTAAAATATACCCTCTTGATGAAGATATATTTTGGTAGTATCTTGTGCTTGCATTTCTATTTTATCTTTTAATGTCATTTTTTTTGCCTTAAATAAATCAAATATCAAATAAATCTAATCCTTGAGGCAACGAACAGAAAAGCCGCCCGCCCTATTGTTGCTGTAACGGTACACACCACGGGTGCCCGTGAGCAGGAGGCGTAAACTTGCATTAGCACCTGTAGCAGAAGACGACCACCAGTAGCCGTCAGACGCGCGACTGAGGAACGTACCACCGGAACTGCGGACACCTGCTAAAAGCCCAGAGAAACCGCTGGCATTGGTTTGCCCTGTGCCTTGGCTACGGAGTTTATAACCTGGGGTACCTTGGTTATCGGCAGCATCTGCTCTCCAAGCATTGTCGGTGGTTTGGAAGG